>NZ_WTLA01000031.1:0-40329 GCF_011378845.1 Pseudoalteromonas sp. Z9A4
CTTACGGTGTACGTTTTTTTTGTACCTTGCTCGGTCAAATCAATTAAAAAGGCCTCTTTTTCTTTATAAAACACGGCTTTTTGAGAAAAGTGGGTCGCGGTTATATTACTAAAATCACCAAGCACGGTATCTTTATTGGCTAAAGCCATTGAACTTGCATGGTCTGACTGCTTCCAATCGTAGGTTTGTTGTTGATGGCAAGACTGGCACTCATCATTTGCAACCGCTGAAAAACAGCTGCATAAAAAAAGAACAACAAAAAGGCTGTTTTTTATATTTATCATTATGGGCTCTACTTTAAAAAACGATGATGGGCTCTAAACTACACATATATTATGCAGTGCTAAACAGCTGAAAGTAGCACGCTGCCAATAAGTAGCCCATTAAAAGAACTAAGGTTAGGCTGTGGCTCGCTTTAGGAGCCACTTAAAAAGATGCTTATAAACTCATTCATTTATGTGATTAAATTTATAAAAGTAGTTTATCTACTTGCCATGAGCAGTTAAAAATTCATCCCAATAAATTAAATAGTCATCAGGAGTAATATCTTCCGATAAGCCTCTTATTTTCATTTGGGTAAGGTAATGCTTTTTAAAAAAATTATCCCAATATGCTTTCACTTCTGGCGTTTCATCAATCATCCCTTGATCATTAGTTTCTTTCTGCCAGCGTTCAAGCTCACTGCGCATTACAAGTAGTTGCTCAGCATAATCTTTATTTAGTGCTAAATTATGCACTTCATCAGCGTCATTAATTGTATCGTAGAGCTCCTCTGGAGGTCTATTGGGTGCAAAAAATAATGCTTGTTCGTGAGTTAATAGCTTTTTAGCATGCATTGATTCCATAAGCGCCAATACAGGATATTGTAGATGCTTGTAGGCATTGAAGTCGTTATATGGTTTTTCGGGATAAAAGTTTTTAATATACTTAAAACGAAGATCTCGCACAGCCCGTACTCTGTCATCTGTCTCGTCGGTTCTATCTTTATGAGCATAAATATAATCTCTTTTTTGTTTGTTTTTTCCTAAAAATATATGCCCTTCTACGTAGTCAGGAACCTTTAAGCCCACCAAATCAAGCGTTGTAGGCATAACATCAATTAAGCTAACTAGCTCATTATTAACTTGATTAGACTCAATACCTTTACCCCAAACAATAAGAGGCACTCTTAACCCACCATCGTATAACCACTGTTTATCACGCAGCATTGCACGCCCATGATCTCCAAAAATAAAGACAATTGTATTGTCTATTACACCGGCTTTTTCAAGCTCAGAAAATAAATTACCGACCTTTTGATCTACAGTTTGTATTGTTTCTAAGTAAAGTGCCCAATCTCGGCGCGTAATATCATGATCAGGGTAATAACTCGGAATTTTAACTTTTGAGGGATCGATAGGATTGTTTTTATCTGCAATAAAAGTACGGTGGGTTTCGCTATAATTAATTTGTGCAAAAAATGGCTGCCCGGAATACTCTTTTATATAAGTCTGCCATGCGGGGCGCTCTAAAAGCTTAAGATCGGTAGGGGCATGCGTATAAGCGCCTCCAGAGTATTTAACTTCGCCATCTTGCGCATCAAAAGCATTTATAGTGGTAGAAAAGTTAAAATCCGTTTTTTGTTTAGGGCCCATTAATAAGTTTACATAACCAACTTCACGCATAAATTGTGAAGTCATTTTAATATTTTCTGGTAAATAATAACCATCATCTAAATGACTTCTATGGTTTTGCGCACCTATGCTTGTTGCATGCATACCAGTAAAAAAAGCAGAACGTGCGGTAGAACAAACTGCCGCAGTGGCGTATGCGTGATTATAACGAATCCCCTCGTTTGCAAGCCTATCTAGGTTAGGTGTTTTAACTTCTGGAGTACCATATACAGATAGATCTAAAGAAATATCCTCCAGTACCAACCAAATTATATTTGGTTTATTACTATCACCAACATGCTGTGCGTCTGCTTTGTTAATAATAGCAGCGCAAATCAATACTAATGCCGTAACTGCATATTTATAAGATTTCATTTTAGACTCTTTAAACGGATAGATTGAAGTTCAATATCTTGAAGCTTTTGTTCCAGTAACTTAACTTTATCTGGGTGTTTAGCCGCAAGATTGTGTAGTTCAGATGGGTCGGTATCAAGATCAAATAATTGAGGCGCTTTTGAGGTACCTGGGTCTATATTTTTTTTTGTTTTAACCCAGCTTGCAATTTTTTTTGCAGGCCTAATGTACTTCCAACTGTTCTCTCTTAAACCTTTTGCATGTGGGGTTTCTTGCACTAAGGTTGTACGAGCCAATTTACTTGCATCAAAAAGTGGTAATAATTGATTTTGGCTATCAATCGCCTCTGTTTCCTCAAGAGGTACTCCTAATAATTCAGCTATTGATGCGTATAAATCAATTTGGCTAAATAGAGAATTACTCACCCCCGGTTTAACTCTGTTAGGATGGTGAACAATAAATGGAATACGCGTTCCAGCTTCGTAAATACTGTACTTACCACCACGGTATGGGCCATTTTGCTTATGGGTTCCAATGCGCTTTAATGCCTCGTCATCATAACCATCTGTTAAAACAGCACCATTATCGCTAGTAAAAATAATCAAAGTATTATCTAGTAAATTTAACTCCCTGAGTTTTTCCACCACTTGGCCTGTGGTCCAATCCATTTGTACGATTGAGTCCCCCCTCACACCCATATTCGTTTTACCTCTAAACATTTTATTGGGTAAGCGAGGCACATGAATATCATGAAACGAGAAAAGTAAAAAAAATGGCTGTTGACTTGATTTTGAAATGAATTGCTTTGCTTTATCTGATAAGACTGTATTAAATTCTTCATCGCGCCACTGTGCAGACTTTCCCCCTTGCATCCAGCCAATACGACTTACACCATTAATAATACTTTTGTTGTGCTGCTCATCGGCTCCTTGCTTTAATAGCTCTGGGTTTTCATAGCCTGTAGGTCGCGTACCTATTTTTTTTTGATAATTCACAAACAATGGATCTGATTTTTCTAAATTCACAACATCATGATTTTCAAGAAAAACAGAAGGGACCCTATCTCCTGTCGCTGGAATCAGAAAACTATAGTCAAATCCAACTTCTAGTGGGCCAGGCTTAACTTTTTCATTCCAATTTACTGGCGTATTGCCATCACCGAGGCCTAAATGCCATTTACCAACAATACCTGTTCGATACCCTGCTGTTTGCAGCATTTTTGGTAATGTTTTTTGTACTTCAGAAATAACTAGCGGGGCATCACCTTTAAGTATGCGAATGTTTTTTCTAAAAGCATGCTCACCGGTCAGTAATGAATATCTTGATGGAGAGCATGTTGCTGCAGAGCTATGCGCATCAGTGAATCTAATACCATTTTTCGCTAACGCATCGATGTTTGGAGTGTTGACCTCAGTAGCACCATAACTACTTAAATCTCCCCACCCAAGGTCATCAACATAAAACAAAACAATATTTGGTTTTTCCGCACTATTTTGCGCCTCTTTTGCATAGGCATCCGAATAAAAAGTGTTGAAAATCCCAATACTAAATAACCCCAATACTAAAAGTTTATTTGGTAACATTCGAATAACCTCAAATTATATGTGTGAAATAACCAGTAACAGCTTTTAAATAGAAATATTAAAATCCTAGCTAAAAATCAAGGAGATTAATTTTTAGGCTTCATATTAATACATTAATAAAACAAATCAACAAAAATGGTAACGCTATCCCCAAACCACCCAAAACAAGCCATTAACAAAAGCACTTATAAACACCTCTAAAACCACCATTAAACAACTGTTATTGTGTATTAGTTGTTATTTATTGACCACAATTGTTAAATACTATTGGAAAAGCTTAAGCTTGTACGTTACGATTAGGACCCAAGTAAGGACAACGCAATCCCCTTTCGATTTGGTTGATGTTCAATCGATAAGGTAAGGCGATCACACACAATACAATAATGGTTAATGGGTAACTAAGATGAAAAGTCACTTTAAATTAAATGCCATATCAGCGGCACTAATCTGCACCTTTGTTTCAGGTATCTCTGTAGCTGAAGAAAACACCGATGAAAAAAAGAAAGTCGATAAAAAAGAATCTGACGTTGAGGTTATCACTGTAACTGGATTTAGAGGCAGCTTGCAGCGAGCAATGAATAATAAAAGATTCTCTGAAGGTGTTACAGATTCAATCCATGCTGAGGATGTTGGTAAGTCAACAGACCAAAATATTGCAGATGCTCTCTCTCGTGTTACAGGGGTTACAGTTCAGGAGTCTAATGGTGAAGGTACTAAAATATCGGTCCGTGGTGCTAATTCTAATTTAAATAATATTTCAATGAACGGAGTTACCCTAACAAGCGGGCTTTCAGGATCAGGTTCTAATGCATCAGCAGAGCAAGGTGTTGATTTAAGTTCATTTTCCTCTGATATTCTATCGTCTATTGAAGTGCAAAAGACAGCATCAGCAGACCAAGATGAAGGCTCTCTGGGTGCAAACGTTGTATTGAAAACCATTAAACCATTATCTTTAAAAAAGCCGATACGCAGTATAGAACTTCAAGGTCGTTATAACGATTACTCTGAAGATGCAAACCGAAAAGTCTCCGCTTCTTTTTCAGATAAATACCTTGATGACTCACTAGGTGTTATTTTCACTTTCGCTGATGAAACTCAAAATACTCGAAGAGATGAGTATAGTGCTAGTTGGGATGATGAGATTCATAGTGCTAAAGCAGGTAAAGCTAGAGATTTTTCGACAGGACAAATTATTACAGAAGAAAGTGAGTTTTTATCTCAAAGTTCACAAAGTTACGGTTTAAATTTAGATAAACAAGATAGGCAATCTATAACCTTAGGGTTACAGTATCAACCAACTGCTGATACCGACATCCAATTAGATCTTACCCATTCTAATCAGGAGGTTATATTAGATAATCATCAATATGATCTGCAAATTTTATCAAACTTAAAAAATAAAAATAGTGATCCTCAAGAGGATTGGTGGACCATAAACAATGAGAATCATACATTGGTTAAGCGCCTTGATCGTTCAAATCGCGGTCGAGTATTTCGCCTTAAAGGTGGCTCTGAAATTAAGAACAATATCGGAACACTTAGCATAGACCATCATTTTACAGATAACTTTTCTGGTAAACTAATAGCTGGTTATTCTAAAACAAGCCAAGACTCGCTCCCTAACGCTAGAGTTATGTTAGCAGGTAAATCTAAGACAAATAAATTACCAATAACATCAAATGATCCAAATGAAGTAACTTTACAGCCGCAAGGTTACGATTGCTCAAGTGGTAGCTGTCAAATTATCGCTAATAAAGGCTTTATCCAATTTCCTGATGGCATCACCGACCCATCTTTTGGTTTAGCACCAGGAAGAACAAATCCACTCGACATTCAAAACTTTCGAGTAGGGAATGTATCTAATGATGAGGATCATAATTCAGATACCAATAAGTCTCTATTCTTAGATTTTGACTGGAATGTAGATTATTTGGGCGTTACTAAGGTTGAGTTTGGAGGAAAGTATTCAAAGAGAGTTAAAGATGTTTACTCCCTTACAACTAAAATTCTAAACAACTCGGTAGTAGTTGACGCTAATGGAGACGAGCTAAGTATCGGAGGCCTAACAGATATAACGATGGCCGATCTATTAGTATCCAATGATTTTCCTGTAAATAACTTTATGGATGGTATTGCAGATCCTAATCAAGTCCACTTTTTAGATGGATGGGGAATAGTAGACCCATTCAAAGCGCTTGCTTTAGCAACCGATAGTGAGTCGGGTTTAGATGTAAAGCCACAACCTGATGAATCTGCATCAAGAATTATTGAGCAAGAAGTAAATGCACTTTATGGCAAAATTAATTTTGAATACTTTGATGGACGTCTAACCGGTAACCTTGGTCTTCGCTACGTAAAGACAGAAACCAACGCAGAGGCGTTTAATAAAGTTCAGTTCCAAAAAACGCCGATTCTTTACGACTTCTACGATTTAATCTATAACCGTGGGCTAGCTAATGGTAATTTGCCTGTATGTGATTTTGAACCTCAGTACCCTAATGATGATGTAACTCAAACACCATCAAACCTTCCAGCTTCAGGCTCTTGTGCAGCATGGCAGCTTATGTATAACTATGACATGAATGATCCATCTACTTTCCCTGATTTTGTTAATCGTGATGGTGATACTTATCTAGCACCATCGGCTTTAAATTCAAGCAACCCTAACTATATTTTACAAGTAGTCTACAACGACGATGGTAGCGTTCAACACGTACTTAATAATGGCGTATCATCATTAGATGGACGCTCAACGGAAAATCCTGATTTAGCAGCATGGCTTGACCGCTCGACTATCGATGAGTTTATTGACCCTGTAACAGGCCAACCTCTAGGTTTCAAAGCAGGTCTTCGCTCTAAACGCGCAAAAGGCTCGGCTAGCAACGATATTTTTCTTCCTAGTTTAAATCTAAATTATAAATTTAGTGACGACTTCATCGGTCGTTTCTCAGTTTCAAAAACAATGTCTCGTCCTACTTTCGACTCGACTACGCCAGGGGCTAACATTGATGAAAAATACGTTAGTGCTTGGGGAATAGGCAAAGCGAATAATGTAGCTCTAAAACCTCTAGAATCTACTAACTTAGATCTTTCTTTTGAATGGTACTTTAACAACTCTGGTTTAGTTTCTGTTGCATTTTTTCACAAGGACATGACAAATTTTGAAGAGAATATAACCGAAACCTATATTTGGAAGGATATCCGAACAGACTACGACTTGTCGTCAGTCGACTCAATCTATGATGTACTCGTAGAGCCAACATTAAAAGAGGATGCCGACGGTAATCCTATTCCTGATACGCAAAATGCTCAACTTAATCAATATGAAGAAACACCAGGCACACCTTTAGATGAAAGCGGTAATACTTGTATGCCTGATAGAGTTGCTCACATTGAATTGCAAGACTCATTAACAGCTAATTGTCACACTGTAAAATTAGCAACCGTGAGAAATGGTAAAGGGGCGACAACTCAAGGCATTGAAGTAAACTATACACAAAACTATGATTTTCTACCTGGTGCATTATCAGGCCTAGGCTTAAGCGTAAATTATACATACGCAGAGTCAGAGAAAGACATTGAAGTTAGTGCCGTTTCGGGTGTTTCAATAACACCTTTACCTCAAGCTTACACGCCAAAACATTCAGCTAATACAACTGTTTTTTGGGAGAAAGACGATTTAATGCTGCGCCTTGCACATCGTTATAGTTCTGTACAACTTGTAAACGATAACTTTGCATTTGGCCAAGGTGTTGCGTGGTTAGATTCAACAAGTAAGTTGGATTTTAGCTCAACTTATAAAATTAATGATCATTTTACCCTTAGCTTCCAGGCGCTTAACCTCACAGACGAAACAAACAGAACTTTTCTAACAAGTAGGAATTATATAATTGATGGCGAAGTGTATGACGAAGGTAATGCCCTTAATAACTCAGTTGATACTAGTCGGACGATTTCAGAATATCGAACTGGTCGCCAATATAGAATAGGTATTAGAGCTTCATTCTAATTACAAATATATAGAAATATATCACTTTTCTAAATGGGTAGGAGTTTCTGCCCATTTATATCAAATTGAAGGTATTTATGAACTTTAAAATTAATTACTTATACTTTTTTACTGTATTGACTTTATCCTTGGCAACAAGTGCTCACGCAGAACTGACAGATAATAGTATAGAGCTAAAAGAAAACAAAAATAAAGTGAGCTCACTTAATGATAAGCCGAATATTGTAATATTTTATGTAGACGACCTTGGTTATGGGGATTTAAGTAGTTACGGAATGAAGCAAGCTCAAACCCCTAATATTGATGCATTAGCAGCTGAGGGGATTCGCTTTACCGATGCACACAGTTCTGCCGCAACCTGTACACCGTCGCGTTATTCAATGTTAACTGGCCAGTATGCTTTTCGTAATAATGCTGCAATTTTACCGGGCGACGCACCGCTTATCATTGATCATAACAAGCCTACTCTGCCTAAAATGTTGCAAAAAGCAGGCTATAAAACGGGTGTCGTTGGTAAATGGCACTTGGGACTAGGCGATGGTTTTGTCGACTGGAATAAAGCTGTAAAGCCAGGGCCGATAGAGCTAGGATTTGATTATAGCTTTTTAATCCCTGCGACTGCAGATCGAGTACCCACTGTATTTTTAGAAAATCATCACGTAGTTAATCTAGACCCGAATGACCCAATAACGATTTCCTATGAAAAGCGTATAGGGAACCGCCCTGTCGGTACAGAGCATCCTGAGCTACTTAAAATGTCAGCAGATCTTCAACATAGCAATACCATTGTTGATGGTGTTAGTCGCATTGGTTGGATGGCTGGCGGAAAGTCTGCTGAGTGGAAAGATGAAGAGTTTCCTCACATTTTCACTAAAAAAGCTATTGATTTTATTAATGATAATAAAGGTGAATCGTTTATGCTGTTTTTTCCATTCAGTGATATTCACGTACCTAGAGTTCCAAATAAGATGTTTGCCAATAAATCAGGAATGGGGCCAAGGGGTGATGCAATATTGCAAATGGATTGGATGTCAGGACAGATTATTGATGAGTTAAAAAAACAAGATTTATATGATAACACGCTTATTATATTTTCTAGTGATAACGGCCCTGTAATGGATGATGGCTATGCAGACCAAGCCGAAGAGCTACGAGGAGATCATGACCCAGCGGCAGGTTATAGAGGTGGAAAATATAGTGCATATGAAGCCGGAACACGTGTACCTATGATTATTACTTACCCTAAAGGAATTAAAAACAACGGGGATAGTAATGCATTAGTTAGCCATATAGATATTTATAAATCACTCGCTGAATTAGCCGGTGTTAAGCTAGATGAAAGCGAAGCGATTGATAGTGAAAATATGTTGCCAGCTTTTTTAGATGCTAAAGAGAGCGGACGTACAGAAATGCTTGAAGAGTCATTTACTTTGGCAATTCGCAGTGGAAATTGGAAATACATAGCGCCATTTAATGGGACTACTCCCGACTGGCTTGCAAATAAAACCGCAATTGAAAATGGTTTAAAAACTAAGTCACAGTTATTTGATTTATCAAAAGACAGAAATGAGCAACACAATGTGGCAGATAAATACCCAAAATTAGTATTTTCACTACAAGCTAAGATAGATAAAATTAAAGCTCGTAAGTAATAAATTTTAAACATGCCGAGGTTGACTATAGGTAGTTAATCTCGGCTATTTAAAAGTAGTCAACTTACGCTTATTCAAACTAATTTAATTAGTTATTTCATGATATAAAACAGTTTACTAGCTGAAATCCACCCCTACTTCGCTTACGGATATCTCTTTTAATCTTGTTACTATACTTATAAAAATCAGCGATATAAATAATCTAATTACTAAAACATTGTATTTACTTAAAAATATAAAAGGCAAACTCCAAAACAAAAAGGATAACGCTATCCTAATCGTTTTTATATTTTAAAATACAAATTATGAGGAAAGTTAATGAAATTAGACATACTCGATTCTAGTGTGTTTGTAGCTTATGTATTAGGACTACTAATACTCGCGTTATGGATATCAAGAGAAAGCAAGCAGAAACAAAAAAACACTGAAGATTATTTTTTAGCCTCTAAGTCCCTTCCTTGGTGGGCAATTGGTGCATCATTAATTGCATCAAATATATCTGCAGAACAGATTATTGGAATGTCAGGCTCTGGTTTTGCAATAGGTATGGCTATCGCATCGTATGAATGGATGGCTGCAATAACACTATTAATTGTAGGCAAGTATATGCTGCCTATTTTTTTAGAAAATAAAATTTTTACTATGCCCCAATATCTTGAACAGCGCTTCGACAGTAAAGTTAAAACTGTTTTAGCTCTTTTTTGGCTTGCCGTGTATGTGTTTGTTAATTTAACGGCTGTGTTATGGTTAGGCGGGCTTGCAATAGAAACAGTTGCAGGTGTTGATTGGATGTACGGCATGATTTTTTTAGCGCTATTCTCAGTAGCATACTCTTTATATGGAGGCCTAAAAGCAGTTGCTTACACCGATATATTACAGGTAGTCCTTTTGGTATTCGGTGGCCTATTCTTAGTTTATTTGGCATTAGATGAAGTATCTAGCGGGCAAGGTGTGCTTGCAGGGTTCGGTATTTTAACTGAGCAGCTACCTAATCACTTTGATATGATTTTAAGCCCAGATAACAGTAATTATATGAGTTTACCTGGTATCTCTGTTTTAGTTGGTGGCATGTGGATAATGAACCTTAGTTACTGGGGGTTTAATCAATATATTATTCAAAGAGCTTTAGCAGCAAAAAGTATTAAGGAAGCCCAAAAAGGCATTGCATTTGCCGCATATCTAAAACTACTAATGCCAATAATAGTTGTACTACCAGGGATTGCCGCAGTTGTGTTACACCCACAGTTAAGTTCACCAGATCAAGCCTACCCATCAATGATGGAATTAATGCCATCGGGTATTAAAGGACTTGTTTTTGCTGCTCTAGTCGCCGCTGTCGTTTCATCTTTAGCATCGATGACAAATAGTATATCGACTATCTTCACGATGGATATTTATTCAAAACTTCAGCCGGGAAAAACTCAAAAACACTATGTGAAAGTAGGTCGATTAACCGCTTTGGTTTCATTAATTATTGCTTTAATAGTGGCAGAGCCGCTATTAGGTAAATTTGATCAAGCCTTTCAATATATACAAGAATTTACAGGGTTTTTCACTCCGGGTATTGTTGTAATATTTTTAATGGGAATGTTTTGGTCAAAAGCGAGCTCAGCTGGCGCGTTAGCTGCAGGTGTTGGCTCCGCATTATTTTCCCTGATTTTAAAATTCGCATACCCTGAACTCCCTTTTATGGATCGCGTTGGAATTGTCTTTTTATTATGCCTAGTTATCTGTGTAATTGTCTCTTTGTTAATAAAAGATAAAGGCACTAACGGAAGCGTAAATTTAAAAGAGATAAGCTTTGCAACTGAGACTAACTTTAACATAGCCGCTCTAGGTGTCGTAATAATCCTAACAACGTTATACGCTGTATGGTGGTAAAAAATTAAATCGTAAGATTTAAACAAGTGTGTATGTCAAATCAAAGTCACTCATAATTTGAGTGGCTTTTTTGGCTTTTAATAAATGTATTTTATTACATAACCTGATGTAATAATCTAGGGACTTTCAGGGTTAAAGCTCGTTCTATCTAGGAGCAATGGAGTCGCGTATGAGGCTTATAACTCAGTAGGGCCCAATCACTATTACTAAGTCACTACTACTGCGCTATTCTACAAACTACACCTAGTATAAATAAGTAAAAATAGAACAAAGCTTCCCGTGCTGCTCACGCTCTTTATCTATAATGGTGTAGGCAACAAAAAGAAAATGACTCTATGGACAAACTAAAGTGTAAAGCATGTTTGGAATTTATGCTGCTCCTGAAGTAACAAAGTTAATTTGACTACCTAATTAGAGGTTTTATCATGTGTCTCATCAGACTTAAGAGACGCTATGAAATGAAAAGAAATTTGAGTTAACTTTAGAGGCAAATACCATTTTTGTATTAGAGGATGTAGTGTATTTCGGCTTACTTAATTGATTATCAGCAACACTTTACAAGACTTATAAAATGTCAAATAAATAGCGCAGGACTAATAAATATTAATCCTGCGCCATATATTAAACGCTGTATTTACATTGACGTACTTTCGGTGTTTCTAATATCCTCAGTAATTTTCACATCAATAAATCTAAATGCACCAGCTAAAACTGGAATTTCAACTACTCCATTTGAATCCGGAGAGAATATTTCACCTGATAGAATATCTACTATCGTTTCAGGTGTAACTGAGTTAAATTTCACCTTAGCAATTTTATCACCTGGATTTAAGTATCCACTATCAACAAGTGTAAGCCTTAAGTGTTTTTTGTCTGACTGAGCAACAACCCATGCAGTTTCTCCTGATACAGTCATTGGCAGAAGGTTAGATTTTTCTTCAATCTTATCCCTAATTTGTTTATATTGAATGCTATCAGCAGCCATTACATTTTCCCCATTAGGATCGAAGTAACTTTTACCGTCAGTAATATATTCCTTCATAATATTTTTATAGATAGGGTGCATATTATCAGCCAATGCGCCTCTAACTGTACCTTCATCTTTAAATTTACCTTGCTGAACCGGTGTGATTAAAACTAATCCTTTAGGAAATTTTGGTATAAAATCTAATCGTCTTTCTTTCGTATCAGCAGCATAACTAGAATAATCCCACGGCAACGTTTTTGCACCTGGCCACGTGCCATTTAGGCGACTAAATACATATGGCACAGATTCTTTCTCTTCATCATAAAACGTAGTCCATTTCACATTATTTGATGTTTCTCTATAAACAGGGTCTGGCTCTTTCATACTGATGTGAACTGGCGATAAACTTAATAGCTCATCACGTTTAGGAACATAAAGCGCTCCTTTACCAATTAGCTCCCAAGCAAGACTCATGTATTCTTGATTAAAGCCGAAGTTATTAATATAACGTGCACCTGACGCTAATTTATAGATTATTTGTCTAAGCGCATGATTAGGAACCATTTGATGAGAGTGTTGACGTAATCGGTCAAAACTAGGGTTATCTCTCGCATACCTCTCACCCCAATCATCGACAGAACCAGCCGCCCAAAGACCCATTCTCCCTGCCACACTTATTTCCATTGATTTATCTGTTGTTTCTTCCATTGCAGGAACAAAAGCATCAGCTAAACGTCCAGATCTTAATTCCAACCATTCCGGAGCATATATAGTGGACTGCCAAAATGTATGTTTATTTCGCATAAATAAATTAGCGTTGTTTTCACTACTAAATTTGGCTAAAGGATAAAAGTGATCATTTAGTACTTTATAAAATGCCTCTCCATGCCCTTCGACCTCCGGGTATATATTGACTGTCTTTTTGCCTTCTCCACTACTTATAATTCTTTTCATAGTGGCTAAACTAATCATGTACGGATCATTTCCATGACCTGCCCATTGTGATATCCCATCGCTATTTTCATAGCCATCTGAAAGCTGATTAAACATTTCTTCAGGTGATAATGTATAATTTTTACGGCCATCTCTTTTATCACGGTACTTCGGGTTATCAGCAAGTATTTCACTTCTATCCCAGTTCTCTACATTTGCTGAGGACGAGTAATTTAAAAATACAGGTGAATCATACAAAGACTCACTTCTTTCAATTGTATCTGGAATATCATTACGACTCTCTGAAATAAAGTAAACGGGTAAAGGTTCACGTTCGCGAATCGGCTTTTGAAAAGATGATAGTTGCCTTTCAATTGTTCTAGTATTGTTCTGTATAGCTGCCAGCTTGCCTTGCGGCTCTAGCTCTTTATAGGCATTTTTCCAATCTGGGTTAGATGTATCAATTATGTGTACTTGGCTACCTCCACTTTGAGCACTTGCAAGTAAAATTTTATTTGAACCCTTGTCTTTCCAGATATCATAATATGAATACTTACTGGCTAGTATTTCCGAATCATTCACATCAAATGACTCTGGGGTTAGAAGTATTCTCGATCCAAAAAGTGTTAAGTACGTCGAAATACCTTCATTAATAACGACTTCAGTTTGAGCGACACGGTATCCAAAACGGTCGATTTGTCCTGCTATATCATTTATTTGACTTTTCTTTTGCGAAAGATCACTTAAGTCCATAACTGAGATAGCGGCATCTCCTATCATAGCGCTATTACCTATAGTTAGCTCATCATTACCATCATTATCAAAATCGACTGTACGCAGATCGCCTATGCCTTTTTTGATTAATACTTTACTTTTTTCGCTCGGTAAGTCAGCAAATGGTTCAAAGATATAAAAGCGGCCAGAACTTTGAAGGCTATTATTTGTTCCTAAAACAACCAGCTTTTCAGTACCATCACTAGATTTTATAGGGCGTACAAAATTCACTGTGTGAGTACCCGCTTCAGGTTTTACGCCATCACCAAAAACACCTTCTTCTGAGTATGTTTTTGATTCAATAGTTTTTAATAATTCACCATCAGTAGATATATAATACAAGTTTTTATCATAGCCACCTGCAACAACATACTTGTTATCTGCATCAGAGATTACAGTTACAGAGTTCATAGGAACTTCATTAAGTCCAAACGTCCACTTTAAAGAACCATCACTATTAATACAGTAAACATTACCATCTGCATTCGCAGCAAATACTTCTACAAGTCCATCACCATTAATATCTTGAACCCAAATATCATGGTTCATAAAACCCGAGAGTTCATTTTCCCATAATTTTTGTCCATTAAAATTAAAAGCAGCTACTGTCCCCTCATAACTAGTCGTTATGATTGATGAGCCACTGCTCAGCATTCCCGTCCTAACTTTAGTAACTGTTCGATTTGTTTCAATACTTTTAATGGCCGATTGAGAAGCCTCAACGACAGGGATAACGCAACCAATTAAAAGCGTACTTGCTATTACTGCAGATAAGATTTTTACTTTCATAACATTCCTCGCATAAATATAAATTAGTAAATACTTAGGACTTAGGTTTGTACCTATTTCCTAGAACAAAAGTTTATGCTTTTTTTGAATAGAAGATCAAAGTTTGGGTGAAAATAGTAAACAAGGCAAAATAAGTGCATAAACAATCCTTTTGTATTGATTTAACAAATAGATTAAGCAAGTTAATTATGTAAGATAAATCATTTATGATACTTATATTATTTATCAAAACGCTTGGATGTACCTAATTTATTAGGTCATAGACAGGTTACCAATATTAAATAAATGGAAAACCACCAATAAGGGATAACGATATCAACGTAACCATTTGTTTACATAAATTGTAACTTTCGATTTTTCACAATTGTTACCAAAGCGTTAAGTCTTATATCGGCATAATTAATTTGGTCAGTGTACATAAGTAAAAAAACTAACCACTTCAACACCTTCTTAATATCGCCCTGAAAATCAGAATTGCCTTCAAAAAACGGCTAAAAAATGCCTATCAACAAACAACAATATACTTGGGTTATCTTCCCACGGTGATTTACTAGCTCGTTGGTATTTAAGAATAAATTGAAATTTGATGCCCATTAAAATATTGCACAATACGTTTAAAGTATTGATATGGAAGTTAGGTGAGACTTTTTGAAGTGAAATTACGTATGAGTCTTTTATAATACTCGTACCCGCTATATTACTCACGTTAGCTTTGCTTCGATTTTATTTAGGATTAAAAACGAGAGTTGATAAAATGAGATTCTATTAATTAATACTTTTAACTGCCCCTTCTATTTAAACAATTACATAATCGCCATATACTATATTCAATTGGTGTTACAGCACTTATCTCGTAACTTAATGGATACTACCGCACCCACTATCACTATAGACACAGTAATGTCTTATGCTTTTTTAAGGGTTCAGTTACTAATTACCTATTATTAGGCGAAAGCGATACACAGCTAGCTTTTGCAATGCTGAACTTGATCAATAATATCCCAGGCAATATTCTTCTTTATATTACTCATAACAGATATAATTTAATTACATAACCTCAGCCTTTCGGTAATCCCCTCTCAATCTCTAATGAAATTTTAAAGCGCCGCTGTTAATATTGTCTACCTCCTAAACAATAAAGTAGTTCTGATGGCAGCTCATTATTCTCTCGATGATTTACGTTACTTTTGCACCATAGTAAAACTAGGTAGCTTTAAAAAAGCATCAGCAGACCTTGATATGTCACTATCAACTTTGAGCCGTAGAATACGCCTATTAGAGCAAGCTCTTCAATTAACGCTATTAAATCGAGATGCCCATCGGGTAACACTTACGCATACTGGCGAGTTATATTACGATCGCTATCGTAAACTGTTCGATGAAGTAGAGTGCATAGAGCAAGCACTTTGTGATGAGAAAGACCAACCTAAAGGGAAAATTAGGATCTCTGCCCCCATTTACATGGGTAAACATTTTTTAAGTGCTATTTTTTGTGATTTTTTACTACAGTATCCCGAAATTCAATTAGATTTACGCTTTTCAAATAACCTTATTGATATTGAAAAAAAAGGGATTGATATAGCGTTTAGAGTAAGAAATCCTGCTATTGATAATTGGGTTATTAGGGAGCTTAAGCTTACTCACAATATATTATGTACTCACTTAAGTCATGATTATCAATCCATCACTCATCCTAAGCAATTAGAAGAGCAACCAAAAGTTACGTGCGTTGGGTTGGTACCGTGGCAATTAAAAAATCAGCAAACGAGTGAAGAGTACAGTTTTAATCCAAACACACATGTTCGATTAGAAGTTGATGAAATTCAAATGATGAAACAAGCCGTTGAGTCTGGTGTGGGTATTAGCTACATTCCTGATTATATAGCTTTACCACTTATTGAAACCGGAAGCCTCAAACGTATTCTTCCTGACTGGCAAAGCGAAGGGCAGCCTTTTTCTATGCTTTATCGCGACAGAAAACAAATCCCTTATCGTGTGCGATTACTTATAGAGCATACACTGCAACACTTTTCTAAAGTGTAGCAGCGTATGCCTTTAGCACTTAAACGGAATTATTTTCAACAACAAAACTTTAAGTTAGCTAAACTTTAAAAACTAAGCCTTAGTACAATTACACCTAAAAATGCCGTTGTTAATCCTATAACTTCTTGGCGTGTAAAAGACTCTTTTAGAACGATGCGTGAGTACAACAAAATAATTAAAATATTCATACCTGAAATCGCTGAAACTAGCCCTGTATTACCAATTGCAAAAGCCGATATTATTGCCACCATACCTGCCACGTTTGTTAATCCAATCAGTAACCCGCATGAAAATGTTTTACTCGCAGACCAATACCCTTGAGAAGTGCCTTGCTCTGCTAACATTTTTTTACGTTTTACTAACCAACTAACAGCAAAAAGAAAACTACCAAACCCGAACATAGACGTTAGCGTTGCAAACGTATCAGCTTCAAGAAGTGTTGATTGCTTACCCATTAAATCATTAAATGCAAAGGCAAGTGCAGCGAGTAATCCCCATTGTGCACCTTGTAGGTTATTCAACGAAATATCGCTTGAATAACGAATGATATAAAGGCCACCAAAAATAATAAAAAAGCCGATTAATTGAATAGCAGTTAAGGTTTCTTGCCACAATAAAAAGGCAAATAAAAGTACAAATAAAGGCGTTAACCCCGACAGGATGCTAATTAAAGACGCTTTCCCAACCGAAAACCCTTTGTGCAAAAACCCATTAGCCGCAAAAGATCCAAAACCTAAAGCGAGCCCAACAGTAATATCAGCCCAGCCGTACCATGTGTGCTCAAACACCACAGTACCTAGCGCACTAATTATAAACCCCACAAAAAAAACACCGAATAATAATAGATTACGATTAATCTTTTTTTGTGACGTCCATTGGTACATTATTCCTCGCGCACCAAAAAAAATAGTGGCGAGTAATGCAAAAATTATCCACATATAAATGAGACCCTTTATAATTTACTTTGATGAACCCGAATAAGAAGTGGTTATTTAACATTGTTCAATGCAATGACTATTACATAAAGGTTAAGTGATAGAGAACATGGCCACTATAAAAGTGTTACCCAACACCTAATTTCACTCTATAAAATAAACAGCTTAAGCTTCACATAATCACACTTTAATAAACAACAGCACCAGTATATTTAATCTATAAATATTATAAACAGGCATAAATGACACTATAGATCCCATAAATAGCACTTAATCATTTAGTCGTTTAGTCGTTTAGTCGTTTAGCTTCAATTCATAGTGAGAAATTAACACGCAGGCATTACAACACTTTAGTGAGAAAAAACGAGTTTATAAAAGCATAAAAGATAGCTATTAAACTATTATTTTACCGTCAAAATGTTTTTTAACCTAAAACTCAATTGACTTTATTTTTTAACTCAATATGATTGATTTAAACAAAGAGGATAATATGCTTACTTTAATCACATACCTGCTAAAAACAAATACCATCTTCGGAATTTAAGCCGAGTGTAACCCTTACACTCGGCAGTTACACTGTACCTTTATATATTTAAATTCGATTTAGTTTTTGTGGGGATTAGTCCGTGCTTTCTTTTCTGTTCGAGCGTAAAAAACCTTTCCTGTCTAAAAATGACTTCACAGATGCAGCGGTACTATTACAACCGTTAAAGCTTGCGTATTTGCTACAAGAAGTCGAGTATTCACAGCGGCCTTGGTCAAAATTCAATCCGCATGTACAAATTAATAGCACGGTGGTTATTAAAAATATAACCACCGGTTTTAAACGCCGTATAACTTTAGTGCCTCCAAGCCAACGAAGGCACTTTATTAGTGACGTATCATTTCACTCTCCTCTTGGGGTCGCTCTTTTAGGGCATAAAATAAATCATATTATTGAATATAAAGAAGCTGGGGAATCCTATCTTTGGGAAATAATAGCCATAAATATTAAGGAGGAAATATAGAGTAAATTATTTCAATTTTTATTTATTAATTTTATATATTTAATTGGAGTTATTTGTAATGAGTAAAGAAAAACCTAAAAAACATGCAAGCAAAACATTAAAACAAAAACGTAAAGAGCGAAGAGATAAGCTAAAGCAGCTTGAAAAATAATTAATATTATTTTAAATAAAGTCGCAAACTCGGGGTTTTTATAATCCCGAGTTTTTTGAAAAAACTATATTAAGCTGTAGCTAAACAGCTTGTTTAAATGGATTACGGGTATCTTGGTGATCCTCAAGGTTACGCATTAAAATGGCGTGCTCTAAGTTAATGGCATCATCTAATGGTATTTTTACAATGTGACCAGAGCCTTTAGCATCGCTAATACTTTCGCCCTTTTTGTTTTGCATGTATTCAAGCTCAAAAGTAATATTACCTTGCGGTGTCATGAGTTCGAGTGAATGCCCTGTACAAAATTTATTTTTAACGTCTATTTCAACTAAGCCATTTTCGCAGCGCCCAAGTACTTCACCCACAAATTGCTGCTTAGTTGATACAGAGTGACCGTACTCATAGTTTTGATAATCTTGGTGAGCATGACGCTTTAAAAAGCCTTCGGTATAACCACGATGTGCTAAATTCTCAAGTGTTTTAAATAAGTTAGTATCAAATGGTTTACCCGAAACCGCGTCGTCTATTGCTTTACGATACACTTGCGCGGTGCGCGCTACATAATAAAATGATTTAGTACGCCCTTCTATTTTTAAACTATGTACGCCCATTTTTGTTAGCTGTTCAACATACTGCACGGCGCGTAAATCTTTTGAATTCATAATGTAAGTGCCATGTTCATCCTCAAATGCTGGCATATACTCACCAGGGCGGCCTTGCTCTTCAAGCATGAATACATCGTTACTTGGCGCACCTTCACCAAGAGTAGGAATAACCTGTTTGGGATCAATTTTATGTACCATCTCACCCGTTTCGTTTTCAACCCCTGGTTTTACATCGTAATCCCACCTACACGCATTTGTGCACGTGCCTTGGTTTGGGTCGCGTTTGTTTATATAACCAGAGAGCAAACAACGCCCCGAATAAGCCATACACAGTGCGCCGTGCACAAATACTTCAAGTTCGGTGTCTGGGCAGAGTGTGCGTATTTCAGTTATTTCTTCGAGCGACAGCTCCCTTGATAAAATAACCCGTTCAATCCCCTGCTTTGCCCAAAATTGGACACTCGCATAATTTACCGCATTTGCTTGAACTGATAAGTGAATTGACATAGTTGGCCATTTTTCACGAACAAGCATAATTAAACCAGGGTCTGACATAATCAGCGCATCGGGCTGCATCGCAATAACAGGTTCTATATCACGTAAATACGATTTAACTTTCGCGTTATGCGGCGCAATATTAGACACCACATAAAACTTTTTATTTTGCGCGTGCGCTTCATCAATACCTATTTGCAAAGTATCTAAGTCAAACTCATTATTACGCACTCGCAAACTATAGCGAGGTTGCCCTGCATAAACCGCATCTGCGCCATAAGCAAAGGCGTAGCGCATGTTTTTTAAACTGCCTGCAGGGCATAGTAATTCAGGAATAAAAGGCGTTGAAGAGATAGCTGGTAACATGTGCGCTCCATACAGCGAACTGGGTTTAAGCCAGTTGTATGATTAATTAATTTATAAGCGCGGCAGTATAAATGCGGTCAATAATTTGCGTTTGATCGAGATCACTAAACTGCAACCAAACTGGTTTTTAATAAAATTAGGATTTTTCACTTAAAACGCGTATAATTCGCGCCCGTTAATATTCACACTTTTACTTAAAATTATTGGAGCATAAAGATGGCTTTAGAACGTACTTTTTCAATCGTAAAACCTGATGCAGTTGCTAAAAACCACATTGGCGCTATCTACAACCGTTTCGAATCTGCTGGCCTTAAAATCGTTGCAGCTAAAATGGTTCACCTTTCACAAGAGAAAGCTGAAGGTTTCTACGCTGAACATAGCGAACGTCCTTTCTTCGGTGCTTTAGTATCTTTCATGACATCTGGTCCAGTAATGGTTACAGTTCTTGAAGGCGAAAACGCTGTTCTTAAAAACCGTGAAATCATGGGTGCTACTAACCCTGCTGAAGCACTAGCTGGCACTTTACGTGCAGACTACGCTGATAGCATCGACGAAAATGCTGTTCACGGTTCTGATGCTGTTGAATCTGCTGCTCGCGAAATTGCTTACTTCTTCGCTGACGAAGAGCTTTGTTCACGTACTCGTTAATTCGAATTCGTTAACATATTGAAAAGGGCTTTCGGGCCCTTTTTTAGTCATTACGTAAAGTATTAATCAGTAAACTAATAATGTTTTACTTAATGATTAAAGTGAGTGAATTGTGTACAATTCGTCCTCGTAAATTTTATCTCCACCGTCACCGATTGAGGTTGTTTCATGACCGAGCAAAAAAAGATTAACTTATTAGATTTAAACCGAGATGCAATGCGCGAGCTATTTGCATCGTTCGGTGAAAAGCCGTTTCGTAGTGACCAGGTTATGAAATGGATTTATCATTTTGGCGTAGATAACTTCGACGATATGAGCAACGTAAACAAAAAGCTTAAAGAAAAACTTAAAGCTGAATGCGAAATTGTAGCGCCAGAAATCACCGTTCGCCAGCAAGCAAGCGACGGTACTATTAAGTACGCACTTATTCTGGAAGGCGGCCAAGAAGTAGAAGCCGTTTGGATCCCTGAAAAAGAGCGCGCTACTTTATGTGTATCATCACAAGTTGGTTGTGCTCTTGAATGTACTTTTTGTTCTACTGCGCAACAAGGCTTTAACCGTAACTTAAAAGTATCTGAAATTATTGGCCAAGTTTGGCGTGTAGCTAAAGATATTGGCCTTGATGGTCATAGTGAAAAGCGCCCAGTAACTAACGTTGTAATGATGGGTATGGGCGAGCCTTTACTTAATCTTAAAAACGTAGTGCCAGCAATGGAATTAATGATGGACGATTGGGGCTTTGGTTTATCTAAGCGCCGCGTAACATTAAGCACTTCAGGCGTTGTACCCGCACTTGATTTACTAAAAGAGAAAATTGACGTAGCACTGGCTATATCACTTCACGCACCAGATAACGCACTGCGTGATATTTTAGTACCGGTTAATAAAAAGTACCCTATCGAAGAGTTTTTAGCCTCATGTCGTCGTTATATCGATGGTTCGAAAGCCAATAAAGACGTAACAGTTGAATACGTTATGCTTAATGGCATTAACGACAGCACCGATCAGGCGCATGCATTAGTGCAAACGTTAAAAGGCACACCTTGTAAGGTCAACCTTATTCCGTTTAACCCGTTCCCGGGTAATGAGTACACTCGCTCAAGCAATAGCCGTATTGACCGTTTTTCAAAAGTATTACAAGCAGCAGGCGTTACCTGTATTGTGCGTCGTACTCGCGGTGACGACATTGACGCCGCTTGCGGACAGTTAGTAGGTGATGTAGTTGACCGTACTAAACGTTTAGCTAAAAAGAAAATGCGTGACGATAACGCAATTAGCGTTAACATCCACCAAGCATAATCTATAACCACCCTATGTGAATTAGTTATGTAGGGTGGTTAAGTTGCTTATTTTCAAATAAATGATGCAAGATAAAAGGTTTTAGGTAAGATAGGTGCCATGGACTAAAAATGAAGAGATATGGTAATGCGATCTATACTTGCTATAACACTATCGACACTTGCCATAAGCGGCTGTGTTAGCGAAAGTAGTTATAACGGTAGTAATAAGCCCGTCGTCGAAAATAAAATTAATAATACTGGCGCAGCACGAACACGAATTGCTTTAGCCCTACAGTATCTAAAAACGGGTAATAACTCTCAAGCCAAATACAACTTAGAACGTGCAGCTGCATTTGCTCCTGACCTACCTGAAGTACATTACTCTCTTGCTTATTACTATCAACAAGTAGGCGAAAATCAGCTAGCAGATAAAGCCTACCAAAAAGCACTCGAAATAAAGCCAGACGATCCTAATACCCTTAACAACTACGGTGTATTTTTATGTGGTATTGATGAATACGACCGTGCAACTGATCAATTTTTAAAAGCCATTGAAGTACCAAGTTATATTCGCGTTGCCGAAAGCTACGAAAACTTAGCGTTATGTGCTATCGAATTTGATGATTTTGAAAATGCAGAAAGCTACTTCCAGCAAGCACTTAATCACAGCTCTCAACGTACATCTACGTTAATTAGCTTAGCTGCACTGTATTACGCTAAAAGTGACTTATACAAAGCCAGTGAACTTTTAAAACGCTACGAAAGCACAGGTCGAGTATCTTCTCGCGCATTAATGCTTAGCTACCTTGTAAAAAACAGAATGGGCAGAATAGAAGAGGCTGAAAAGATCTCCAGTACTATTTTACAAACTTACTCTACCAGTAACGAAGCCTATGCATTAAAAGAGAAAAGAACACGTTTTAATGAGTTTGAAATACTGCGAGAAAAATACCGCAAAGCGCAATTAAAAGAAATAAAAAATGATGAAAGCGGCACACATATTAGTTCAAAGCCAAAAATAAAAGTAATTAGAAAGAAACGTTCACCAGAGGACGGCTCAACAAGCTTAGTAACAAATGACGAGAAAAAAACAGATAAAAACCTCGCAACAGCATATAACCAAGACTTGAATCCGGTTATAGCAAGAGAAAATCAAGCCGATGGAAATACAATAGTAGCAAAACAAATTATAGCTCCTAAAGTCGTCGTACCAAGCAAGTCTACCGATACATCAGCTGTTATGCTTGCACTTACCACTGAACACGACTCTGCGGAGTCTATAGTAGCAGCGCCTATGAAGGCTAAGCCCACTTACGAACCTAAAAAAATGCCTGTAGTAAAAAAGCAATCTGGCAAAGCTGATGATGAAGTAAAAATAATTTCGTTTGGCGCGCCTAAAGCAAATCAGCTTAATTCACAAGAAAACAACAAAAACACTAACGTAGTACCTGTAGTTACCACTCAAAAAAATAGTAGTCACGTGGTATTCTATGAAGCGACTAAAAATACAGCCGTATTTGAAAGCAGCAACTATCAAAATGGTGCTGATATTAGATTTAAAAGTTATGAGGCAGTACAGAAAACTGAGCTCCCAATGCTTAACCCTAAAGTACCAGCTTTACAAGTACCATTTCATATAATTGCCGTTGGCGAAAACCTATTTAGCATTTCGGTACGATACAATGTTAAACTACAAAAACTCTTACAATGGAATGGTTTAAAAGAGTCGGATAGAGTAATGAATGGAAGTAAAATTTATCTAAACGATCCGAATGTTTATTATGAAATTAAAGCTGGTGATTCTCTTTACGATATAGCTACCCAGCGGCATGTGTTAATTGATGAATTAATGCGATGGAATAAATTAAGTCCTGATATAGCACTAAACCCAGGGCATAGACTTTTACTAGTGGATCCAGACTCATACAAATTATGAATGAAGAAAATATACAAACACAAACACAGACACAGACAGAGCAGCCGACTGTAGGCCAAATATTAAAAAATCACAGGGAGCAAGCCAACGTTAGCATAGCGACTATTGCTGCACCTTTAAAACTATCTGAGTTGCAAATTAAACGCCTTGAAAACAATGAATTTGCATTACTAGGTCCTATCACTTTTGTTAAAGGCTATATAAAAAATTATTGCCGTGAATTAAAAGTAGATAGCGCACCTATTTTAGCAATGATGCCAGCACCACCAGAGCCAACAAAACCAGAAAATATGCAGAGTTTTTCGCGCAGAACAGAGAAAGAAGCAAACGACAGTCGTTTAATGCTATTTAGCTACTTAATTTTAGCGATTGTTATTGGCTTATCTGCTTTATGGTTTTGGCAAAACGCGACACCTATTGAAGAGCAAACCAGTAACATAAATGTCGCCAATTCAAAAATGAGTGAACGACAGGCCGCCCAACCAAGTTTTTTGCAGCAACAGCAACAAGCTGAGATTGATGACGAGCCATTGTTAGAGCCGCAAAGTGCGCTTACACCTAGTGAACCTGAGGTAGTTGTAGAAACAACTCCTCTTGCTTCTATTAGCGATAGCCAAGATGATAGTACGAGTACTATTGTTATGAACTTTAATGACGAAAGCTGGGTGGAAATTTACGATGGCGAAGGCGAAAAAATAGCGTTCGGTGTTAAAAAGGCAGGCTACATAATGACCGTAAGCGGAACGCCTCCTTTTTCAGTTGTGCTTGGTAAGCATGACGTTGTAAACATTACTTTAAACGGTGAACCTGTAGATGTGTCTGCATTTCCTCTAAACCGTTTAGCCAAATTTACATTACCACTAGCAGAGTAGTCGCTATGTTTTCAGAATCTCCAATTAAACGCAGAAAATCCACCCGAATCAATGTAGGTAACGTCCCTATTGGTGATGGTGCCCCTATTGCAGTGCAATCAATGACCAACACCGACACCATGGATGTTGATGCAACTGTTGCACAAATACAGGCAATACAAGATGCAGGTGCCGACATAGTCCGTGTATCAGTACCAACAATGGATGCAGCCGAAGCGTTTAAAAGTATAAAAGAGCAAGTAACGATTCCGCTAGTTGCAGATATTCACTTTGATTATCGTATAGCCTTAAAAGTGGCAAAATACGGCGTTGATTGCCTGCGTATAAACCCGGGTAATATAGGTAGTGAAGAGCGTATAAGAGCTGTGGTCGATTCTGCACGCGAGCATAACATTCCTATTCGTATTGGTGTAAATGGCGGTTCACTAGAGCGCGATTTACAAGAAAAATACGGAGAACCAACACCAGAAGCTCTATTAGAATCAGCAATGCGCCATGTAGATATATTACGTCGCCTTGATTTTGATCAATTTAAAATATCAGTAAAAGCGTCTGACGTATTTTTAGCTGTAGGTGCATATCGCTTACTCGCTAAAGAAATAGACCAACCACTGCATTTAGGTATTACCGAAGCGGGCGGCATGCGCTCAGGCTCTGTTAAATCTGCAGTAGGTTTAGGTATGCTTCTTGCCGAAGGTATTGGCGATACCTTGCGTGTATCACTTGCTGCCGACCCGGTACAAGAAATTAAAGTAGGCTTTGATATCTTAAATTCATTGCGCATTCGTTCGCGTGGAATTAACTTTATTGCCTGCCCTAGCTGCTCACGCCAAGAGTTTGATGTAGTAAGCACCATGAACCAACTTGAAGAGCGCCTTGAAGATATTATAGAGCCTATGTCAGTTTCAGTAATTGGTTGCGTTGTAAATGGACCAGGTGAAGCGCTTGTGAGTGATATAGGGCTTGCCGGTGCAAGTCGTCGTTCTGGTTTGTATATAAATGGCGAACGCCAAAAAGCGCGTATTGATAACAACAACATTGTTGACCAGCTTGAAGGTTATGTACGCGACTTTATAGAGAAAAAGCAGAACCAAACACCGATTGACATAAAAATAGTCGAATAAATACCGTTTAAGATGGCAAACCGCGTGGTTTGCCGTTTACCTTTATAGCTAGTGGATACCCAAACGACCCCAAGACACAGAATTCAGCGTTTCACAGGCTCTTAATATCAAGGCGTTACTTTGCAAGAATGGCAACCCCTTTTAAAAAGTAACAACGATGAGAGTAAGTGTCTGTGAACCGCCCAACGGGTTGGTTTAAAAGCGATTTATACTGCGTTATTGATTTTAACAATAGAACCACTATTACTTTCAATCAATGACTTGCCTAAATCGCTTTTAATTCCAACTGAAACTCGCATCATGGGGTCATTTGGGTATATAATGACGGGTCAATTTTTAGCATTCTTGTTGTGTAAGCATTTTTTATTACACAAAAAACAGCATTTAGGATTTATCAGTGGCAAAACAAATTCAGGCAGTTCGCGGTATGAACGATTGTCTGCCGGGCGATACACAAGTTTGGCAGAAAGTAGAAAACATTTTACGCGAGACAGTAGCATCGTTCGGTTATCAAGAAATTCGTTTTCCTATTGTAGAATCAACCGACTTATTTAAACGCTCTATTGGTGAAGTTACCGATATAGTAGAAAAAGAAATGTACACCTTTGCCGATCGCAATGGCGACTTATTAACACTTCGCCCAGAAGGCACCGCAGTATGCGTACGTGCTGGCAACCAAAATGGCTTACTATACAATCAAGAACAACGCCTTTGGTACATGGGTCCAATGTTTCGTCACGAGCGTCCGCAAAAAGGTCGTTACCGCCAGTTTCACCAATTTGGTTTAGAAACATTTGGTATTGCTACAGCAGATATAGACGCAGAAGTTATTTTATTAACAGCGCAACTATGGGAAGCCTTTGGTATTACTGACCACGTTCGTTTAGAGCTAAATTCTCTAGGATCTAACGAAGCGCGTGCAGATTACCGTGATGCGTTAGTAGCCTACCTTGAGCAACACATTGATGTGCTTGATGAAGACTCAAAACGTCGTATGTATTCAAACCCACTACGCGTACTTGATAGCAAAAATCCAGACGTACAAGCAATTTTAACTGATGCACCTAAATTGTCTGAAAATTTAGATGCTGAATCAAAAGAACATTTTGAAAATTTATGTGAACGTTTAGACGCTGCTGGCGTCTCATATACGGTTAATGAAAAGTTAGTACGTGGTTTAGACTACTACAACCGCACTGTATTTGAATGGGTAACCGACAGTTTAGGTGCACAAGGCACTGTATGTGCTGGCGGACGTTACGATGGCTTAGTTGAACAACTTGGCGGCAAAGCAACGCCAGCAGTTGGTTTTGCAATGGGTCTAGAGCGCTTAGTATTATTACTACAAGCACTTGAGTGTGTAGGTGACATTCGTCGTAATGCTGATGTATATTTAGCAGCAATGGGCGACAAAGCAAGCATTCAAGCTCCTGCAATTGCAGCGCAACTACGTAAAGACGTACCGGGTTTACGCGTTATGGTACATGCGGGCGGCGGCAACTTTAAAAAACAATTAAAACGTGCTGATAAAAGCGATGCACTTGTTGCAGTGATTATTGGTGAAGATGAATTAGAAAAAGGCGTTGTGACCATCAAGTATTTACGCGAGCGTAAAGAACAAGTCACATTAGAATTAGAACAAGCTAAAGCGCTATTAGCTGAGCTTATTAACGGCTAAGCGAACATTAGAGGTAAGAATGGATATTTATTCAACAGAAGAACAACAAGCAGAAGCCATTAAACGCTTTTTCCGTGAAAACGGCATTTCACTTGCGCTAGGTATACTTGTTGGCCTAGGTGGCTTATATGGCTGGAAAGCATATAACCAAAACCAAATTACTACCGCTGAAAAAGCATCAGATTCATATACAGCGCTTGTTGAAAGCGATGATGTTTTATCTTCAGCTGATGCGTTTATTAGCGAAAATAAAGACACAAACTACGCAACACTTGCTGCATTCGTTGCTGCAAAAGACGCAGTAGAAGCGAAAAAACTAGACGTAGCAAGCGAAAAGCTAAGCTGGGTTGTGTCTAATACGCCAAATACAGAATTAAAAGCAATTGCGATTACACGTTTAGCACGTGTTCAAATTGCGCAAACTAAATATGACGATGCATTAACGACATTAAATGCACCATTACCTGAAGCGTTCAATGCAAACGTGGCCGAGCTTAAAGGCGACATTTACACTGAGCAAGGTAATAAAGATCAAGCACGTACTGCATACCAAGCAGCAATAGATGCGGGTGGATTAACAAGTAACCCACTATTACAAATTAAGTTAGATGACCTAGCAGTAACTAGCCCAGCGGCATAAGGTTTTAGGCATGAAAAAATTTACAACAGCAGCTCTTGCCCTATGTATGGCAACATTGATGGGTTGTTCATCAAGTGATGATGAAGATGAACTAGTACTTCCTGAAATTGTAAACCAATTTGAAACTGACGTTGTTTGGCAAGAATCTGTAGGTGATGGCGTAGAGCATTATTTTTCTCGTTTAACACCCGCAGTTTACAAAGATACTGTGTATGTTGCTAGCCGCGAAGGCCAAGTAGAAGCGCTTTCGCTTGATAATGGCGATACAAAATGGGAAACCGATGTACGCCAAGACTTATCATTTTGGCCTTGGGCTAACAACGGAAATGCAAAATTATCAGGTGGTATTTTGCAAGCCTATGGTAAAATTTATATAGGTTCTGAACACGGCTTTATTATTGCTCTTGATCGCGAAACCGGTGAAGAAGTTTGGCGTAAAAACGTACCAGGCGAATCACTGTCTAAACCAACAGCAGGCGATGGCTTAATATTTGTAAATTTAGGCTCTGGTAAATTGTTAGCCCTTCACCCAGATACAGGCGAAGAGCGTTGGAGCTTTGAACAAGAAGTTCCACCACTAACATTACGCGGACAAAGCTCGCCAACCGTTGCTAACGGTGGTGTATTAGTAGGCCTTGAAACAGGCAAGCTAAGCGTATTAATTTCAGACAGTGGTTACTCAGCATGGAGCGCAGAAATTGCGGTTGCTAAAGGCGCATCAGAATTTGAACGCCTAGTTGACGTAGACACTCAACCACTTATTAGCGGTCCATACGCTTACGCTATAGCTTACAACGGCAACTTAGCTGCTGTAGATATTCGCTCTGGCAATGTTGTATGGAAACGTGAGTACAGCAGCTACCGCGAAATTGCGATGGATGCACAAACAATTTATTTAGTAGATAGCGATGGTGTTATTTACGCATTAGATAAAAATTCAGGTATTGAACGTTGGAGCCAACCCGCTCTACGTGGTTGGTACCTAACAGGGCCTGCAGTTGCAGGTAGCCACTTAGCTTTAGGCGACCAAGAAGGTAACCTACATTGGCTAAATAAAGAAACTGGCGAGCTAGTATCTCGTGAAGACTTTGACAGCTCGGGCTTTTTTGTTGAGCCAGTTGTTGCCGACGATAAGCTAATTTTATACACCCGTGATGGTGAAGTTAGTATGGTAAAAATACCAAACTAAGTTACTAATAGTCATATGGTTTTTTTAAGGCTTCGCACTGCGAAGCCTTTTGTTGTTTTTTAAAGAGGTAGTTTATGCTTCCCGTGATCGCTCTAGTTGGGCGACCCAATGTGGGCAAATCCACATTATTTAACCGTTTAACACGTACTCGTGATGCACTCGTAGCCGATTTTCCAGGTTTAACACGAGATAGAAAATATGGCCAAGCTAGTTACGATGGCTATGAATTTATCGTGGTAGACACGGGCGGTATTGATGGCTCAGAAGAAGGCATCGAAATCGAAATGGCAGATCAATCTCTGCTAGCCATTGAAGAAGCCGACATTGTTCTGTTTTTAGTAGATGCTCGTGTAGGTATGACCGTAGCTGACCAAGCAATTGCTAATCACTTGCGCAAGCAAGATAAAAAGTGTTTTGTTGTTGCTAATAAAACCGATGGTATTGATGCAGATTCAAACTGTGCTGAATTTTACCAATTATCATTAGGTGAAATTCATCATATTGCTGCATCGCATGGCCGTGGTATTACGTTATTACTTGAGCAAACACTTCAGCCGCTTATTGCTGAATTAGCTGCACAAGACGAAGACGTAACAGGCGATGACGAAGAGCTTATTAATCTTTACGAAGAAGATGAAGACAGCGATACCGATCACCAGGCATTTGCAGACAAACCTGTAAAGCTTGCAATTATTGGTCGCCCTAACGTTGGTAAGTCAACGCTTACAAACCGTATACTGGGTGAAGATCGCGTAATTGTATACGACATGCCAGGTACAACACGTGACTCTATCTACATTCCGATGACTCGAAATGAAAAAGAGTATGTGTTAATTGACACCGCAGGTGTTCGTAAGCGTAAAAAAGTAAGTGACGTAGTTGAGAAGTTCTCAGTTATAAAAACGCTTCAAGCAATCGAAGATTGTAACGTTGTGTTATTGATTGTTGATGCTCGCGATGGTATTTCAGATCAAGATTTAAGCTTATTAGGCTTTGCGCTTAACTCAGGTCGTTCATTGGTAATTGCAGTGAACAAATGGGATGGCTTAGACGATTACGTTAAAGATCGTATTAAATCAGAGCTCGATCGCCGTTTAGGCTTTATTGACTTTGCACGCCTACACTTTATATCTGCACTACACGGTACAGGTGTTGGTCATTTATTCGAGTCTGTTGACGAAGCGTATGAATCAGCTACTAAACGTATAAGTACTGCAATGTTACGTCGTATTATGGACATGGCTCAAGCCGATCACCAGCCGCCACTTGTTCGTGGTCGTCGTGTTAAGCTCAAATATGCGCATGCCGGTGGTTATAACCCACCACGTATTGTTATTCACGGTAACCAAGTTAAAGATTTACCAGATAGTTATAAACGCTACCTGATGAACTACTACCGTAAAGCGCTTAAAATTATGGGCACACCTATTAAAATCGAATTTAGAGAAGGTGAAAACCCATTTGCTGGTCGTGTTAATAAAGTAACACTGTCGCAAAAGCGTAAAATACGTGCATTTGCTAAAGAAAACCGTAATAAATAAACTTTTCAAGCGTTAGTTTATTACAATAAAAACGGCGTACTTTTTAGTACGCCGTTTTTGTTTTAATATGTTATTAAGAGTTACAAACCAAGTAAAGCTAAGCGCACTAAGTTTTCCACCGTGGCTTCATGTGCACTTTTATTTTTATTAGTTGGCATAAACCTAGAAGTAGGTGATTTAATAGTTATAAAGCCATGATTGGTTGCCATTTCATGAGCTAATAGCTTTCGCTCTTTAGGTGTTAAATGGTTTTCGTGTATTTTTGCCAGTTCACCGCTATCAAGCCATATGCCTGCACAACCTGGGCATTCGTCTATTTCAACCACTTTAAGCGGTGAAAAATACCGGCGCATCATCACAATACTTGGGCATTTAGGACAATTTACTCGCATTGAGACATCGCCCTCACCTTCAATATAGTTACTTAAGTGTTTAAGTAATACCTGACCGTGCTTTAACTCTGGCGAGCTAAACTTAAAAATTTGGCTGTTATCAAAAAATACGCCACCTTGCACTGAAGTGTAAACAGTAATACCGCCAATTAATAACGGCTCAAGAGAGGCATTTGTACGTGGGCATAACATTCTAAAAATCCTTTTTATTTTAATACCTAGCTTACACTACTTTACTCAAGCGCTTTATGAATAAGCCCAACAAGTGGATCTGGTAATGTAATATTACCTGTAAGTACAAACTCATGGGCTTCATCTGACATTTTTTGCCATGTGCGGCGAATAATACCAATCCATTTTTCTTCATTGTAATCTGGTTTTGCATTGGCAAACCCAAGCATGTAGTGTTCAATAAACACCAAACTCGCTACATCTTCTACTAATTGGCTATCTGGATTGCGCTTAATATCTTTTTTAGCAACAGCGTTATAAACACGGTTTTGGTCCGTATCGTTAAACCCAGCTTGTTTCATTAATTCAACGGCTAGTGACGCATGAAAAATATAAAGTGCGCTGCGCCATTGATGATAACCCTGCTTGTTCATTTCAAAGTCACTACGTGGCGACTTCCAACGCTGAATATGCTGTGCACGCACTGCAACTTGCATGAGTTCATCGGCATCTGGTTTAAAACGAGTTAGCATTTCGCTCATACGCAAGCCGTATAAGCTTTCTTTTGGAAAGCTTTGCCCATTGTGCTGCTCAGTATTAGGGTCTTGGTTATTAGCTTCATCAATCAGCGTTATTACTTTATTAAACATGACGGTCTTTTATTGTAATTAGTTTTAATCATTCTAAACGCTGATAAAACAATAAACTAGTGGCCCACTCACTTCAGCGGTGAAATTTGTTCAATCAAAAAGTAAAACCAATTGATACTGGTTATAAAAGTAAGCGCATTAATAAAGTTAACTTGGTACTATATTAAAAACAAAAATGATAAATGTGCGTACACTAATAAAAATTAACGCGCTAAAAATGAGAATAATATGTTCAAAAAAACAATTTTAGCTATTTGCTTAGCTGTAGCATCACTGCCGAGCGCAGCCGATAGCAATGCAGATTTAAAAACCATTATTGATAACCATTGGCAAAATGCAAAAGCCGAAAAAATATTCTTTCGTACCGACCCTGATGGTTGGAAACCCAGTGGTACATTACCAAATTGGACCGAACAAGCCATTGCAAAGCGCCAAGCTTATAATAACAATGTATTAAAAAACTTAAGTAAAATAGATCCTAAAACGCTGAGCAGCTCGCAGTTAATGAACTACCGTTTATTTAAATACGAGCGAGAAACAGAGCAGCAAAGTTACCTTTTTCAAGATAAGTATTTTCAGGTTAACTTTTTAAGTGGCTGGCATACCTACTTTGCCGAAGCACCGGCTAATATGGCATTTTTAACACCTGATGATTACAACGCATTTTTAGTAAGCCTTGCCGACTACCCTCGCTTTAATCAAGAAAACATTAACTTGATGAAGGAAGGAATTGAACTGGGGTATACGCACTACTGCAAAACATTTGAAAATTACAGCCAGAGCATTAACGCTCATATAGTTAAGCAACCTGAAAACAGTGCCTTATACGAGCCTTTTACACGTATACCAAATACGTTTACAGCAGAGCAAAAGGCCACATACCAAAATAAAGCAAAAGCCTTAATTAGCTCAAAAGTAGTACCAGCTTATCAGCACTTTTACGACTTTTTTGAAAACGATTACATGCCTAACTGTAGAGCAGAGCCAGGTATTTCAAGCGTTAAAGGCGGGCTTGAGTATTATAAATATGCGGTAAATTATTACACCACAACCAATGCAACACCCAAGCAAATACACGAGCTTGGCTTAAAAGAAGTGGCGCGTATAAAAACGCAAATGCAAAACATTATTGATAAAGTAAGCTTTGATGGCACTTATGCTGAGTTTTTAGAATTTTTAGCAACCGATGAGCAATTTTACGCAACAGACGCGCAAGACTTGCTTGAAAAAACAGCTTTTATAACGCAAAAAATGTATGGCAAGTTACCCACCTACTTTGGCCATTTACCACGTAACACCTTTACAATAAAAGGCTCAGCGAGTCGTGGCGCGTTTTATATGCCACCGGCTGATAATCGCTCACCGGGTACTTATTTTTTAGCCTCAACACCTAAGCTACAACCTTTATATAATTTAGAAGCACTTAGCCTACACGAAGCAATACCAGGGCATCATTTACAAAACGCCATTGCAATGGAGTTAGACGTGCCCCAGTTTAGACGCACACTTAGCCACTCAGCATTTGGCGAAGGCTGGGCGCTTTACACCGAGCGCTTAGGCAAAGAAGCCGGCTTTTATCAAAACCCTTATAGCGACTTTGGTCGTTTAGGTTACGAAATGTGGCGCGCAGTGAGGCTTGTTGTTGATACAGGTATTCATGCATTTGGCTGGAGCCGCCAAAAGGCAATAGACTACTTGGCAGATCACACTGCATTGCCACAAAGCGCGGTGGAGGATCAAATAGATCGTTATATATCATGGCCAGGCCAAGCGCTTTCGTACAAAATGGGGGAGCTAAAAATACGCGAACTACGCGCAAAAGCTGAACAAGAACTAGGTGCTAAGTTTGATATTCGCAGCTTTCACGACACCGTAATCGGCCAAGGTTCATTGCCTATGTCAGTACTTGAGGATGTAATAAACGATTGGATAGCAGAGCAAAAATCAGCTATTTAACATTAAAGGAGGCGGTATTATTTACCGCCTCTTTCTAAATGGACTTTTTAATGAAACAAATCATTATTTTCATACCACTCATTTTATTTAGCAGCCAAGCTAATGCGTTTTGTTTAGACGCATCAAACTACATAGAGGGCGTAAAATATGGCGTTTGTGGGGAGCAAACAGATTCAATTTCCCTTACGCCTTATTTTATTATATGGATGCTTTTAAACGTGTTATTTGGGCAAATGCTTAATAAACCAAATATACACGTGGGATTTAAATATTTACTTTTTCTTTGTACGTTCCCACTGAGCCCGTTAGTACTATTAATGAATTTAACTGGAATGATGGTATCTCGCATTTATAAAAAACATTCAAACACCGCAAAAAACAAAGCCCAACCTAACCATGATTGCGCGGAACCTGTTATAGAAAAACCGAGCGTTAAGCAGCTAATAATTGGTGAGTACACTTTTGACAGCATGCAACAGGCCTTAATTAAAGAAGATAACCACTTCACATTAGAGCCTAAATGCATGCAGGTACTAAGCTATTTAGTTGAACAACAACCAAGGATAGTTAGCCTAGAAGAGTTACATAATAATGTATGGGAGAATCAAATAGTAACCGACACTGCAGTTAGGCGAGTTATTAGCAAACTACGTGTAGCCCTTAACGATAACGACACAAAAAACCCCAAATATATAAAGTCTGTAATGAAGCGAGGTTATCAGCTCATAGCAGAAGTTAAATCACAACCCACTGAATAGTAATGATTTATTAAAGTTATAACCGAGGTGATATCGTGGTTATAACTTTATAATAACTAGTTAACGGCTTTATTATCGTTATTTTTTACCTAACGTTTTAATTTATTTAGGCGCTGTAGAGCGACCCATAAAATTAAATAATTAAGGAAAAAATATGAAACATTTACTGCCGCTAGCACTATTATTAATTACAACATTAGTTACCATCAGTCTAATAGGTAATGCGCAATGTATTGAAATAGGTAACGCATCTATTGCCAGTATTTCATTCGGCACGTGTGATTTATCAAGCGCTAAAACAACGCTATCACCACTCGTTACTATTTTTTGGTTAGCAATGAATATGCTTTTTGCAATCATATTGCCTAAACCATCTATTGCTAAAAAGTACAAAATTGCTTTATTTATTTGTAGTTTACCGCTTAGCGTATTTGTGTATTTAATTGCTTATGTATCTATTAACCTCACTAACACGACCAAACCAGTTAAATAAAACCTAAGCAGGTGAGTAAGTAATACTTGCTCACCGCTTCATTACTAAAACTTGCAGCTGACTAATCCCTACCGGCTTTTGCTTCGTAAAGTTAATGATTAAAAAAACCTGAGCAAACCTATGAGCAAACGCATTTTATATTGGCTACAAAACGATTTACGCCTCACTGACAACACTATTTTTAGTGACCTTGCGTCGCAGCAATGCGCACTCGATATTGTATTTGTAATAAATCCGCATTGGTTCAAAAATAATAACTACCAACAAAAACCATATGGCGTGCATAAACAACAGTTTTTAATGCAAAGCTTATTTGAGCTACAGCAGACGCTTATTGAACGCGGACAAACACTGCACGTGCTTGAAGGTGAACCAATAGCGCTTTTAAAAGCGCGTATAAATGATCTAAACATTGATGAAGTTGTATTTAGCAAGCAAATCGGTTTGTACGAGCAACGCCAAATAAGTTTACTTAAAGCGCATTGCCCAAATACAGAATTTACAGGCGTGCTGCAAGACACCCTATTTAAACAAAGCGACCTACCTTTTAATTTAAACGAGCTGCCTAAAAGCTTTACGCCGTTTCGTAAAAAGGTAGAGGCAGCCAATATACCTATAACTCTCTCAATGTTACCTGAAGGTTTACTCCCTCAACCTATAACATTATGTGCGGCCAAACCAATTGAGCTTACTGAACATACTGATGACAACAACGCGATAATGCACGGCGGATTTAAAAGTGCGCAAGCTCATTTAGCGCAGTACTTTTCGGGCTTACTGCCAAGTACCTATAAAACAACTCGAAACGAGCTTGATGGCTTTAATAACACCACAAAATTTAGTACCTGGCTTGCCTTTGGCTGTGTAAGTGCACGGCAAGTTTATAAAGCGGTTGAAGAGTACGAACATAAACATATCGTCAACGAATCTACTTATTGGATTAAGTTTGAATTGCTATGGCGAGAGTATTTTAAATGGCATGCACTCAATGCGGGCAACAGCTTATTTAGCTTTAAAGGCCAAAAACAAACCAAACCCCTAACAACGTTTATGCCAAACCGCTTTGCTGCGTGGTGTAATGGCTCAACACCCTTCCCATTGGTCAATGCCATTATGAATGAGCTTAATGCCACTGGTTATATATCAAACCGAGCAAGGCAAGTTGCGGCAAGTTGTTTAGTTAACGAACTTGGCCTTGATTGGCGCTATGGCGCGGCTTATTTTGAACAGCAATTGATTGATTACGACGTAGCCGCAAACTGGGGCAACTGGCAATACATAGCGGGCGTAGGTGTAGATCCGCGTGGCGGTAGGCACTTTAATATTGAGAAGCAAACGTTACAGTTTGATCCGCTCGGTATTTACACTAATAAATGGCAAGGTAATAAAAATACCAGCGCGCAGCTGGATGACTTAAACGAAGTTGATTGGCCAATTTAAGCCAATCAACTTTTACCAAATAACGTTTAAAACAGCTCAGCAATACCTATATTAATGGCAAAGCCGCCTAACGTTAAAAACAAAAATAAACACAGTGCCAGTAACAGCGGTTTAATACCCGCTTGGCGAATTGCCCCAACATGTGTGCGTAAACCCAAAGCCACCATCGCAATGGTGAGTAATATATTATCAAACCAAACAACTGCGTTTGTAGTCACTTGAGGAATAATAGAGAGTGAATGCACACCACTGGCCACTATAAATAACACCGCAAACCAAGGGATAGTAATACCTGATTTATCGCCCTCACTGCTTGCTGCATCACCTGCTTTTGCTCTTTTTTTACTTTGCCAAAATGATAAACCCACTAAAAATGGCGCAAGCATCATCACTCTTAGCATTTTTTCTATTACTGCGGTGTCGGCCGCGTTAGCGCTTACCGCAGTGCCCGCTGCAACCACTTGCGCTACTTCATGAATGGTTGAGCCTACAAAAATACCGTATGCGTGTTCGCTCAATCCCATGTACTCAAACATTATTGGGTAGGCAAACATGCTTAGCGTACCAAACACCACCACCGTTGCTACCGCTACTGATACTTTATGCGCCTGTGCTTTTATAACAGGCTCGGTTGCCATCACCGCTGCAGCGCCACAAATAGAGCTACCCGCGCCAATTAATATAGTTGTTTGCTCATCTAGCTTAAATACACGTTTGCCAAGTTGAATTGCTAATATAAATGTACCAACAAGCATAACAATGTCAGTTAGTAAGCCACTCCAACCAACGCCCGCTACTTGCGTAAAGGTTATTCTAAAACCAAACAACACAACGCCCGCTTTGAGCAAAATACTTTTAGCGTAATCAACGCCCACATCGGTATGAGTCGCTATACCCGAAAAAATACTGTTACCCACAATAATACCAACCACAATACCAATAGTGAGTGAGCTAAATTGCGCAGTTTGCATTATTGGTAATTTACTAAGCGCAACAGAAACGCCCGCAAGTACAATAACCAGTAACATGCCAATCCACCAGCGAGAGTCACCATACTGTTTAGTGTTAACACCTAAAGGCTGTAACCCATTTTTAATAGCGCTAAGCATAATATTCCCTCAATCAAACAACTCTAATTAGTTGACTTCATTTTAATAAAGGCCAAAATATAACTCCAATATATTAAAATCATGATTCGATAACTTAAGGTTATGTAATTTGAGAGGCGCAATGAATTTACATGCACTTAGGGTGTTTTATACGGTAGCAAAGCTTGGTAGTTTTTCAAGCGCAGCCGAGGCGCTTTTTATAAGCCAACCTGCGGTATCTAAAGCGCTAAAAGAGCTTGAGTATCAATTAAATATTCAACTTATTGAACGTGCATCTAAAGGCAAAAAACTCACTTTAAGTGAAGGCGGGCAAGCGCTTTTTGAACATGCGCGTAGTATTTTTGCCATAGAAAAAGCCGCCATTGAAGATATTAAATCGCGCACAGGGCTTAAGCGCGGCACATTGGTTATAGGCACCAGCACCACCATTGCCAGCTATTGGCTGCCTCCTTACTTAGCTAAATTTTGCGCGCAGTACCCACATATAAAAGTAGAAGTACAAGTGGCTAATACTGCGCAAATTGAGCACGCACTACTTGAATGCACCATCGATTTAGCACTGGTTGAGGGCACACCCACCGAGCCACACATTATTAGTAAGCACTGGCAAAACGATTTAATGAGTGTGGTTATACCAAGCAATTTAAAACCCGCTAAAAATGTAAAAGCATGGTTAAACAATCAATTTTGGTTACTACGCGAACCTGGCTCGGGCACTTTAGAGGTGTCGGTTAAGTTATTACAGCAACACGGTATTACGGCAAAAAACTGTATGCAACTCGGAAGTAATGAAGCAATAGCAAGAGCAGTAGCACAAGGAATGGGCGTGGCTTTATTGCCTAATGTAGTCACTGAGGATTTAGTGCAGCTTGGTAAATTAACACGCCTGAGTCAAAAAAATAACGAGCAACTCTCTCGGCCACTGTATCAACTACATTATAAAGACAGGCCCTCTTCGCATGCTGCACAAGCATTCGGAAAAAGCCTGTTTAATGAATAATGTTTAATCTGAGCTGTAAGCCGAGTAAGAAAACGGTTGTGTAACATTAATCGCTTGTTGTGGTGTTACCTTAATTTATTATATATAAGCCAACTAGTTAAACCCATTGAAAGTACTAATAAATGAAGAACCAATGTTACACGATCAAACTCACTAAAAAGACTAAGTAAAAAAACTGGAAGTATACTTAAGATTAAAACTACAGGTAATTTAAATAAATTTAACTTTTGGAGTAATAAGCTAATAGGTAATCCGTAAATGAACATTAAAGGATAGAAATAAAATAAACTTCCCATCCCTATTGATACACCAAAACCAACATCTAAAATTAACGAACTCACAGAAGTATAGTTTTCTATGCCCGCATAAAAATAACAAAAACCAAGGATTGGTAACGCAATTAAAGGACTAAGAATCGCAGCAATCAAATTTTTACGGAGATCCTTAAACATATTAAGAAACACCATAACGAGCTTGTAGATTAATTAGTTTTTTATTTGTTTTAATTGATATGCAAACCATAGCTGAATTCCTATTTTTGCTCAGCCAAAGGGGGAAATTTTTGGCCTTTACACATTAAAGTATCAGGAGACTACTCATAGCAGCCCAACAGCTAACTTATAAACCTATTTGCTAAATCGTTAACCCCAAATACGAACAAGCTCTATTTACAAACCCTGCGTTAAATCTTGCGCCAATGTACCCGTTGGTTTTTCAATTACGCGTACTAACTCTTTGCCATTTTGTTTAACAATAAACGTTGGTGTGTATTGCAAGTCATTAGCCTGTGCAATGCCTGCATCGTCTTGCTTGTTGTAACCTACGGCCACATATTCAATGCTTGCAAGTTCAACTTTCGACGCATCAAGTAACTTAATCAGCTTTGGCACTTCGCGCTCACTGTCGTGGCACCACGTACCAAATAATACAATAAGCTCTTTGCCTTCTAGCTTTTGCATTAAAGCAATGTCTTGTGCTGTTGGTGTAAACGCTTTGTATTGCTCGTTAAACTTGTCGTAGTCGCTTAGCAGTGCTTGCGTACTTATCTCGCCCGAAAATGGCGCCGTAGCAGCGCAGCTTACAAGCGGCATGCTTAAAGCGCACAGTAATATTAATTGTTTAAACATAAAGTAGGTATTAATTTAGGTATTAATTTAGGTATTAAACCAGGGCAAGATCACGAACTTTACCTTGACTTAAAAGTATGATCTTATACTCCTTTTTTAAGGAGCATTCTCATGCTTGATATTCAGCTA
>NZ_WTLA01000032.1:0-39804 GCF_011378845.1 Pseudoalteromonas sp. Z9A4
TAATTTCGTCATTTTTTCACCCAAATTTGTATGCTTATCAGCATAACATTTCTTTCTTAATGGGTGGCCAAAATCACTGTACCACTACAGAACACTTATAAAAAGCTCTCTGGGAGTTCAAAACTAACATTCAAACAACTTTACATGGGTAAAGAATCAAAACACAATTTTGAATCACTTCATACAAAAATGAATGAAATATTGGATAGCTACCTTTTTTACTGCATTACGGATGATCCCACTAATAATTTAATGTGGTCTCATTATGCTAATTCGCATAATGGTTTTTGTATTGAATGGGATAAGAGTTATGTAACCCCAGATAAGGTTACATACAAAAAAGCATTAGCAAATATTGATATTTTAGAATTAATAGAATCAACACTAGATTTGAGGTCAAAAGATGAATTAGGTATTCAAGCGTGGGATGCTCTAAAGGTGAAATTAAATGAATGGGAATATGAAAACGAATTTCGTTTAAAGTTAGGTAATGATTCTAAGCACCTTATTAAGCAAGATTTCAAGGACTTTGCGTTAGTTAAATCCCAACCTGAGTGGATTAAATCTATTATATTTGGGTATAGAATGCCTATGAAAACAAGGAAATATATTCGTGATAATGTTAATAAAAATATGATATTTAAAGAGATAGTTATTGCACCAGATAAATGTAGTCTTAATCTTCGAACATTGGCATAACAAGCACTTTAAACGGAACAAAAACAGTTTGTTACGTTTTGTTCCGCTACACATTATAGTCAGCAATTTTGTCCGCTTAAGTGGGCGTTAAAAGGAGAGACGGTGGCAAAGGTTAAGAATTTTTTTCTTTTAACATTATTACTTTTATCCGCATGTTCTTATGTAACAAACGAAACTGAAGTTGAGCGTAGGTATAAAAATGCAGGCTCATTAATGGGAACGGCCTTAGCCTGCGAGAACAATTTGCAAATTATCAACTCATCAAAAGCACTGGAAATGTATATTTCAAAGCAGGAGCTAGCTAAGTATTACACGAAAGAAAAACTAGACTACTTCTTAGCTGTGCATGACAGAGTTGCAATGGAAACATGGCAACATTTAGATGAAATTAAGGCAAAAATAGGTAAGCCACATAAAGTCTGCCAAAGCCCTAGTTTTAAAAACAATACTACAAAAAGTCTATATCGTTGTATTCATATGGGTGAAGCGACGGTGTGTCTGTAGTGTTTGTAACATATACAAGTGGTTAAACCCATCAACGGCTAATCCATAACTGGTATTAAAAATATTATTGGCACTATTCATGTGCTAAATTTTTCCTTACTTCTCAAAATTCTCAAAGTATTCTTTTTGCAGCTCTATAGTGAGTGCTTTAGGGCGAGTGCTTTGTACTCGGTTGCATACCTCTTCTTTTGTGTAATATGTCGTTTTTTAAATTCAGTGCTTATTGACTCTACATTATTTTTATATGGCAACTATAAGCATTACTGATTACAAGTTTAAGATTGAATAATAAGCATAAATACTAGATACTGTTTTTATATACAGTTATGGCGATATTATGAAAAAAGAATTACCAGCAAAATACTATTTAGCGCATTTTAGAGAGCTTATTGAGTTTGTAACTAGTAAATGTATGCATTTACTTGAGCCCAAACACAGTGAATTTATTAGTAAAATTAACCAGCTAGATGAGCAAAGCCAATGCATGTTGGCGCGTGTGTACTCGCGAAAGCCTTATTTAGTGCAGGCGCAATCGCTTAATTATGAAGAAATAACCTCGCCGCATCAGGCTATTTATACGCTAAAAAAAGCCGGTATTTTATTTGAGCCAAACGCGCAGCATTACCAGCAGCTTTTAGCGCACTTAACTAAGCCTTCTTTGGTTGAGTTGCTAAGTAATTACAGTGAGCAAATAAGCTTTAAAAAGAGCGCCGCTAAAGGCGCGCTGGTGGATATTGCGCGTGAGTTTTTTAAAGCATGCCCACAAGAGCTTGCGCCACTTTATAGCCAGTATGTAATTAACAACCGCAGTGATTACTACGAGTATTTTGAGTTTTTATTTGCAGGCAAACTAAGCAGTGGTGATGTAAATCATCAAAATCGTTTTGTAATGCGAGACTTAGGCTTAACCGCTACGCGCGAAGGGCACAGCGAGAGCTTGTCGCGGTTTGAAATACTTGACGAAGCGCAATCGAACTATTTACTAAACCGTTACCGGTTAGCATTTAAAAATATAACAGATGAGAGCGACTATGTTGCTTTAGCGTCGCAGGTTTTAGTGCAAGCTGCACATGGTGCAATAGCCGTTGCATTAAAAAATAAATTATTAGTTAGGCTTTATAGGCAGCTAAAAACAGGTGATAGCGAACTTGCTTTTAGTTTACTTGAAGGGTGCGCGGATGATAGCGAAGCACAAGAAATTCAAATAAGAGAGCAATACAGGTTTGGCAATAAAGAGTGGGTAAAAGCTCGATTAGAAGCCATTATCGAAAACCCACTTACTGATGATTTACTGTATTTTGCTGACGATTTTTTAATGCGTAAGTTTAATAAAAAAACACGTTCGCGTTTAAGTACCATGCTTGCCGACACTCAGTGCGTGCTAGAAATAGATGAACTGTACCGAGGTGAAGTAGAGCAGGGCGTAAACGATTATTATACTCGCCAAGGTATGGCTGTATTTAATACCGAAAACACGCTTTGGCAAAGTTTGTTTGGTTTAGTATTTTGGCATGAGTTATTTGTGGAGTCGCCTTATCCACCATGCAATGAGTTTGATATTTATCCGCAAGTGTTAAGGCTTGGTAATTTTTATGAAGCGCAGCAAACACAGATAAATGAGCGCTTAGCACAGTGCCAAACGTCGCAAGCATTACTTAATTTAGTATGCAAAAATGCAGCGCAATACTTTGAGCAGCCTAACGGTTTGTTTAGATGGCGCAGCAATTTATTAGAGCCGTTAGAAGCGCTTATTTTAAACAGCCCTATTAAGGCACTAATTGCGCACTTAACAGCCATGAGCAAACATTATTTACAGCTAAAAGACGGCTACCCCGACTTAATGGTAATTAATAATGGCCAAGTACATTTTGAAGAGGTAAAAGCACCGGGCGACAAACTTAGACGCAACCAACTAACCACTATTGATAATTTAAAAAATGTGGGCTTTACAGTACACATTGCTGCGGTTAAATGGTTTGTAGATCCACACCGTATTTACAGTGTGGTCGATATAGAAACCACGGGCGGCTTAAAAGGCGGTAACCGTATTACCGAAATTGGCCTTGTAAAAGTACAGCACGGAAAAGTAATTGATACTTGGACAAGCTTAGTTAACCCCGAGCGCCATATACCTGGATTTATAACGTCACTAACTGGCATAAGCGATAGCATGGTACGCAACGTGCCTGTATTTGCCGATATAGCCAAGCCGCTATTAGATAAACTCGCAGGCAGTATTTTTGTAGCCCATAACGTTAATTTTGACTATGGCTTTATTAAAAAAGAATGCGAGATGGCAGGGCACTTTTTTAAAATGCCAAAAATGTGCACCGTGGTTGAATCGCGCAAAGCGTTTAAAGGCTTAAAGTCGTATTCGCTTGGTAATCTCTCATCGCATTTTAATTTAAATTTAACCAGCCATCACCGCGCACTTGCTGATGCAACGGCTACTGCTGAGTTATTGTTACTTATTCAGCAATCCCAATTTAATTAAAGAGTTTGAGAAAAAGTACAGCTTAATAATTTAAAGACGCAAGGCATTCATGGCACATTCATTTTTAGTGTTCAATTGTGTATGATTAAATAATTACTTATAAACAAACCCTGAGCGGTCTATGAGTAAGTTAAATAATACACATTGATTGTGCGAGTAGTCGCTTTTTCAAAAATAAATAAGGGAATTTATGAAAATAGCATTATTAGCAGTGGTTACTATTTTGTTAACTGGGTGTACTTATACTGATGAATGCTCTGAAAATAAGCTTTTGTATGGTTACACAGAGGATAAAATTGATAATAGTAATTATCGAGTAAGGTTTAGGAATAAGGCGAGTGAGTCGGGTGATGCTAGTAATTTTGCTTTATTAAAAGCAGCCAAACTTACCCAAATACAGGGCTATGATTGGTTCGAGGTGACTAAGAAAGAAGTTTTTGTGAATCCTAAATTAGATGAGTGTGGTTTAATTACCAGGTCAAAAACTGAAGGTTTATCTATAAAATCAAGTAATGAAATATACACGCTAATAGCTATTAAGATGGGTAAAGGGATTAAAACAAAAGTGACCAGCTATGATGCGCAAGGTGTAATCAACGATCTAGCATCGAACATGGAATAGTAGTTTAATAATAGGGCTCCAGCGTTTTTTTGTAGTATAAAAATAGAAAAATACCATATCTATAGTTATAAATAGTGTGATTAAAAAGGTAACTGTTAGTATTGGGTGGAGTTAATATCTTTAATTAATTTTAAAACAACTTATAAGTTAGTGTTATACAGACTCTACAATTTTCCTCTATCAGAGCAACAATTCGATGAAATAGTTGCCCTATACAAACAGCAATATGATTTAAAAGTACAAAATATAAGTTGTCAAAAATCAGTAAGCGCTAAACATCGCTTTAACGAAGTGAAAGTTGATTGTGAGAAATACGAAGTCGTTGTAACAACTTACCCAATTGAGCTGGTTGAATAAAACTAACTTTCAGTTTGTTTTTTTTCAAAGTCGCTTTTAACAATATCGAGTGCTTTTAAGACCTCTTCTGGAGCAACATCGTGTTGCTCTAGTATCATAATTAAATCTACTGCAAGTTTAATATGTGTAGGGGCTTGATCAAGTGGGCTTGTCATTTAATTCTTTCTTTTTTGATATGTGGCTAATGGCAACATTTATTGCGGTTTGTACGCGTTGTTCCATATGTAGACGTTCTGATTGTGGTAGGTAAAACGCCATATCTACATCGTAGCGAATATATCGTGGCGGGAGCTGATTTAGTACCGTACAACAAAAGTCAGCCATTACATCTTCATCATATTTTTCATCAAGTTTAAGTTTGATGATTTCTTCAACTACAATCTTTTCGTAATAGTTGTGTATGTCTTCGTGTAATCGCATATTCCCACCGCTTTAAAATAATCCGTTTAACTGAGTCTATACTAAGGCTTACTATAAATCGATAGCGGCTTTAAATAGTTGTTTATGAACATTAATTAGTGAACTCAAATTACGCTGATAACCGCCGCCTAAAGCGCACATTAGTGGGATTTGATGTTGCTTACAGAAGTTGAGAACAAACAAGTCGCGCTCATATACGCCATTGAGCGATATATTAAACAAGCCTAACTCGTCTTTAGTGTAAATATCAGCGCCTGCATTATACAAAATAATATCAGGGTTATGTATGCGCACGCAAAAATCGAGTGCTTGCTTTAATGTAGCAAGGTACTCATCGTCGGCTGTTTTAGCGGGCAATGCAAAATCGTAAGTGGACTCTTGCTTATTACGAGGAAAATTTTGTTCACAATGAATTGAGCAGGTAATAATTTGGTTATGGTTATGGTTATGGTTATGGTTTTGAGTGATTTGTGCTGTGCCATCGCCTTGGTGTACGTCGCAATCAAAAATTAAAACAGTGTCGGCTTGCTCTGTATTTATTAAATGTGCTGCTGCAATAGCTAAATCATTAAAAATACAAAAGCCACTGCCAAAATCACTATGAGAATGATGATAACCACCGCTTAAATTAGCCGAAAAACCATGTTTTAGCGCGTGTTCACTACTTTGGATGCTTGCCCCAACTGATAGTAATGTGCGCTCTACCAATTCATTTGAATAAGTGAAGCCCATTTTTTTTATGGCTTTATTGCTAAGCGTGCCGTTTAAAAAGTTATTTATATAAGTTTGATTATGACATAGCGAAAGTTGAGATTTGGTTACTTTTTTAGGCTCTTGAAAGTGAATAGCCGAAACACCTAGATTTTCTATTTCGGTTTTAAGTAACTTATACTTTTGAATAGGGAATCGATGACGTTCTGGGAGTATAAGGTCTGAATACAAAAGATGATAATAAAGCTGCATAGTAAAGTGCGGCTTAACGTAGCTGCTGTTTTTCTACTTGTTGTATTTTGTCCTCAGTGGCAGAAATTGCTTTTCTGCAGCGGCCTAATCGAGCGTGTGTGCTTAATATTTCAAGGTTAAGCTTTTGTGCTTTAGCTGGCGAGGCTTTATCCATTTGCATTTTACGCTCTTCAATCATGAGCACTAAACGGCGTTCAAACTCATGGTTTTGTTTTAATTCGTCGTAAAGCTCGTGCGATGATTGCATTATTTTTTGTACCGCTTGCTTATAAACGGTTTGCTTAGGGCGTGGTTTATAATGGCTTTTGTTTTCTTTAACCCAAATAGGCGTTGATTTAATAACGTTGAATACAGCTTGTACCTGAGCTCCTATACGTTCAAGCGCGTAGGTATAAGCATGGCGATGCTCACTTGGCGGTAATCTTGACACTTCATCTTCTATTTCTATTACGTAATCGACTAGATTCATGCTTTTTGTACTAAAAACTGCGCGGTCAAACAAGCTAGGTTGCGCCTGCATGTAGCGATTTTTAGAAAAAAGTTTAGCTTTATCAAATTGCTCGGCTTGTTGTTTTAGCGTTGCAACTTGTTGACGTAGTTTATCTAAAGCCATTGAATGCATATTAAAAGTAAGCCTCGTAAATTAGTTTTAAAGCTAAAAGTATAACCATAGTATTAAATACAGGGCGAATAAATTTACTACCAAAACGTATTGCCGAATGTGCTCCAAACCATGCGCCTAGCATAATAAAAAAGCCCATTGTTATGCCAAGTAAAAAGTTTACATGTCCGAGTGCCACAAAGGTGATGAGCGATATAAAATTAGAAACAAAGTTCATTGAACGCGCTAAACCGCAATTGAGTAGCAAGTTCATTTTATAAAGCATGCCATTAGAAGCAGTCCAAAATGTACCCGTACCTGGGCCTGCTAAACCATCAAAAAAGCCTAATGCTAAACCCTGTAGCCATTGTTTTATTTTCATCGCTTTGTTGAGCTTAGGGAGCTCATCGCCTTCTGTGGTACTTAAATTACCAAATAAGCTATAGGCGGCAACTAAAATAATAATAATGGGTAGTAGTTTGTTTAAAAAATCGATACTTAAATGATCAACAATAACAGTCCCTATCAATGCACCTATTGCAGTAGCAATTACGGAGGCAGCCCAAAACTTTGGGCTAAATAAGTTCTTTTTATAATAAGTATAGCTTGCTGTTAAGGAGCCAAAACTTGCTGCTAGTTTATTGGTGCCTAATGTTAAATGTGGAGGTAAGCCTGCAGTTAATAAAGCGGGCACAGTTAACATACCACCGCCACCGGCGATAGCGTCTATAAAACCTGCGGCAAGTGCAACAGCACATAAAACAGCCCAAGTTGTTGGATCGAGTGCGAGTTCAAACATTAATAATCTATTTGTCTTTTAAAAGGTGGTAGGGTGTCGAGCATGGCTTTACCGTATCGCTTAGTAACTAAGCGCCTATCGAGAATAGTAATACAGCCTTCATCACTCTCTTTTCGCAGCAGTCTACCACAGCTTTGTACCAATTTCTTTGCGGCGTCTGGTACGGTAATCGTTAAAAACGGGTTACCGCCTTTGCTTTGTACAAATTCTGCTTGCGCTTCTTCTATTGGCGAAGTAGGTACAGCAAACGGAATTTTAGTAATTATTAAGTTCTCTAAATATTTTCCAGGTAAATCAAGGCCTTCTGAAAGGCTTTGTGTTCCAAATAAAATACTGCCTTTGCCTTCATCTACATTTTTGGTGTGTAATTTAAGCAACGCTTCTCGCGACATCTCACCTTGTACTAATAAGTTAAAACCTTTTGTTCTAAGAAACTTTGTTACGTGGTCCATTTGCCAATAAGAAGCGAATAGTACAAGGTTCGCTTTTTTATCATTTAGGTACTCTGGTAATGTTTTAGCTAGGTGATCACTAAAGTCTTTATCGGTTGGTTCTACTTTAGATACCGGAATACGTAAAGTGGCTTGTTTGGGGTAATCAAAAGGAGAAGGTACTTTAATAAACTTAACGCCCTCTTCTTTAGCAAGTCCTGTTTCGTAAGCAAAGTGATCGAACGAGCCCAGTGCACTTAATGTAGCAGAGCACAAAACAGCGCCCGCGCATTCTCGCCACAATTTATCTTTTAAGTAATAACCGACCTCGATAGGGCAGTCGCTTAATAAGTGGTCGTGATGGCTTTTATATTCAAGACGTTTTATCCACCGTGCATGGGGAGCACCTTCGCCTTTTTTTGCGTAACTAAACCATAGTTTGTTTAGTTGCTCTAACCGGTTTATGTATTGACCGCTTTCGCCTAGTATTGGGTCGGCAACGTAAGGTTTTATGTCGCCATCACTTACATCTTGGGTAAGGGTGTCGTGCATTTTGTTTAAACAGCGCAGCGCATCTTGCGTGGCTTCGCTTATATCTTTTGCTTTACTGTGCAGCGATTGTGGAATTTCACCGTGTTCAAAGCGATAAGTATCGTCTTTTGAGTATTCAAAGTCGGCATTATCAAGAATATCGCGAACTACTTTTAAATCTTTATTCGCGTCATTAATGCTGTCGCAAAGTTTAAAGTTTTGCCCAATAGCTCTTTGCCCCACTAAAACCTTCGCCATTTTCCCGCTAAACTTGGTGAGCTTATCAAGCCATTCTATCGTGCCTTTGATTGTTGCTGCGGCCGATGAAAAATCGCGTGTTATATGTGCTAAATGGTGCGCTTCATCAATTACATAAATGGTGTTGTCGGGCTCTGGTAAAATTTTACCACCGCCTAGGTCTAAATCGGCAAGTAATAAAGAGTGGTTAATTACCAGCACATCCATTTGCATTAATTGATTACGAGCAAGCTGAAACGGACACGTTTGATGGGCCTTCATTTGGCGTTGGCATGAATGTTTATCGCACGCTATTAAGTTCCACACTCTATCGGGTACAGTATCGGCCCAACTGTCTCTATCACCTTGCCATTTTTTATTCACATAGGCGTTATATAGCTCATTCAAACACTTGGTTTCCATTGCGCTCAATGGTGAAGTAAGCGTTGGCATAAAGTCCATTTGTGTTTGGCTATCGCCGTTTACAGCATTATGTAATTTGTGGGCACAAATATAACGATGGCGACCTTTTACTAAATCAAATTTAAAGTCGAGGCCTGAATGCTTTTTAAAAAATGGGAGTTCTTTTGCTATTAATTGTTCTTGCAGTGCAACGGTTGCGGTAGAAATAACCAGCTTCTTTTTTTGCGCTAAGGCAAGCGGTAATGCGCCTAAACAATAGGCAAGAGACTTACCGGTACCGGTGCCTGCTTCAATTACGCAAATGCGCTGCTTTTTATGGTATTCGCCAGCAAGCGTTTTTGCTATTTCGGCTACAAGGTAGTTTTGACTGCTACGAGGGCGATAATCGTTTAGGTTGCTAGCCACATGCTGGTGTACTTGCCTAATTGTTTTTTTTAGTGAGTCAGAAAGCATGGGATGATTTACCTAAAGTATGTATATAATTACAGTGCTATGGATTTTAGAGTTATAAGAGTGTAACTACAAGAAGTGATGAGATTAATTTAGCAAATAAAGTATCTGAGTGTTTATTTAGGTTGAATGTATGGCTTTAAAGCATTTTGAATTAAGTAAAAACTTACATATATATGAATAAGGTTTAGTAATAATGTACTTAACAGCCGGTTTTATTGTTTCTTCACATGCTTATGATACTGCTAGCGGCATCTGCTACGAAGCGTGGTTTTGTAGTGATAAAGGGCCTATAAAAACTATATCAGTTAACGAAAATGCGCTGTTTTTTATCAAAAGTAAAGATGCTGAAATAGCGCATGAAATATTAGCAGCTGAGTCACTTATCTTTAATATTAAAAGTCTTGGGTTAAAAAACTTTCAGCAAGAAGATATGTCGGCCTGTTACTTCAAATCACTAAAGCATTTTTATTCTGCTGCTAAAGCTTTAAAGCAACGTGGAGTTGTATTATTTGAAGAAGATATTCGACCAATAGAGCGCTACCTAATGGAGCGTTTTATAAAAGGAGGTGCTTGGATAACGGGTAATGTTTTTTATCAAAATGGTTATACATTAGTAACAGAGGCAAAATTAAAAGCAAATGATGAGTACTCCCCAACTCTTAATAAGCTGTCGTTAGACATTGAATGTAACGAAAGTGGCGTTTTGTTTTCTGTTGGACTTGTGGGCTGTAATTTAGACTGTGTTTTAATGATTGGCGAGCCAGATAGAGAAGCTGAAAACCTAGAGTTTGATATTATTTGGTGTGTAGATGAGGCTGAGCTGTTAAGGGGGGTAGAGCATTTTATTAAGCTTAGCGATCCTGATGTCATAATTGGCTGGAATGTAATTGAGTTCGATTTTTCGGTTATTCATGAAAGAGCTGAAGCACTAGGCATTAAGTTATTACTGGGTAGGGGAGATCAACCTTTATATGTTCGCAAAGGACACTTTACTCGAGTATCGATCCCTGGGCGATGTGTGGTTGATGGAATAGACACTTTAAAAAATGGTACATATAGCTTTGAGAGTTTTTCTTTAGCTAACGTTTCAAATCAAGTGTTGGGTGAGTCCAAATTAATCGACACGGCTAATAGTCTGCAGGAAATTATTAGGCAATTTAATGAAGATAAGCTTTCTTTAGCAAAATATAATCGACAAGATTGTATTTTGGTAAATAAAATTTTTGATAAATTAAAGCTACTCGATTTTTCTATTATAAGAACAAAGCTCACAGGATTAGAGCTTGAAAAAAAGGGCGGCTCTGTCGCTGCTTTTATTAATATGTATTTACCATTACTGCATCGCAGCGGTTATGTTGCCCCTAATATGGGCGATCATGGACTTACATTTGAAAGCCCAGGCGGTTATGTAATGGAGTCTATTCCTGGGCTTTATAAAAATGTCATTGTTTTAGATTTTAAAAGCTTGTACCCCAGTATTATGCAAACTTTCTACATTGATCCACTTGGACTGATAGAAGGTTTAAAAAATCCAAACCAAAGTGTGCAGGGTTTTAATGAAGCCCTATTCTCGCGAGACAAGCATCACTTACCTTTACTTGTTAAAAGCTTAGCGTCCCAAAGGCAGCTCGCCAAAGACAATCAAGATCAAATGCTTTCTCAAGCAATTAAAATAATAATGAATAGCCTATATGGTGTTTTAGGCTCAAAAGGATGCAGGTTTTACGATCCTAGGTTATCTAGCTCTATTACGTTAAGAGGGCACGAAATAATGCTACAAACTAAAAAATGGATAGAAGAGCTTGGTTATAGCGTTATTTATGGTGATACCGATTCTACATTTATTAAGTTGGATGATGATTTAACCCACGACGAGTGTAATGAAATTGGCGTGTTTTTAGCTAAAAAGATAACTACAGATTGGATTAACGAGATTAAACAAACGCACAACTTAACAAGTCATTTAGAAATAGAATTTGAATCTCTTTATAGCCCTTTCTTTTTGCCAACCATAAGGGGGAAGCTAGTTGGATCTAAAAAGCGCTATGTCGGTAAATTAATTAAACCAAACGAATCAAAACTAGTATTTAAAGGATTAGAAACAGTAAGAAGTGATTGGACTAAACTTGCTCAACAATTCCAGTTCGACCTATTTACTAGTCTTTTTGATGGAAATTTAAATATAAATGACCTTGTTAAAGACTATACAACAAAGTTATACCAAGGTGATTTTGATCATTTACTCATTTTCAAAAAGAGATTAGGTCAAAACTTAATCGATTATAAGAAAAATATCCCCCCTCATGTTCAAGCAGTTAAAAAACACCAGAAAAAAAATAGCGAATTTACGGTTAATAGAGGTGAATTTGTTACATTCGTTTACACAACTGCTGGAGTTGAGCTGTATCAAGGCTTTCATAGCTATGACTATGCAATTTATGTAGAAAAACAGATTGTACCGCTAATTGAAATGGTGGGGCCTGTAATATACGAAGATATAAAAGAAAGTGAGATTAATCAATTTAAATTATTTTAGTTATCATTTAAAATAAATGTGTTTTTAAACAAGGTGTTATTGTGATTTTAAATGTTGAGGGAAATTCATAATTATATAAGAAACCTCATCTTGTATCATCATATCTTAATTCTCTCTGTCCGCATTTCTATTGTTGTTATATTTACATTTGTTGTTTTTTTTAAATAATTACTTTTATTTCTTTGTATTTTTGTAAATAAATTAATTTATTTAGTTAGCTAACTGTTGACCTTTTGGTTGAGTTAAGATTACTATTCAAGTCAAGATAGGTATTGTGATTAATTACAAACCTATTTTAAAAATAAAATAATTAAAATAGTATTCTAGGGAGAATCAAATGTTAAATAATAAAGTTTCAAAAGCTGTGCGCTTAGCAATTGCTTTTGGTGCAGCATCAACAGCTGCTTTTTCAGCAAGTTCGATTGCAGCTGAAGAAGGTGCCGACAGCGTAGAGCGTATTCAAGTAACTGGTTCTCGTATTAGAAGAACAGATATGGAAACTGCATCGCCTGTTACAGTCATTACTGCTGAACAAATGAAAGTTCAAGGCATCCAAGATGTAGGTCAGTTTTTGCAAAGCAGTGCCATAATGTCTGGCTCGCCTGCAATGACAACCACTAATAATGGCGGTAATGGTTCAACATCAGTTGAGCTTCGTGGTTTAGGTTCATCACGAACGCTCGTATTAGTAAATGGTCGTCGCCCTGTAACAAGTGATTTTCAATCAATACCTAGCTCAATGATTCAGCGCATCGAAATTCTTAAAGACGGTGCATCTGCTACATATGGTGCAGATGCTGTTGCTGGCGTAGTAAATATTATTACACGAAAAGATTTCGAGGGTGTTGAGTTAACTCTGCAAACCAAAGGTTCATTTGATGTAGGTGAAAACGAAGAAAAAGGTTTTAGCCTTGTTCTAGGTAAAGCTTTTGATAAAGGACATTTAGTTGTTGGCGTTGATTACGTTGATCAGTCCGCGGTATATCAAGGTGATACTTCAATAGATTTTATGAATAATCCATGGCAAGTGTTTGGTGAAGCAGAAGAAGAATCTTTTTGGAAAAATGGACTAATCGGAACAGGTGACAACGCAAATGTGATTTCTGTTGGCTCTGGATCTATTCCTTGTGGTAATTTTTACCTACAGCATGGAGTAAGTCAAACAAATGGAACTTGTGACGGCGGTATTGCTACAGCTTCTGATATGAGAGATTACGTAGGTGGCGGTGAAAATAATGATACATATAATTATGCTCCAGTAAATTATTTACAAACACCTTATAAAAAATTAAATATCTTTATCGAGGGATCATTTGAAATTAATGATTCACTTCGTACTTACTCTGAAACAAGAATAAATAAGCGAACTTCTCGTCAAGAACTTGCGGCAGTGCCTTACGATACAAATTTTGATCCTGCATACACGGGTACATATGGGCAAACTAATGCCGATGGTACACCTGTACTTGATGAAAATACTGGCCAACAAGTAATGGTTGAGTTTAATGGCATATCGAAAGATAACTATTACAACCCATTTGGTGAGGATGTACTTCGCTCTCGCCGTAGAATGCTTGAAGGCGGTCGTAGCTTTGAGCAAGATATAATTGGTATGCAGCAAGTTATTGGTTTTGAAGGTGAAATTAATGATGATTGGTATTATGATGTAAATTATAACTATGGTTATCAACAAAACACTTCTACAGACTTTGGGCAATTGTTTGGACCTAACTTAGCTCAGGCTGTTGGACCTTCTTTTCAAAATGATGCTGGTCAAATTGTGTGTGGTACTTCATCGGCTCCAATCTCTAATTGTGTACCTATGAACTTATTTGGTGGCCCAGGTTCTGTAACACAAGAAATGTTGGACTATGTAACTGCCCCTCTAGTAGATTCAAGTAATTACACTATTCAAACACTAACAGCGTTCGTTGGTGGTGATATGTTCGAATTACCAGCTGGTGTTGTTTCTGGTGGCTTTGGTTTTGAACATCGTAAAGAAAAATTAGAGTCTCAAGTAGATTCTGGTAAATTTATGAGTGCTGTTACAGGTAACAAATCTAAAGGCACTAACGGTGACTTTGACGTTTCAAGTTTATTTGCTGAATTTAGAGTACCATTAGTAGAAGATGCCCCATTTATTGAGAGACTAGAAGCTAAACTCGGTGTTCGATATGATGACTTTAGCGCTTTTGGAGACTCTACAACATATCAGTTAGGTTTAGAGTGGAAGGTAGTTGATTCACTTCTTTTACGTAGTACTTATGGCACAGTATTTAGAGCTCCTGATATTTATGACTTATACTCTCCAGGTAATGACTCGTTTTCACCTGCGACAGATCCATGTAGCTCATCTAATTGGGCTGCACTGAGTTCGGCACAACAGGGCTACTGTCAAGCAGATGGAGTATCAGCTGGTGGAACAAATAACTTTGACTCTCAACAGTTAGCTAAAGTTGGTGGTAATGAAGATCTTCAACCAGAAGAAGGCGATACATTTACTATAGGTTTGGCTTATTCACCAGAGTTTATTGATGGTTTAGGTTTAACTGTTGATTACTGGGCTATTGAAATTGATGACGTTATTGATAGCATTAGTGCAGGCGATTCACTTAAAGGTTGTTACTTGGGTGGTGTTGAATCTTTATGTAATAATGTGACACGCGCAAATGGTAAGTTATCTACAATAAGCGAACAATCTGTAAACTTAAGCAAAATGACAGCTAAAGGTATTGATGTTGAAGCTAACTATGGTGTTGTTGGTCTAGGTGGCGATTGGAAATTCAATCTTACTTGGACTCACTTCTTAGAGCGTGAGAACCAAGTATATAACGGCGATAATTTCAGTTTTGAAATGAAAGATTTAAATGGCTTATTTGAAAATGATACGAGTTATGCCACAGATAAAGTAAACTTTAATGCAAGTTACTCCCTTGACAATTTAACTCTATCTTATGCTGCAAATTATACAAGCGGACTAGAATATACAGACCTTTTATACTGGGGCACGACTGAAGGTCATACATATGAAGTTGATTCATATATGTATCACGACTTAACTGCTTCATATAATTTTGAAACGGGTACTGCGCTTTCTGCAGGTATTACAAACGTTACTGACGAGCAGCCTCCTTATATAGAGAATGCTACTAACGGTAATACTGATGAAAGTAACTATCGTTTATTTGGCCGTAGTTGGTTTTTAAGATTCACACAAACTTTCTAATCAATATAAACACATAAAAATAATAAACCGATATGACTAGTCATATCGGTTTTTATTGTTTTAGTACTTAAATAAAATTCTAATTTATTAAAAACATTATACTTAGGGCTGATTTAAGTAATAGTAAATTTATTTACGATGAAAGTAACACTGTTTTTGATATATAGACTTCCTATATTTTTGCTAGCCACCGGTGTGTTGTATTATAGTTTTTAATTTGAGGTACTTTATGAATTAAAAACATATGATAGTAAAAAATTTTTACGCATGGTTAATCAGTAACAAAAATAGCTGTACGATTAGTATATCTACCAAAACTTTATACCGATAGTTAAGTCAGTAAACATTTAAACCCAAATCAATTGATTCACCTATGGGTAACTGAGAAGCGCTAAACTAAAGGTCGAATTAAAACAGATCATATAGGAACTAAGTATTTAAAAAAGGCGGTAAGGGACCTGCTAGTAACCACTGTGTCGTGCGGTTGGTGGATAGAAAGATGTAGAAGTACCCTGTTCATAATGTATTATTTATGGCTGTTTACTAACTATATAAGAATCGAGACCGTTTATAGGATAGCTAAAATTATTTCACATTTTTGAGGTAGCCATCAGTGAGTCGATCTATAAATTATTGTAGCAGTGGGGCTACCGAAAATTTTTTACTAAAGTTAAAAGATGAGTAATTAGGCGAAAGATATACTCAGTGTGTGATGATACGAAATCTGAGATATTTAACTTTATAGAGCTGTCTTACAACACTAAAAATGTTATTCACATATAGGCGGTATCCACCTACTAAGTTTGAAAAAGGGTTTTGTTGAGAGTTATGAACTGCCCAGTGCAAGCTGAAAATACTTTGAATCTAAGGTTTATTTTTAAAGATGCATATATAATGCTTAGATTACTATTTTTATTAAATTATGGTTCTAATTAGATAATGGCAAAAATAAATACTTAGTTTATACTAGGCAGGAATATTTAAATAAATCCAATCTTACAATTTAGCGAGATATAAATGAAAGAAGTCCGATCTTTTATTAAAACAGCATTATTAACGGATCTTGAAAAAGCTCAACAGCTTATCAATGATGCAATTTCAAAATATACCCAGCAGCAAAAATCGAAACAGGAAGTTTTGGATCTTTTAAAAGAAAAAGGACTTACGCTAGAAGATTTACAAGATGGAGCATCTGATAAACGTACTAAAGTTAAGCCTAAGTACCGCATGGAACTTAATGGTGAGACTATTGAATGGACAGGCCGTGGCCGTCGTCCTAAAGCGTTTGAAGGTGTTGAGCTTGAGAAATTTTTAGCCTAAAGCTAAATATAAGAGAAGCTTCGACTTCTCTTTTTTGTTTACCCCTCAATAAAATATAATTAAAGTTTAAAACTCCCAGCTATTATTTGCTAAAATCTCTTCACTCAAACCTATTTGTTTTCCTATGAGCTATACACTAAGACCTTACCAGCAAGAAGCCGTAGAACGTACCGTTTTACACTTTAGAAAGAGTAATGATCCTGCCGTTATTGTACTACCAACCGGTGCAGGTAAAAGCCTTGTTATAGCTGAACTTGCCCGTATTGCTAAGCAAAAAATATTAGTACTTGCTCATGTAAAAGAGTTGGTAGAGCAAAACTCGCAAAAGTATAAAAGTTTTGGTTTAGAGGCGAGTATATTTTCAGCCGGTTTAAAAGAAAAGTCATTAAACCATCAAGTAACCTTTGCTAGTGTGCAATCACTTTCTCGTAATTTAAATAAATTAAATAAGCATTATTCGTTACTTATTATTGATGAATGCCACAGGGTGAATGGGGATAAAAAAAGCCAGTACGGAAAAGTAATAAGCAGTTTAAAAGAATATAACCCTCAGTTAAAAGTATTGGGTTTAACCGCAACACCTTATCGCTTAGGAATGGGGTGGATATACCATCACCATTATCATGGCTTTGTTAAAGGGACTAAAGAAAGTCCGTTTAAAAGTTGTATTTTTGAATTACCACTCAGGTATATGATAAAACATAATTATTTAACGCCGCCAAACGAAGTTGATGCAGCGATTAGCCATTATGATTTTTCGTCTCTAGATAGCAATGCATTTGGGCAATGTACGACTGATGATATGAATGCGCTTTTAAAAAACAGTGAGCGCGCAACGAAGGCGATATTACAGCAAGTAATTCACTACAGTGAAGAGCGTGAAGGTGTTATGGTTTTTGCCGCCACGGTAATGCATGCTCAGGAAATATTAAGCTACCTACCAGCTCATCAAAGTGCACTTATAACAGGTGATACGCCAAACACTGAGCGCGATAAAATCATTAAGCAATTTAAAGCTAAGCAATTAAAGTATTTAGTTAATATTTCGGTACTAACAACCGGCTTTGATGCGCCACATGTCGACTTTATAGCTATTTTAAGACCTACAGAATCAGTTAGTTTATATCAACAAATTGTGGGGCGAGGCTTGAGGCTATCTGAATCAAAAACGGATTGCTTAGTAATAGATTATGCCGGCAATGGTTTTAATTTATTTCACCCAGAAGTAGGCGATAAAAAAGGCGATAGTGATAATGAACCTGTGCAGGTACTTTGTCCTGGCTGTGGTTTTGCGAATATATTTTGGGGTAAAACAGACTCCACTGGCAAAGTAATAGAGCACTTTGGCAGGCGCTGTAAAGGGCTGTTAGAAGACGATGATGGGCATAAAGAGCAGTGCGATTATCGTTTTAGGTTTAAAGAGTGTGAGCAGTGCGGTACCCAAAATGATATTGCTGCACGTAAATGTCATGATTGCGGCGCGGTAATGGCCGACCCTGATGATAAGTTACGTAATGCATTAAACTTAAAAGACGCACTTGTGCTTCGATGCAGTGGGTTATCGGTAACTCAAATTAAAGATGAACTTATTAAAATAACGTATTTTGATGAAGATGGTGCAAGTTGCGATGAAGTATATAACCTCGCAAATAAAGGCGGGCAATTTATATTTAATAAGCAATTTGGTCAACGTGTGGGGCTTGGGCAAACACCTATTAATTTTAAAACTGCAGCGCAAGTAGTAAACGCACAATTTGAATTAGTACCACCGGATTTTGTTATTGCACGAAAAAGCAAAAAGTATGGTTGGAAAGTAGCTGATAAGCTATTTGACTATAAAGGGGGTTTTAGAAAGGCAAATCAGTTAAGCCGCTAAGCTTAACTGATAGAGTACATTGAACTAAAAGGCAATTAAGCCTCGTCACCGTCCATTAATCCCCAGCCATCACCGTATCCATTAAAGCTATTAGCAATACTTTCAATGTATTGCTCTGCTTGTCCTAGAAGGGTGTGCTCTGGCACCATTTGTACTTGAGTGATTACTTCCCAAACGCCAGTGTCTTTACATTTTTCAAGCTCAGCATTTTGAACTAATGCATCAGAGACTATTTCTTTAGCAAATTTTTCAGCATCGGCTTTTTGTTCAAATAAAATAAAAAAATCGACTTGGTGCATTTTATTTAAATCAATGCCAGCAGCGGCTATTTCGGCTAAAAGTTGGCCGTTATCATCATCAGGGAATTGCATTAAAAACTCATTTAAAATTAATTTTTTATTCGTAGGCACTATTGTAACTAAAATATTGTCTTAACGCGTACTAATTTTAATTATGCTGATATTTATTCAAAGTTAAATTTACGCGTTAGATTGTTATTAAGTTAATGTGTTGCTCATTATGGCTATGCTAATATGCGGGTAATTAACCAGTTTTTTGTAAGATATTAAAAGTAAGGATATTTACTTGTTTATTAAGTTTTTACGTTGCATGTGTGTTGTGAGCGCTTTAATTGCGACAAATAGCTATGCGGCAGAAAGAGTCATAGAAGATTACGAAATTGAAGGGTTAAGTGGCGATTTAGAAAATAACGTAGCTCTTTACCTCAAGCAGTTAATTGGCGAGAAGCCAACCCGTACACTTCGCCGTTATGCTCAAAAACAAGTACAAAATAGCATCAAAGCTCTTGGCTATTATAGCCCGACCGTCGAGGTTATTTATGATAAAGACGACAGCGAACTAATTGTTAAAGTTGAACGGGGGCCTGCAACTCGCATAGAAGCAATTAATATTACGCTAAACGGTGATGGTCAAAGCGATACCCAATTACAGGCATTGATTAAAAGCAATCACTTAAAGCAAGGTGATGTTTTAAATCATGGTAAATATGACTCTGCTCATAAAAAAATAGAATCTATGCTACTAGAGCTAGGTTATTTTGATGCTAAGTGGCCAGCGCGCAAATTAGAAGTGTCGCTTAAAAAAAATAGTGCTGTTATTACTTTTATAATTGATACCGGAGTTAGGTATCAGTTTGGCGATATACAAATTGCCAGTAGTACACCCGCTGAAAAATACATACGCTCTATAGCGCCTTTCTCGCAGGGCCAACCTTATAAATCAACACATATTGCTGACTATAACTTGGATTTATCAAGTACCCCTTATTTTGCCAGTGTACGTGTTTATGCTGACATTGCAGCGCGCAAAAACAGCCAAGTACCGATTAAAGTTGAAGTATTACCCAAGCCAGCTAACAGCTATGAAATTGGCGGTGGTTTTAGTACTGACTTAGGGCCCAAGGTGCGTTTTAAATGGAGTAAACCATGGATCACAGAAGACGGCCATTACCTCGAAACTAATTTAAATGTGGCACAAAAGCAGCAAGATATTTCCATGGCTTATACAATTCCGGTTGATGATCCTAATGATGATTTATGGCGATTCTCTGTCGGTTATAAATTAGAAGATGAGCTCACAAACGACACTTACAGTGAAATATTAACAGGGCAAGTTCAGCGCCAATGGTTGACCGAAAATAAGTGGGTGCGTACTGCATTTTTACGCCGCGACCAAGAAACCTACCGTATTGGTGATGAAGACGAAGAAAGTACCGAAATGTTAATGCCGGGCATTAGCTACGCGCGCAAAAAATCAAAAGGCGGCACGACTCCTTATTGGGGAGAGCAGTGGCTTATATCTGCTGAGTTTGGCTTAGATGATGTGCTTTCGAGTACTAATCTGATTAGGGTGCAAATGCAACATGCATGGCTACGCACTTATTTTGACCGCCACTTGGTGTTTTTAAAAGCGAATGTGGGAGCAATGCTTGTTGATGATATTAACAACGTGCCATTTTCACTTCGGTTTTACGCAGGTGGCGATCAAAGCGTTCGTGGTTTTGCGTACCAATCAATTTCGCCTGAGAACGATGACGGCGAGCTAATAGGTGGTAAGTATTTACTATCGGGCACGATGGAATATAACTACCAGTTTGCTAAAAATTGGCGAGCAGCTTTATTTGTTGATGGTGGTACTGCGACTAATGATTTTTCTGATGATTTTGAAGTAGGTGCTGGTTTTGGTTTTCGCTATTTAACACCCGTTGGCCCAGTGCGTATAGACCACGCTTGGGGATTAACAAAAGAAAGTAAAAGCACACGTTTAAGTATTACCATAGGGCCAGAAATTTAATGTCAGTATTAAAAAAGATAACAGCCGCCGTAAGTGCTATTTTTGTCACGTTAGTTGTTGCACTATTTTGTTTGTTATTTACCGCACCCGGTAATCAATTTATTGCTTATAGTGCAAACAAAGCGGTAGATGGACTACATATTGAAATTAAAGATGGCCGTTTTATTTATAATGATGCCTTTAATGTACGCTTTGCTAGCAACGGATTGGACTTTAATGCACAACAATTGAAAATTGATTTGTTTTGGTGGCAGTGCGATGGAATTTGTATAGATAACTTAAGTGCTAAATCTATAAATTTAACATTACCAAAAACTGCAGAGTCACAAGAAGAAGCCGCGGCAGAGCCGCTTGAAAAAATCAGCTTACCTTTTAATATTGCTGTAAAAAACATTGCGATCAATAAATTTACTCTAGAGCATCCAAGTGCAAACGTAAGCGTTAATAATTTTAAACTCTCAGCAAAAGCAGAGGGTTCAAAGCTGACGGTTAAAAGCCTGAGTATTCCCACCATACTTGTTGCTTTAAAAGAGCAAGAACAAGATGCGAAAACACAAACGGCGCAAAATACTCAAGCGCCTTTAACGCACCTACCCGCATTGCCTAATATAGAATTTACTTCGCCACTTGATTTAGTTGTTGAAGACTTTGAAATTGCTAACATTACGATTGAGCAAAACGAAGCCCAGCATGTTATTGAAAACATCTCGCTGCAATTAAGTGTGGAAGATGCGGTTATTAATTTAGAGTCATTCTCAGCAAAGTATGAACAGTGGCAGCTTAATACGCATCTTAACGCTGAGCTTGCAGGGAATTTGCCCGTGAAAGGGGATGTTGTTTTACAAAGTGATGAGCACCAAGCCAATTTGCAGTTGAATGGCGACTTATCAAATCTAAACTTAAATTTAGAAACACAGGGACAATATCCACTTAGTTTAACGGCAACAGCAAATTTAAAGCAAAAAAACTATCCGTTTGAGTTAAATGGCAAAATTAAGCAGTGGCTTATTGATGCACAAAGTAATGAGCTTAAAGTGCGAAATGTAAGCCTTAACGCACAAGGTAATGCTGACGACTATCAGCTTAGCCTTCAGGCGAATAGCCAACTAGGCGCGTACCCAGCTGTTGACTTAAATACCCAATTAAAAGGTAGTCTTACCAAAGCAACTTTACAAGCGCTAAGCATTAAAGCGAACGAAAGCAGTGCAACTATAAAAGCCAATGTTGATTGGCAAAAGGGCATACAGGCTAACTTTAATGGCACGCTTGCTAACTTAAAAGCGCAGTATTTAACTGATGCCGCTACCAGTGATATTTCAGGACAGTTTAAAGGCTCATTTAATGCAGCTGACGACAAGTGGCAGCTACAAATGAATAATACAAAGTTAAACGGATTACTTAACGACGTGCCACTAGAATTTGCCTCAAACTTTAAGCTAGACAACACGTTAAAAGCTAATATTGATAGCTTTTATTTAAGTAGCGGCACCAATAAATTAGCACTAAGCGGGCAAGTTGACGATACTTGGCAGGTTGATGGCAAAGTAACGCTAAAAAGTGATGAAAAAGCTAATATTCCATTTACTGCAGATGGCTCCGCAGATTTAAAAGTGAGAGGCGAGCGATTAACGCCTTCAATTGATTTAGCGTTAATACTAGATCGCTTTATTTTTGATGAAATAAACATTAATAAATTATCAGTAAAAGGGCAGTTAGATACCGCTGCCGATTGGCAAACCGATGTATCGATGAGTGTTGGTTCGGCGCTTGTGGCTGACCAACAAATTAATAGCGTTAAAATTGATGCCAGCGGCGATAAAACAGATCATCAACTTACGGCATCAGTAGATGCAGAACAAGGCAGTATAGAGCTTGAAGTTAATGGCAAAATTAATAATGCCACCTGGAATGGCGAGCTTAGCAATGTAACGCTCAGCGATAAAAAGCTAAGCTTTAGCAACACTAAAAATATCGCCATTATGTTTAATACTCAAACCAGCGACTTTAATGTGAGCGCGCATTGTTGGGCATCTGAGCAAAGTGAATTATGTATAGACACGCTAGCTCAAACAAAAGAACTCGGTCAACTAAATGCTAAACTGAGCAATTTAGCACTTGAAGAACTTAAGCACTTTTTGCCTGACAATATTCGTACTCGCGGTAATATAGCTGGCGATGTAGCACTTAACTGGCAAAGCGGTGCGCTTAAAACATTACGTGCAAATATCGATTCTACCGATTTAACAGCGGTACTTACCTCTGAAGAAGATCGTTTTAAATTACCTATTGAAACATTAAGCATTAGTGCGTTTTCGGACTCTCAAATTGGCAAGCTTGAAGCTAATTTAGAATCAAGTGTGCTTGGTAAAATAAATACACAAATTAATATTGACGATATACAAAATACGCAAGCGCTTAATGGCACAATTAATATTGATAGAATACTCCTTTCAGACTTACAACCATTTCTTGAAACTCTCGAGCAGTTAAAAGGTGATATTAGCGGTAAAGTGGCGTTAGCCGGTACGTTAAAAGACCCTTTATTAAATGGCGAGCTTAATGTTAGCGATATTAGTTTAGAGGGCGAGCAATTACCTATAGCGCTGCAAAAATCAAATATAAGCATATTGTTTGATAAAACAACAGCCACAATAAAGGGCAATTTAAACGACAACCAGGGCGGTAAAATAAACCTAACCGGTGATGTTGATTGGCAAGGTGCGCAGCCTGCCGTAAATGTTGCTGTGGTTGGCGAGCAGTTTTTTGTTCGGGCACAACAAGGCGTTACATTTAAAGTATCGCCAGACTTACAAATAGGCTTGGCTAATAATGCACTCAAGCTTGCTGGTGAGGTAGTTGTGCCTTACGGTCGTATAATGATTGAAGAGCTTCCTGAGGGCGCAGTGCAAGTTAGCGATGATGAAATTATTGTTGATCAAAAAACCGAGGCCACCGAAACAGTCCCGTTTGATTACGACATAGATTTAAAAGTGATTGTTAAAAACGATGTAAAAGTAGAATCGTTTGGCTTGGAATCAAAGGTTGCAGGTGATTTAGCGATAAAAATGAGTCAAGGTGCACCAATTATAGCCACAGGTGAGCTTAACTTAATTGAAGGTACTTACTTAGCCTTTGGGCAAGATTTAATAATCAGTACTGGGCAAGTAGGTTTTAGCGGTTCAATTGAACAACCATTTTTAAATATTAAAGCAATACGTAATCCCGATACGACTGCAAATGGTGTCATTGCAGGGGTTACGCTCACGGGTAATGTTGAACAACCAACGCTCAAAATATTTTCTGAGCCTGCGATGGACCAAGCACAAGCACTCGCATATTTACTTAATGGCCAACCTTTAGGTGATGGAGAAAGTTCGTCAAGCGATGCTATGCTTACGCAGCTATTACTCTCTCAAGGTGTTAGCCGCAGCGAAGGGGTTGTTTCTAAGGTAGGTGAAACCTTTGGTTTGTCAGATGTAAGTTTAAGCTCATCAGGTAGTGGTGATAGCACCAAAGTAGAAATATCAGGTTACGTAGCACCTAGCTTACAAGTTAAATATAGCGTGGGTGTATTTGATTCGCTCAGTGAAGTGGCTGTGCGTTATCAGTTACTTTCACAGTTATACATAGAAATAACGAGCGGCCTATACCAAAATGTTGATGTGCTATATAAGTTTGATTGGGAATAACCAAAACTATAATAATTATAAGGATATAAGCGATGAAAAAAATTATATTGCCAGCTCTGCTTAGTGTTTTATTGAGTGGTTGTGCTCAACAACTAGGTGATGGTGTTGCTAATCAAGAGCTACCTTTATTGAGCGCAAGTGAGGTAATTGCTAGTGCAAAAGATAATGACTGGCGAGTTGTGGATTCTCAAAATATTTTAAAGATAACACTGCCAACGGGTGATGTGTACATTGAGCTTAATGAACTGCTTGCTCCAAAGCACGTTCAAAACATTAAAAAGTTAGCGCGAGAAGGGTTTTATAAAAATACTGGCATTTATCGGTTTGTTGAAGGTTTTGTAGCTCAAGGTGGCGACAGCTCGGGTAAAAAATTAATTAAAACGGCAGATAAAACAGTCCCTGCTGAGTTTTATTTAACAACAAACAAACCACTTTTAATTACAGAGCTAAATGGCGACGGATATGCACCAGTTACCGGTTTTTTAAACGGCTTTGCAGTAGCTCAAAACTCAGCACATACGCAGACATGGCAAGTGCATTGTAGTGGCGTATTTGCCATGGCGCGCGATAACGATATAAATAGTGCGAGCACGGAATTTTTTGTAACAATAGGGCAAGGCCCGCGCTACCTTGATAAAAATATTACGGTGTTTGGTCGAGTGCTAGAAGGTATAGAGCATTTTAATCGTTTAGCGCGTACACCAACTGAAGGAAAAGCATTTAACCCAATTACCAATATACAAGTCCTTGGCGATGTACAAAGCGATAAAAGCATATTTAAAGTGATGAAAACAAACTCACCGGTGTTCAAAAACTTAATCAGTGCTCGTAAAAACCGTATTGAACCATGGTTTGTTAAAGCACATAACTACGTTGATGTGTGTGGTATGCCCATCCCCACTAAGCGCGAAGTTAATTAAAAAATGTAAAAAAGGAGCCTAGGTTCCTTTTTCAATACTTATATTCCAGTGTAAAATAATCTACTGACGATTAATTTTAACTACAAATGGCGTATCGTTATAATGCGTAGAGCGATACGGGTTTATATCAAGCCCACCACGACGAGTATAACGCGCGTAAACCTCTAACTCTTTAATATTAAGTTGTGTTGTTAAATCGCTATAAATACGCTCAACACATTGCTCATGAAATTCGTTATGCGTTCTGAACGAAATTAAATAACGCAGTAACGACTCGCGACATATTTGCTCGCCAGTGTACCGTATAATTACACTTGCCCAATCAGGCTGGGAGGTAATTAAACAGTTCGATTTAAGTAAATGGCTGTAGAGCGTTTCAGTCACTACTTCATCGCTTTTTGCTTTAAGTGAATTAGCATCAATATCGTAATTATTAATCTCAATATCTAAGTCATCAATACATTCACCTGGCAGCGCCGTACACGGTAAGCAATTGTAATCATCAGGATTGTATAAAGTCACTTTGACAGGGCTGTTAACCGCGTTTGATAGGTCATCAATTAAATGCTGTTTTACTACATCAATGCTTTCAAATCGGGTTTGGTTAAAGCTATTTAAATAAAGTTTAAACGACTTTGACTCAATAATATGGCTGCTTTGGCATTCAAAGGTAAATAAGGCTACGGCAACTTGCGGTTTACCCTTATTGTTTAGCCATGAAAGCTCGTAACCAGTCCAAATATCTTGGCCTTTAAATGGCAGCTCTGCTTCGTCAATATTTAAAGCATCACGATTTAGTTTGCGCGCAATAGGGAAAAGCAAGCTTGGCGTGTACACATCTACATACTCAGTAGATTGGCCTAATACGCTACCTTTAAGGTCTGGAGAATTGCTGTAATCTGTCATGTTTGCTCTTAAATAGTTACAATAGGGACATTATATCTAATTTAAATGAGTTTCACAGTATGTCTGTTGCATTGCTTATAGAACAACTTCATCAAAAATTTAGCGAAAAGACCCTTAAAAATACCGCAAAGTACCCACTTATAGCGCACGATGAGCAATGGCCAAGCCCATCAGAAGTTGGCGAAATTGACGAGCAGGGAAATATCCAATGGCAGGGTGCGCACCAGCAACCAGCAGGTTCACTGAGTGATTTAGCCAATGCACTAGAGCTTGAGTTTCCAAAAGAGCTTAGCGAGTTATATGGGCATATGTACGGTGGAAGTATTTTAGCTGTGATTGATGGGCATCAAGTTGAATTACTACAGGCGTGGAATAGTGACGACTTTGACATGCTGCAGCAAAATATAACGGGTCACGTTTTAATGAAACGCAAGCTCAAGCAGCCAGAAACGGTATTTATTGGGTTAACAGATAAAGATGATTTACTAGTAAGTGTATTGGTGCACTCTGGAGAAGTATGTTTAGAGCATGTAGGCAAAAACACACACCATGTACTTGCTCCCAACATTAATGCTTTTTTAAAGGCATTAGAGGTTTAAAACGTATTTAAAAATCAGCTTAGCGCCATCACTAAGCTGATTTTAAGCGCCATTACTAGGGCGTGTTGACCTTTCGTGATTGATTTTGCAGCTGTATGTTTGGTTTTTAGGCAAGGCAGAGCCTATGTAGTGTGGTTATTCCCCATAAATAGGCGATAACGAAGCATAAATGCCTAACATGCGCTGCCCTTTGGGTTCTTTCTAGGGACGATTTACTCTTTGTTGCTCGGTTTTTACTTAGCCCACTAGGTTACAAACCTCGCGCCGCGATTAAATCGTCCCTAGATTGAACAAATTTCAATCCACAAAGGTCAACACGCCCTAATGGTTACTGAAAATCCCACGATATATTAGACACTAAGCCACATGGCTCACATCTAAAGTCAAATAACCCAAACCACGATTCAGGTAATTTCCAATCGCCATTGCAGCTAGGGCATTTTCGTTCAAGCTCAGACGCTTTATCTACGCCGCCTACACGGTATAAGTAATAGTAAGTTGGTTTTTTTGTTAAAAAACTAATTCGCTTTGTTATGTCTTTTCCGCGTCTGTATAAATCGCTTTTAATGCTCGATATTTCTTCAAGTGCCGGAAACTCACAACGGGTTGCGCCGTTAATTTGAATTTGATCGCAGGCTTGCCAATCTTCTTGCCATTTAATCAGTGTTTTGTAGTCACCATTAGCAATTGCCGGAATACGAAATAGCGGCACAGGCAAAAAGTCATCACCACAATAAAGCGGGCTGCACGTATGCACATAGGTTGTATATAAAATATAACTTGATGGTTCTGTACAGTAATCAGCCCCGTTGGAATGTATATCTTGTCCAATCACTTTTACTTTTGGCGCAAGTAATCCAGCACTATGTAACGTTTCGATACTGTGCTTAACAAACGGGCTGTTATTTAGCGGGTGCATTGCATCTTCGGTCGGGCACATAACACGGGTAATAAAAAAGCCGTCTTTTAAAACGGTTGGAAATTCTTCACCCATTATTTGACCATTAAAACGCAGTGCATTTACTAAGCGGTTTATTGCCTGTTCGGCTTGTTCTAAGGTGGTGTCTTGGTAGCAATCAAAAGTTAAATCAACAACGAACATTTATAGTCTCAAATTATTTTTGTTCTAGCAGCGCAAGAAGTTTATCGAGCTTTTGCTCAATTCTATCTAATTGACTCGTTTTAAGCTCAGTATTATCTGACTGCTGTGGGTTTCTCATGAAGTTATTAATTGAATCAGGATTATTTTTATATTGGCTTACTGCTGCAATAATCATCGGCATAGGAACCGGTTGTGCCAAACGGCTTTTAGTTAGTGCTACAGTAGGGGTTTTGCCTTCATCAAGAAGGACTTTAATTGCATCAAATACAACTGAATTCATTAGATATATAACTCTTTAATAAAATAAATACGCAGCATATGAATGCTGCGCAGATGCTATGTTAGCAATAAATAAGGGAGGGTACATTAAATAAAGTTACTTACTTTGACGAAGGCGTACATCTAATTCGTCAATTACTTCACTCCAATCACCATCCTCAGCAAGCGATTCAGCTAAAAAGTGCTGTTGCGCTTCATCCCAAAAAGGGGCTTCTTGGAGTAGTGTTGTGTCTTCTAATTCATGTGAGGCAATAAATGTATCTATTTGATCGTCTGAATTAGGTAATCCAAGCTGTGCAAATAGTGTATTGATGTCGTGTTTAGTCGTATCCATGATATTGCTCCTTATACCAGTTTTATTAAAAACATGACCATTCTAGCGTATTAAATAGCTCACTTACTGCGTTAAAAATTATTCATATAGAACAACTATATGTCATAATTTTCGCCTTGTTATTGTGCTATTTTCTTAGCGCTATAATAGAACACTCATTTAATGCAATTGGTATTAACTAAATGAAAACTTATTCTAAGGATTAACTCTACTCCTAGCTAGTTAAACTCTCGCTGAATTTACGGTTAATAATTTTAGGTATATAGTTGGGTATATAGTTAAACAGCCTATAGCTAAAATAATCAAGGAAATACAATGAGTGTAACCACGCCTGCTGATACGTTCAGCGTACAGTATTTAGCCGCAGAAGATATTAGCACTGCAGCGAGCCTTATTTATCAGGCTTATCATGACGATCCTGTATTACAAAAAATGCTTAGCTACAATGACGAAAATAAATCAGTTTACGAAAAAAAATTACGATCATTAATTCGCGAAGAACTTAGTAGCTTTTGGCAAGAAAAACAGCCATTAATTGGTTTATACCGTAACGATAAATTAAAAGCAGTAGCCTGTGTATTTGAATCTAATAGCCAGCTTCAAGCGCAGCGTTATTGGCACTGGCGTTTAAAATTGATGCTTAGCGCGGGCTATTTACAAACAAATCAGTTAATAGACAAAGAACAAACAATTAGAGATGCCCTTAAAGAGAAAGGCAATTACTACTTTTTAGCTTTTATTGCCGTAGATCCGCATTTTCATGGACAAGGGTTTGGTCGTTACTTATTAAGGGGGCTTGATGATTTAGTTAAATGTAATGCGGAGTCAACGGGGATGGCTGTATTTGTAACGCGAAAAGAACACACTGAGTTTTTTAAAACTGAAAAGTTTGAGTCATTTAAGCACCTTACTTTTAATCAAGTAGAGGGTGAGTTACTGTTTAAATCAATAATTGAGCCAACTCTTTAAAATTATGATGTAAGCCAATGCGCCCAAACGGACATAAGACCGTGAGATATATCTTACATTGCCGTGAGCATTGTCAGTTAAAGGCTACTAGTAAGTAGCCTTTTTAAGTTTAAGCTGTTGTTATTTATTGTTTATTTTAATTTTTCATTTTTGTGATGTTTATTTATTTAATGTTAAGTCCTATTACTCCCCCCCAATTGCTTTAAACTTCACTTTGTCAAGACGATATAGCTCAATGATTGAGTTACTGCCAAGGATACGGAATAGGCAACATAGCGGACGCTAGCAGGAAGCATAAAGGACAAGCTAAAACGGATACAAGGAAGAATAAGGAAGTGCATGAAGCACTTAGTAGCTAGGAGTTACTTTAGGATAATCACGGATGACGCTACAGGAAGTAGCAGGAGCGTTAGTTTACGCAGGACGGCCAAGATGGCAAGTGGACATTGCAGGATGCAAAAGTGGCAGGAGCTACTTTAAAGGATTGCCAGGGATGATGCTACGGGATGTAGCTAAACGATAGGTTTCGTGGGTTTGCCAAGATGGCTATGGATATTGCAGGATGAAAAAAGTGGCAGGAGCTACTTAAAAGGATTACCAGGGATGATGCTACGGTATGTAGCCAAACGATAGATTTCGTGGGTTTGCCAGGTGGCTATGGATATTGCAGGATGCAATGTGAGGGTAAACAAGGTTGTTTACTCGTTCAGGGGATGATAATACGGATTTAAGATAATGGATATCTAGCAGGATGCAGTCCAATTGGGGCGTAACTTTAGTTACGCCTTAGTTTTTTGTGTTGAATTAAGTTTATTAATTTAAGACAAATACTCTCAAAGTATATTCAGTTTTATATTTTATGCGGTGGAACAACCACACTTTTCAAAAACTCATTTTCCATAATTAACACACCTTGATAAGCATTTTCACCATCGCTTGAAAATTCAAATATAAATTCACTTTTGATGCCTGGCTTGCCGTTCTTTAAAAAACCAAAGCGGCGTTTTGTGCATGCAACACTCATCAACTGCACCTGCAATTGCTCACTTTGACGTTTAGCATGAACGTTCGCCGCTTCAGCAACCTTTCGGCTAAGCCAAAATAAGTAAATTACACTACCAATAAGTATGAACGTCCATAAACTTGCCATTTAAGAGAATAACCTTCCAATTGCACGCGCGAGGGTTTCGCTACGATTTTCTTTACGTAATAAGCCTAATAAATGCGGGCGAATAGTCGGTATTGCAACTAAGTCAGCAAAAATACTAGGAAACAACTCATCAATTTTTTGATGATGTGCGCAATTATCCATAAATACATGTAAGCGTTCAGGGTTTTCTAATTGTTTAAAACACCGCCCAGCTATTGTTAGTAACACGTCAGAGTCGTGCCTCACTGGTGAGCTTAGTACAGTATCGACTAATTGAGCGCATAACCCTTGAGCTTGACCTTTTGAAACTGATCTTAGTGCTGCGGTTATAGCCACTGTGTCGTTGTTACTAATTGCGGCCTGGGTGTAATCAACAAGTAACTCACTCATTGATGTTGGTATTTCAACGTGTTCAAGCATGGCACTGAGTGGTTGTAGTACTTCAATAGGTAAATGCGCCCATGCTTTTTGCAGATTACTTAAGTTTGTATCGCTGTCTAAGCGTAGTGCAAAATCGGCAATACCCTGTAGTGCAACACTTTGCCAATTATCAAAACCAATTTTACCGCTAAAGTACAATTGTGCATGCTCGTAATACTGCGATGCAGGCTGTTTTAATAGTACTTTTACTTGGGCGTTAAATGCCGCTAATTTATTTGCGTTTGGTGTAAAAACATAAGGGTTATTATCAAGTTTTCCATCGGCTTGCTCACCTGTAATTTCAGTGCCTAGCGCTTGAATAACCATATCAGCAAAGTGATCGCGACTAGCACTTACAAGCATACTTTGCTCATCAAGTGGAAATTTTAAAAACCATACATACGGTTCTTTACTGGCTTTAGTATCCCAAAATTGAATAGCGAGCCAAGCGTGGCCAGCAAGAGGATAAGGGTAAGGCACTTGAGCTTGTTCAATAGCTAAAAATTGTTTTTTATCGAGTTTAGTAATATGCCTGCCAATATCAAAAGCACGCCACTGAGTACCCGCACCATCTAAAAGCTGACCTAATGTAGCTATTTGATCACTCATTGTTTTCTCAACTGTTTTTACTGCAAAATTACATTAATTATACGTCATAGCCGCCTATGAGGGAACAGGGTATAATTGCATTACATATATAAAAGAGGGTGGTTATGTACCAGCAAACCCAAACTTATTTAGTGCAGCTAACGGCACTTTTACAAAAACACGCGCTTTGGCAAAGTGAGCCAATAGACGCTGATGCACTGCTTTCAAATATTCCTTTTTGTCACGATACAATGGCGTTTGAGCAGTGGTTACAATTTGTATTTATTAATAAAATACAGCAATTAATAACGCACAAGCAACCACTGCCACGTAACTTTGCTATTGCTCCTATGGCGCAAATGACACTTGTGAATAAAGCGGGGAGCGATGAAATAATTGAATTACTAACAGCCCTTGATACCTTTTTAGGAGAACCAAATGAGTGAGCGTCCAGCGCCTATTGAATATGGCGAGCTGACTATTTTGTATCAAGATGAAAACTATGTGGCTATAAATAAGCCTTCAGGTTTATTAGTGCATCGCTCGTTTTTAGATAAACACGAAACCCAGTTTGCTATGCAAATGTTGCGCGACCAGCTAGGGCAACATGTATTTCCAGTACATAGGCTCGATAGACCTACGTCGGGCGTATTGCTGTTTGCACTGAGCTCTGAAGCTGCTCGCGATATGAACCAGCTATTTATTGAAGGCACCATTGCTAAGCGCTATGTGGCCTTAGTGCGCGGCTTTGCACCAGAGTCGGTATTTTTAGATAAACCGCTTAAAGAAGAACTTGATAAAATAGCCGATAAGTTTGCAGATCAAGACAAAGCACCGCAAGAAGCGCAAACCCAGTTTAATTGCTTGCACCAAGTTGCATTGCCTATTCCTATAGGTAAGTATCCAACAGTGCGTTACTCGTTAGTTGAGTGCTTTCCAAAAACAGGGCGCAAGCATCAAATTCGCAGACACTTAAAGCACTTATCACTGCCTATTATTGGTGATGTAAATCACGGTGATAATCAGCATAATCAATTTTTTAGAGAGCATTTTGAACTAAGACGCTTAATGTTATTTGCAACAGAGCTTAGTTTTGTGCACCCTTATAGTAATGAATCAATAACAATTAAAGCGCCACTAGGTGAAGACATGCTTAAAATATGTAAGCAGCTAGGTTGGCCAGAGCAAGAAAAGGATTATTAATGGCACATATTAGTATTTTTGTAGGCAGCGTTAATGGCGGTGCAGAGCGTTTAAGCGATGAAGTTGCAAGCACAATTGAGCAAGCGGGTCATACTGCAACAGTAATTACTGAAGCATCGCTTGATGATATAAAAAATGCATCGCATATTTTAATCGTTACCTCCACAACAGGCCAAGGTGATGTACCAAGTAATTTGGCCGGGTTATACTTTGCTATGAATAGCACCTTCCCAATGCTTACCGATAAACCATTTGGTGTAATTGCAATGGGTGACAGATGTTACGGCGATACATTTTGTGGCGCAGGGCGAAGCTTTGACGAGCTACTTCGCGATTTACAAGCAAAGCCTGTGGGCAACCGCCTAGAAATAGATGCATGTGAAGATTTTGAACCATGGCCGGTAGCCGAGCCTTGGTTAAAAGTATGGCTAGAAAAACTACCTGCTTAATCCTTAACGTTAAAGTATTAAAAAAGGAGCGCATGCGCTCCTTTTTACTTTTAATATAGTTTTATAAACTAACTACTTCTGACATCTACTTTAAGTTTTAGCTTTTGGCCAGGTTGTAAGTATTTTTGACCGGCTAAATTATTCCACTTAATAATTTCGTTAACGCTTAGATTAAACTTAGACGCAATACGTGCAAGAGAATCACCTCGGCGTACTTTGTATGTAATAGTACGGTTGGTGCTTGCCGTTGCTTGTGGTTTATTAGCTGATTTATACACAGTTAGTTTTTGATTTAGGCGCAATACAGAGTTTTTCTTTAGTTTATTCCATTTAGCCAACTCATCCATAGTTACGTCATATTCGCGGCTAATATCCCATAACGTGTCGCCACTTTTAACTGTGTGCGAAAGCTTTGTGCGAGTTGCTTTATTAGCAGCTAAACGCATCTGCTTTGGTAAATGCTCGCTATTTATAGCGCCATCAGTAAGCGGGACTAGTAACTCTTGGCCTACTTTAATCGTATTTGATTTGAGTTTATTAAGCGATCGGATTGCACTTGAGCTTGTTGTAAACTTTTTGGCAATTACCGATAAGCTGTCGCCTCGAGCCACAATATAACGCTGCCAGCGTAATCTGTTTTTAACATCAGTGTTTGCTAATTTTTGGCTAAATTCCTCTGCTTTATCAACAGGCAATAATAAAGAATGCGGGCCATTAGGATCAGTTGCCCAGCGGTTAAAACCAGGGTTTAATCTGTATAGCTCAGTAAGCGTCATATCAGCCATATCAGCAGCAAGCGCTAAATCTATTTGCGAGCCAACATCAACCACTTCAACCACTTGTGCATTAATTACTGGTTGCCATGTAACGTTAAAATCATCTGAGCGTTTTAATAAATCGGCAAGTGCTAATAACTTTGGTACGTAGGCTGTTGTTTCGCTAGGTAAATCAAGAGACCAAAAATCGGTAGGTAAATGCTTTTTACGATTCTTTTTAATCGCGCGCATCAAGCGCCCTTCACCTGAGTTGTAAGCAGCAATTGCATTTAGCCAATCGCCTTCAAGTGTTTTATGTAAATACGATAAGTAGTCAAGTGCTGCGCGAGTCGACTGCACTATGTCGCGACGACCGTCGTACCACCAGTTTTGTTTTAAATCGAATCGCTCACCGGTTGCAGGCATAAACTGCCAAATGCCCGATGCGCTGCGATTAGAATAACCAAACGGGTCAAATGCACTTTCTACAATAGGCAGTAGTGCAATTTCGATTGGCATTTCGCGCTTTTCTACTTCTTCAACTATAAAGTGTAAGTAAGGTTCTGCACGTTTAGAAATACGATCTAAATAGGCTTGGTGGCGAGCGTAATAATTACGTTCAGTAACAACAGGGCGGTTTTGCGGTATTTCGATAGAAAGTTGGTAGCGAATTCGCTCCCATACATCATCAAACACGGGAGCTTCTTGCTCATCAGGGTCAACTTGCTGATATTGTGCGTTTACCATCAATGCATTGTTAATGTCGTTAGGACTTGCGCCTTCGAGTTGTTGGTTTGCTTGCGTGGCGACTTGAGAGTCTGAGTCTAGAGTTGTCACAGTTTGACAACCACTTAGCGCTAACGCCAAGGCTACTAATAGGGGAGATTTATTCATAAATACCAATACATCGGGTAAAAAACTCGGCGAATACTACCTGTTATGAGTTAACATTGCCACTTAATGACTTTTTAAAACGCAGAAATAGAATCATCACTATATCTTAAGTTAATGATTCTAATAAAATAAATATTAAAGTATTAGTTTGTGCATTAAAAATTGTCTTTGAACTGTCTCAGACTAGCAAAGTTTCCCCAAGGTTCATTGTTTTTTGTAACCGAGATGAATTTTTCTGGCACTAACTCTGTAATGGTTGGCAAATCGCTACGCATAAATGGATTTATTTTTAGCTCCTGTCCAATAGAAGTGGGTAGGGAGATTTGGTTATTACTGCGTAATTCATCTACTTTTTTACTGTACGCGAGTAGTTCTGGGTTACGTGGTTCAACCGCTTTGGCAAAGGCAAGATTAGCTTGCGTGTATTCGTGCGTGCAATACACACTGCAGCTTGCAGGCAGCTCTCTTAGTTTATTAAACGATTCCCACATTTGCTTTGGCGTGCCTTCAAATAAGCGCCCACATCCACCGCTAAACAATGTATCGCCTGTAAAAGCAAGTTCATCATTTGTATAGCAAATATGATCAAGCGTGTGCCCAGGAGTTGCCAAAATATTAAAGTTAATATTAAGTACGCTAATGCTTTGACCATCAGTAAGTGAGTGGGTAACGCCTTTAAATGGACTATTCGCGGGGCCATAAACCGATATATTTGGATAGGCGTCAACTAATGCAGCTACGCCATCAGTGTGGTCGTAGTGATGATGCGTAATTAAAATACCACCAAGCGTTAGTTTGTGCTCAGCTAGATACGCTAATACGCTCTGTGCTTGGCCTGGATCGACTACCCATGCTTGGTTACTATTATCGGTAGTTAAACACCAAATGTAATTATCAGAAAAGGCTTTAATTGCTTTGACTTGCACCATGGTAAATTGCTCTATAAAGTGACACTTACCGCATAGTATAACGAGCTCAAAAAATGAAACCAGCCCTTAGTTTTCAAGAAGGACCCAAACCACTGTCGTGGCAACAGTTTCCTCATGGGGATTATTTGCGCAAAGATATTGAACGCAAAATGGAGCAATGGCTGCCGCGTATGTTTGGCTATCATATGCTTAAGCTAGGTAATTTAAGTGGCGAATTAAATACAAGTATAAGTACGATTAAACACCAAGTGTGTGTTGCAGAACCTGGGCCTTACACTGGGGTAGTTGCTGACATAGATGAACTGCCATTTTACGAGCACAGTATTGATGCCTGCATACTAAGTCACTGCTTAGAGTATCATTCAGACCCACATCACATTTTACGAGAAGCACATCGCACACTTATTCCGGGCGGCTATATAGTAATTACGGGATTTAACCCGTTTAGTTTGTGCGGACTTGCACAAATGCTACCTTTTAGTGGTCAGAAATTACCATGGACGGGGCGCTTTTTTACCCCTGCGAGGGTTAAAGATTGGCTAAACTTACTTGGTTTTGAAATTGTAAGTGACGAACGTTTTATTTATTCATCACTGGCAAGAGGTAATAGGCTATCAAGGTTTGAGTTTTGGCGTACCTTTGCTAAACAGTATTTAAAACCGATGGGCAGTGTTTATATGCTGGTGGCACGAAAAAGAGTTGCGCCACTTACGCCAATAAAACCTAAGTGGCATGCAAGGCCGCAGTTTGCACCAGTAAAAGGGGCAGGGCTTAGACAAACGTCAAAGCAACACTTTAAATCGTGCGAGCAAAAAAATAATACCAATTGCATTAAATAAGTGAGCTATTATAGCGCTAAGAAAATAGCACATTAACAAGGCTAAAATTGTGACATATAGTTGTTCTATATGAATAATTTTTAACGCAGTTAGTGAGTTATTTAATGCGATAGAATGAACATGTTTTTAATAAAATTGGTATAACAACTAGCTCATAATAAATTAAGGCTGGTAGCCTACATCTTCTAGTAAATCTCTACTGCCAGCGGCATCGCGCGCTAAATCATCAACTATTTCGTTGTACTTATGGCCGCTATGCCCTTTAACCCATTTCCAAGTTACATTGTGCTCGCTACAGGCTTTATCTAGGCGTTTCCATAAGTCGACGTTTTTAACCGGCTTTTTAGCTGATGTTAACCAGCCACGTTTTTTCCAGTTAGTGATCCACGATTCAATGCCTTGCTTAACATATTGGCTATCGGTTGTTAGGTTTACTTCGCATTCTCGAGTGAGTGATTCTAGGGCTACAATAGCCGCGAGCATTTCCATTCGGTTATTTGTTGTGAGTTTATAACCTTGGCTCATTTCTTTTTCGTGGCCGTTATAAATCATAAAAATACCATAACCGCCGGGGCCTGGATTACCTAAACATGAGCCATCGGTGTAAATCTCTACGGTTTTTTGCACTGTTTTACCTTGATCTTATGTACAATAAAGTGATTATAGAAAGATACCAGAATCAGGCTAAATTCGATATGGCACGTAGACAAATAGTTTTAGATACAGAAACCACCGGCATCGACCCTAAACAAGGGCACCGTATTATAGAAATTGGGTGTGTGGAGTTAGTAAATCGCCGCTTAACAGGCAATAACTTTCACGTTTATATAAACCCACAACGAGCAAGCGAAGAAGAAGCAATCGACGTTCACGGTATCACTAACGAATTTTTACGTGATAAACCGTTATTTCATCAAATTGCCCAAGAGTTTTTCGACTATATTGAAGGGGCTGAACTGGTTATTCATAATGCACCGTTTGATATTGGCCACATGGATAACGAATTCTCGCTACTTAATCAGGGCTATCCTAAAACTGATACTTTTTGTCAAGTTCTCGACACGCTTAAAATGGCGCGTGACTTGCACCCGGGTCAAAAGAACAATCTTGATGCATTATGTCGTCGTTACGATGTAGATAACGGCAAACGAACACTTCACGGCGCGCTACTGGATTCTGAGATTTTAGCCGATGTTTACCTTGCCATGACAGGTGGTCAAACAAAGCTAAATTTGAATCAAAATAAAGATGACGGCAGCGAGCAGCAGAAGGGCGATATAAAGCGTTTAAATAGTGATAGAGCCCCATTAGTTGTTCTGCGAGCAAGCGACGCTGAGCAAAGCGCACACGAAGCACGATTAGATCTTGTAAATAAAGAAGGCGGCCAATGTATATGGCGCGCTGAATGAGGCCATTTAATGAAAACGATGTATTTTGTAACAGCGTTATGTGCAGCTAGTTTATTCACTAGTAATGCTTATGGCGTAAAGCAAGTAGAAGTGCTCAAACGTGATGGACATCAAAATGAGATACCATTACTTGATAATCGTTTTCGCATAGATAGCGACATTGATGAAATAACGCTGCTCTTCTTTAGAAAACCAGGAGCATCTTCTGTTATTTTAGTTAGACCGGATGGAAGTAAGTACTTCACTAGAGATGCTGCTTATAACCCAAATATTGAATGGTTTGATGAACTCAATTACGATTTAATAACCATTAAAAAGCCTATACCTGGTCCTTGGCAAGTAATAGGCAGTATTTTACCCGACAGCAGAATAGTTGTATTAGGAGAAGTATCTCTTGCTGCAGAGCCTCTTCCACCTATGTTGTTTAAAGGAGAGACAATAAAAATCACCGGGAAAATACTCAATGATGGAGAACCAATTGATGAAAACTTGTTTAGGGACGTTGTAAAGCTAAATGTAGATTTTGTGAGTACTAATAACGACAGTTTTACGAATTTTGGCGCAGGAGGTCAAAAAGTAGCTGAATTTAAAGACGATGGTCGTGGATTTGACGAACACCCAAAGGATGGCGTTTTTACTGGTGAGTTCACATTGGATTTTCCTGCTGGCGAATGGGCTTCTAGACTTTACATTTCTACACCATTATTAAAGCGTAGAGTAGTTCAAGATAAAGTAGTGGTTCATGAACCTCCTTTTAACTATGCAATTATTCGAGCGGATGAAAATGTTAGTGATCATCATTTAACTATTAATATAGATACCAAAATAGTAAAACCCGAAACGGTCATTATTCAGGGTAAAATTTACTATCCAAATAATGAAGAACAAATGTTTACAATTAATGCGATAGCAGATGCATCGCGCCAACTTGTAATTAAAAATTATGGCTGGGGTAGATATAGTGTTGAGTTATCTGTTTTTGGCACTAATATTAACGGCCGTGAATTTATGGCAACGCTGCCAACCTATAAATTTGCGGTAGAACGACCGATAAAAGTTGTGCCCGAAATAGATCCTGCAACGATTATTACGCCAGATAAAATGATTGAGAGTGAGCCTGTTGAAGAAAAAATGGCTACATCTACAATAATTAGTTTAATTGTAGGCTGCAATACGCTCATTTTATTACTCGGTTGGTTGTTAATTCGTATATTTGTTCAGAAAAAACCGATTAAATTTAAAGTGAAGCTGCCTTTTTTAAAGAAAAAGAAAACAAGAAAAGGGGACGTTACCGACAAAGAAAAAAATCAAGTCGGTGAAAATGGCTCAAAAAATGACAAATCAGGTGAAATTTTAAACCTTTCGATGTCAGATGACTAAAAAACCTATAAAAAAGCAAAAAAGCCCTTGACGAAATAGGGGCTGGTTCGTATTATTCACGCCGCTGTTAAGGGAGACCTAAACGGCACCGGAAATATGGAGTGGTAGTTCAGTTGGTTAGAATACCGGCCTGTCACGCCGGGGGTCGCGGGTTCGAGTCCCGTCCACTCCGCCAACACTTACAC
>NZ_WTLA01000033.1:0-37535 GCF_011378845.1 Pseudoalteromonas sp. Z9A4
CCTTTATTAATTAATTTTCACTTTTACCAATACAAACACCATACTCACCATCAGTCGTTCCTAACCAAACTCCAGTACACTTTCCACCAAAAACACTACTTGTTATTTCTTTTTTATTTAACTCTTTCATTTTATTTTTCCTATCTGATTATTTAAGTTGATTCATTAGATCTTTAATGGCTTGCAGCCATGCACCCTCATGATAAACCGTTGAAACACCACCACTCACTACTTCCAACTGAACTATATTTAATGTTTTCATATACCTCTCCTATTGAAAAATCTTTGGAATAGTTGGGACTTTAGGTCCAATTACACAACCACCATCTACAATGCCACCATTAGCTTCTTTCACTTGCATTATGTTCAATTCATTCATGATATTTTCCTATTTTAAGTTTATTGTGTTTTAGTAAGTCTGATTAGATTTTGGTATTTCAATGGGGCCACATATAACAGGCCTACTCCCGGAAGAAATTGCACCACCATTAACTTCTTTTAACTGAACTACATTTAACTCTTTCATTTATTTCTCCTTTTTTATTAATTAACTTATTAAAAAACTTCCGTCTGAACTTGTATCTATAAACTCTTCATTTTCAACATTTAAGCTATTTATCTTCTTTATAGCTTTAGTTCTTGAACCTAAATCAGGCTTATCTACCTCTATGGCTTCACCATATCTAAGCTCTATAACCCTGTCTGCACTGGCTATTGTTTCTGGCCTATGTGCAATAATAATGCGTGTTACATCTAGATTTTTAACGGCTTCGTTTACTGAAAACTCAAGCTTTGTATCTAAGTTACTTGTTGCTTCGTCCATAAATAATATTTTAGGTTTTCTGTACAGAGCTCTTGCAAGTAATAAGCGCTGTATTTGCCCGCCTGATAATGCCGCCCCCATATCACCAACGAGTGTGTTGTAGCCCATTGTCATTTGTAAAATATCTTTATCTATAGCCGCAATTTTGGCTGCCCATTCAACTTGTTGCATGTCTAGCTCGGGGTCAAAAAATGATATATTATCTGCTATTGAGCCTGATAGAAGCTGGTCGTCCTGCATTACAGCTGCAATCTGCGTTCTATATTGACCAAGCCCAAGTTGTCTAATATCAATGCCATCTACTTCAATCTTGCCTTCGTCTGCTTCGAACAACCCAAGCATTAACTTTGCTAACGTCGTTTTACCGCAACCAGACGGCCCAATAATTGCGACTGACTCTCCGGCTTTAATTGATAAGTCTAGGTGTTTAAATACCGGTGCTTCTTTTTTGTTGTATCGGTAATTAATGCCTTTAAGCTCTATGTTGCCACTGATTTTCTTTCCACTCATTTTGCCTTGAATGTTTTGCTCTTTATCAGTTAGAGAGATATCAGCTAAGCGGTTAAAATGAAGGCTAAGCATTTTAAACTCGATCACTTTTTCAATTAAGCTTGCCATTTTTTCTACAAATTGGCGCTTATAAGCCATAAAGGCAAACAACATACCAACCGTTAAATCCCCCTCCATAACCAGCATGGCTGCAAAGTAAATAACTAGAACATTTTCAATACCAAAAATAATTTTATTAAATGCTTCGTAGCCTATGTTTAAGTGACCTACGCGTATACCTGAGTTCAAACTGTCTGCGTACTTGTTATGCCACACACTTTGTCTTTGTACTTCTCGCCCAAACAATTTAATCGTTTGGATACCTCTCACTGTTTCCATAAAGTTCGATTGCTCTTTGGCAAGGTTTACGATGACCTCTTCTGACATTTGACGAAGTGGGCGATACATTGCAATTCTAAACACTGCATAAATGGCTATCGCTATTAAAACAATGATACTGAGCTTTGGGCTGTACAAAAAAATCATGATAAGTGTTGCGATAGCCATCACACCATCAATAACCGCCTCTATTACCCCTTTAGTAAGTAGTTCCTTTACTTGTTGTAGTGAGCCGAACCGAGAGACAACATCACCTATGTGCCGTTTTTCAAAATACTGTAATGGTAATCTGATTAAATGATGAAATAGATTGGCACCAAGCTGTATGCTCATTAAATTACCAAAATGCAATAATAAAACACTCCGTACAGCTCCCGTGACCATTTCTATTCCCATCAGCAAGCCAAATCCAATTGCTAAAATAGCGAGTAGGTTTTGGTCGTAGCTTAAAATCACTTCATCAACTACAAGCTGCATGTAGTAAGGGCTTGCTATTGCAAATGCTTGTAGTAATAGTGATAAAACAAATACTTTGCCCAGCGTTGACTTTAGGCCGGTTACTTTGCTCCAAAAGTCAGATAATTTTAAATTTACCCGCGAATCTTCAGATTTAAACTCTTCTGTTGGACTAAGCTCTAATGCAACACCAGTAAAGTGTTTAGAAAACTCCTCCATTGTGTATTTGCGCTCACCTAAACCTGGGTCATGTATCTCTATTGATTTTTTAGTTACTTTTTTTAGTACTACAAAGTGATTCATGTCCCAGTGCAAAATACAGGGTGTTTTAAGCTGCGATAAGTGTTCTAAATCTAATCTTAAAGCTCGTGTACTTAACTTTAACTTATCTGCAATTTGCATTAGTTCTTCAAGGTTTGCGCCTTTTAAAGAAATTTCATGTTCTTGGCGTAAGCTCGTTAAATCTGTTTTGTAACCATAGTAAGCAGCAACCATTGCTATACTTGCTAACCCACATTCTGCAGCTTCTGTTTGTAAAATTACTGGGAGACGCTTTGCCCCGCTAAATTTCAATAAATGCATTGGGTTTTCCATCATACTGCTCCCTTAATGCTATATATTGGTTCAAATAACCACTCAAAGAGCGAACGACTATCAACCATAATGTCTGCTTCGAGTAACATGCCAGCTTGTAGAGGAACAGAAGCTCCATAAGCTTTTGCATTTTGATTGGTTAACTCTACTACTACTTGATACATTGGCTCTTGAAGCGAAACAGGTAAAGCCGTCTCGTTTGGTAAAAGTATTGATTTAGATACACTTTTTATTACCCCGTCATAAATACCAAAGCGTTGGTATGGAAATGCCTGATAACGAATGCGTGTACCTTGCCCTTTTTGTACAAACCCATAAGCTCTAGTTGGTACAAAAAGAACGGCCTCTAATTTTGTATCTTCTGGTAACACTGCCATTAATGGATAATTTGATTGTGCCATCATCCCTGGCTTAACTAATAAGTTACTAATGCGGCCACTACGCTGACTACGGACATCATAACTACCTTGTGATTCAGCTTGGCTAATCTGCTGATTTATATTCGCTAATTGAGAACGTAGCTGTGATTCAACCTCTTGTTGATTCATCGGCATTTGTATTAATTCAAAACGATACTGACTCAGCAACTCTTTTTGCGTAAGTAAACGCGCTTCTAGATCTTCGGCTTGTTGTTGAATTGCAAAGTAATTATCTTTTACCGTCTCCAAATCAGCGTTAGAAGCAAATTGTTTTTCTATAAGCGATTCGGTATCAGTAACTCTTTTTTTACTCAAAACAACTCGTTTATCTAATAATGTCAGCTGTTTTTGGGCCTGCTCCACTTGAAAAGTCGTGCTCGCTATTTGAGATTCTAATTTTTCAACACTCACTTCAGCTAATAATTTTTGATTTTGTAAGTTTTCATTTAAGAATTGCTTTTGCTTAGTTAACTCACTCACGATTACATCATTAATATCGTTACCAGAAGAAAGTAACCTTTCCATCCGTATCCGCGCTAGCAATTGACCTTTAATGACATGTTCACCTTCTTCTACAAAAATCTCTTCAACAACACCTGTTGTTAAAGGATAAACCTTAGATAAACCGGTTGTTGGTCGTAAATAACCAGAAACAACTTCTTTTCGGTGATATTCACCTAAAATAAGGTATGTGAAGCCAATAATAACAATCCCTAAAATCAACCCTAATATCCATGTAAACGACATATGAGTTGCTATTGTTACCTCACCATCAAGTTTTTGTCCTTGATGGTCAATAGCTTCTTTGCGAAATAAACCTGACATATTTACACCATTGCCTCAGGTAGTGGTGTACTACAATGCAATTTCCATTCACCTGACTCTTTTACTAACGAATGTAAATTACTCGACACTTTATCTATATCTTTGCCATCTATCTCTGCTTTAAAATTAACTACATCTCTTACAACTAATAAGTCGTCTTGCTTTGCAATTAGTGCCACATTTTGCAAAGTAAACTTAAAGTCAAATTGCTTTCTTAGTGTTTCAAACTGTTGCTTGGTCGCATTAAATAAAGGGGAGCCAGAACAGAAATAATCTTCTAGATCATCTAAGCTACCATCGCAGATTAATGCATAGTAACGGCTAAAATATTCATTAAGCGTCATAGTAAGCTCCAAATTATTTAACTTTTAAAAGAGGGTTTTATTGGCCCCCTCTGATTCGATGGAATTTATATTCACAGATAATTATTCATTTAGCAAATGTAAGGATAATTAATAAAATTATTTTTTTTCAGTTACTTAAGCTAAAAAGTTATTTGTAAATAAGCTAGTAATAGTGATTAGATTTGCTTTGCTAATATGGTAAACATATTTATAGATATAGATTTGCGAAGGGAATACATAAGAAGTATCATCCCGATGGTTGCTCGGGTCTAATTTAGCTGAACGCTTAATTTATTGACTAACGAGCAAGGCTACAGTATTGCAAAAATTGCTAAGTTTGTGTGTATAACGCTTAACTTTAAAGGTGAAAATATAAAGAAATAGCTAAAACGCAGCAGAGACTTCGGATGAGTCTAAAAAGCGTATGCCGTAATAACTGAGTAAAAAGCACTAAATAAAAAGTTCGAAAAGTAATACTAACCAAGGCTAACTCCTTTTCCACTAAAAAAAGTAATGATTATGAGCATAAAAACTAGTGTTCCTGAATCACCTTTAAAATTAATTTGTTACATGATGGGAATAAATAATGGCTAACTTAAATACCGAGTAGTGTTATCAGCCTATACTTTAAAATTTAATACGCGTGTTTGGTGTCTATTTAAAACTAAGAAGGGTAAGTAGTTTGGGATAACAAGGTAAATATAATTTAGAAAACAAGTAGATGAGTAACTACAGATAGATGAGTAACTACAGATTTAATTGGTATGCTTTTGATATAAGCCTGTTATTTTCTGTGGCCCTGGGCGGGAAAGTGGTTAAAATTATTGCCAGCTATTTCTCCAGCGGTTGTTAAATATAACACAACTTAAGAAAAGAAAGGAATGTAGATATATACTGCTAATAAACGCTTTTTCGGTAATTTATTTAGTACTAAGCCAGATTGTTTATGACAAAGTATACGGCCACTTATATAAAGCATGACTATATTTGGAAAATAGAGGTTAGAATGGTGAAGAGTGTAAAAATTCTTAAATAAAAATTTCCATTTAATAGAACTAAATAAGCTTAAATGGCGATTATGGCCGCTTAATAAATCTAAACCATCGTAATATAATGTAAAATTTGATAAAAATACTTACTCGTTTGCAAAGCAGATAGTACCTGCGAAACTAATTGCAATTATAAAAAACTTCATTAACCCCCTTATTTTTCATGCTCAAATCCTCATCTAAATTCTTAATTGATACTAAAATAGATGAATGGTCTACCTTGACCACTTTAAAACGAAAGTCATATGCGTCTGAACATAAGTAACCCTCTAGCTTTATAGAGGCAATGTTATCTAGCTCCTTATTATTAAAAGAAAGTACGCCATAAAACTCTTCGTTTTTGATTTTAAAAAGTAGCTCTCCCTTATAAAAAAAACCACCTTTTTCTAACCTTGACCCATATACGACATTTCCCTTTAAAGTAGAGTAAACATACTTTCTTGACTCATAATTATCATACGCCATTAATAAATCATTTTTATTAACTAAATCACCGTTCTTAACAAAAACATCACTAATATTCCCAGATTCTCTGGAATATAAATACTCCTGAAGTTCAGGTGTATTTATATTCAAAACAGCAGAGAATGAAATTGCAGTATATAAATTGATTACTAACAAAAAGCCCCCTATTTAGTGACTTCAGTAAATATTGTAACTGAACCTGGAATTTGAACATCAGGGTCTTCCGGATTACACCAGCTTGTTCTAATCGTCACAGTTTTTGCCGCACCGTTTATCATTTTCGTTTGTTCTAGCGCTAGGATATTATTAGTATTTAAGCCTTCTGATTTAAGAACTTTTAGGTTTTTTTTCTTTAATGAAAATTTCATGAATCTTAATCCTATAGATAATTGTTTGTTATAGTTTCTTAGTGAACACAATTAATTTATCCTAAAAATATAAAAAAATGTAATTATCAATCATTATTAAATCATATAATAATTAGACTTAAACTACTGAAATTAAATAACTTAACAATATTAGCAATTGAAAATATTAGAATAATAAAAAACTTGTCTTATTTTTGGAACGGCTGTAAAATTTAGTTTCCTTATTGCATTTGCATTTCTCGCATATGTAGCCCAAAGTACCGCCATACTTTGGGCATATATATACAAAGTCAAATAAGTAAGTCCTAAAATACATATAATTGTTTTAAGTACAACAAAGTGACGCCAGCATTGAAAATAACACTTTTCACTATTAAGCCCTTAAGTTAAATACAAAAATATTGCATCCGATTTGAAGAAACTTATAAGGCGCAAGTTTACTTTTAAATTTATAAAATTAAGTAACAGAGTTTTTCAAGTTAGTTGTCGCATCAAGTTAAATTTTATGCCGCCCGCACTTCTTCTTTTTTCTCTGGATTTAAATTTACTTCATTGATCATTGTCCAATCTCGCGACTTTCCTGACCAACGGCTTGGATTCTGTAATTTCGCCATTTCATTTACCCGATGACGTTTCGCTAGTATCGCTTTATCTAATCCTAAATGGCGCTGGTTTGGCGTGACAAATTTAATACCGCTGTGCAAGTGCGATCCATCGTTGTAAAGTTGAATAACCGATGTCTAAATCAAGCGCAATATCTTCTAGGCGAACATCATCACATTGAGATAATGCTTTTTCAACAGCTTGAACTTTAAATTCGTGTGTAAATCGACGTCTCATTTTATCTGCCTCTATTAAAAGTTAGAGGCGACAACTATCCTGACACAGGGGGGTAACAAAGATGAATTGGATTAGCTGAGAAGTTATAATATCAAACTTAGTTTTACTTAGTAATGCAGACCACATTAAATTAAAAATCAAGCTAGTTACTATATCTAACACTGTTGATTAAAAGCGATCGCATGAAAGAGCGCGCATAAATTTATCGTTTATAAGTTATTACATGCAGAAAGTCTTCGTATAAACTACTTAAATTAAGGCATAAAAGTTTTGATAACTATATTGATAATTTCAAAAAATACTAGTTAATCACTTTTCTCTAGCGATAATCTCACAAGCTCATTGTTTAGCAATTCAACTATTTCTAAGGTTAGAGTGCTATCTGAACTCGAAGAATTTACATTTAGAATAACATCTTCTGCATTGCTAACTTCAAATACTTTTTTAGGCAATATATCAACACTCTCAGCAAAATCATATTCGTAAATTGCTTTACCGGTCGAATGATAAACTTTATTTTTATTTATCGATAAAGAGTGCTTATAAGTTGATTGTTTAACTTCTAAGCCAGTTGTTTGCACCCCTGTAGATAAATCAAAAAATATTAACATACCTAGATTATTCAAAAATACTATTTTATTATTTTGTAACTGGCCAAACCACAATGCATTATTTACAGGTAATAATATACTTTTAGAGTTAACCCTATTAAAAATGTAAGAGTGAGTACTTGCACCAGATTCATCTTGCACAATATAACCAATGTTTTTATCTAGTAAATAACTAGCTGAAATCAAATTACCTTTTGGGGTAATAACATCCCTAACGGATAAATTTTCATAATTAAGTATTTCTATTTCACTTTCATTAACACCAAAAGCCTCTTGGGAATCAGAAGATATTTTAAAGTCTCGATAGCTGAAGCTAACTTTTTTTGATTTGACCTTACCATCTTTGAATACCGTATTTAATTTAATTGATTCCCCATCATTACTTAAAAACACAAGGTTTTCTCCAATAGAACTTGCAAACCTGCTATCGTATTTTGATACACGTTCAAAGTTTTTAGAAGTTAGATCTAATCTGTAGACATTATGAAAAAAAGGATATATCAACCCTAGAACATTGTTATTGTTAATAGGATAAGTTGCCGAGTAGCGACTTCTACTATGAACTTTTGTTTTACTTTTTATACGGTTATTATTTAACGAATATTGGTAAAAAATTTCTTCTGTATTGTCATACCATAACAATGAGTCGGTTTCTTTTTGATAGTTAATTGACCATATTCTATTTTTGGTCTCAAATAGTTTTATCTGCGCGCCACCTTCTAAATCAGTCATGTATAATTCACTAGAATTAAATTGATGTCTTTCAAATATAATTTTATTCTTGTTTTTTATAAAATATAAAAACTTATCACCATATGAATTTAGGTTTGGTGAACTTATTTGAAACTCCTCACCTGTACTTAAGTTTCGATTAACAAGAACTGATAATTCAGAGCGGTTTCTATAACCATACTTTGAATAAATAAGAGAATTATTATCAATATTAATCGCATTTATTGGGTATGAAGACTCACAATTAAATAAAAACTTACTATCCGCATTACTTGTTAAACCTACTTCCCACAGCTCACATTTGCCTTTACTTTCTACACTATAAATTGCACGTTCACTATCAATTGACCAACCTGCCGGGGAAATATTAGCGTTAGCTTCTGAAATTTTTATTTCTTGCCCAGTATTTAAGTTTTTTAATAAAAGCACTGAATCTAATTGTTCTTCTCCAAGGAATGAAAGTGCAACGGTTGAGTTATTTGGGGAAAGTATCATTTGACTATATACCCCCTGTAGCCAAGAGAGTGTTTCTTCGTTAAATTTTTTCTCTACAATGTTTGGGCTTTTTGTTCCTACCTTTGATAGCGTATCCTTTTGTTTATAGTCATTTTGATTTAGTAGGCTTTGAAATATGTAGATACTACCAATAACTCCTAAAACTAATATTACTATAAATCCTATTACCTTTTTTTGCATTTTATTAGGGGTTTCTTTTAATATATTAACCTGCCCCGAAGTCGAAGGCTCTTCTTCATAATAAATAATCTCAGGCTCCAAGAAAAAGCTATAACCCTTCCTGTAATGTGTTTTTACCACTAAACCACGTTGTATTTCTGACTTCAGTACTTTTCTAAGTTCTGACATTGCTCGGTTAATTGCGTTGTCATCAACATAGTGTTGACACCAAACATCATCAATTAAGTTTTGACGGGTAATGATCTCGTCTTTGTTAATAATCAAATAAGAAAGTACTTTAAAAAGAAGTGGTTCTAGTTCTCTTTCAACTTCACCATCAGAAATTATTTGAAGTTTTGGATTAAGGCTCCACGCACCGAACTTGACTTCTTTAACACTACGGGGAAAATTTGCTTCTTTCATAATTGTTATAACCCAACATCCATATCACAACTTGAGAATAAAAAATGTTTAAACTGTTTCAAATGCGAAAACATTAACGAGAGGTTAACAGCTATGTAAGGTAATGTCATCTGAACAGGCACAAAAAAGCCCACTCAAAGTGGGCTTTTTAAAAACCGGATAGGCTTACTTGTGACGTAATTGCTGAATTACGCGTAACTGAGCAACTGCTTCTGCCAGTCGCGTAGCCGCTTGCTGATAATCAAACTCAACAGCTGACGAATTCGCCATATGTTCTTCAGCTTCACGTTTAGCTTTTTGTACAGAATCTTCATCTAAATCTTCACCACGAACCGCAGTATCTGCAAGAATCGTGATGTGATTTGGTTGAACTTCTAATGTACCGCCAGCAACATATATCACATCTTCGTGACCAAATTGCTTAACTAAACGTACCATACCAGGTTTAAGGGCAGTTAGTAGTGGAGCATGGCCTAGGTTTACACCCAGCTCGCCTTCACTACCAGATACTTGAATCGATTCAACAAGACCAGAGAACAAACTCTGCTCAGCGCTTACTACGTCAAGATGTACAGTCATAGCTGTCATACTACCCTCCTAGTTACATGCCTTTGGCTTTTTCTTGAGCTTCTTCGATAGAGCCAACCATGTAGAACGCTTGCTCTGGCATATCATCAAATTCACCGTTTAAGATGCCTTTAAAGCCAGAAATTGTATCTTTTAGTGATACGTACTTACCAGACGCGCCTGTAAACACCTCTGCCACGAAGAATGGCTGAGATAGGAAACGTTGGATTTTACGTGCACGAGATACAAGTTGCTTATCTTCGTCAGAAAGCTCGTCCATACCTAGGATTGCAATGATGTCTTTAAGTTCTTTATAACGCTGAAGAACTGTTTGAACGCCACGTGCTGTATCGTAGTGCTCTTGACCAATTACTTGTGGGTCAAGTTGACGTGAAGATGAATCAAGTGGGTCTACCGCTGGGTAGATACCAAGTGACGCGATATCACGTGAAAGTACTACTGTTGCGTCTAAGTGAGCAAAGGTAGTTGCTGGAGATGGATCCGTTAAATCATCCGCAGGTACGTATACCGCTTGGATTGAAGTAATTGAACCCGTCTTAGTAGACGCGATACGCTCTTGAAGCACACCCATTTCTTCAGCAAGTGTAGGCTGGTAACCTACCGCTGATGGCATACGACCAAGTAGTGCAGATACTTCTGTACCAGCAAGCGTATAACGGTAGATGTTATCTACGAAGAAAAGTACATCGCGACCTTCGTCACGGAACTTTTCAGCCATAGTAAGACCTGTTAACGCTACGCGTAAACGGTTACCAGGAGGCTCGTTCATCTGACCGTATACAAGCGATACTTTATCAAGTACGTTTGAATCGTTCATCTCATGGTAGAAATCGTTACCTTCACGTGTACGCTCACCAACACCTGCGAATACTGAGTAGCCGCTGTGCTCGATTGCGATGTTACGGATAAGTTCCATCATGTTTACGGTTTTACCAACACCGGCACCACCGAATAAACCAACTTTACCACCTTTAGCAAACGGACATACAAGGTCGATAACCTTGATACCTGTTTCTAAAAGTTCAACTGAACTTGATTGCTCTTCGTATGAAGGTGCTGCACGGTGAATAGACATACGGTCTTCTTCGCCGATTGGACCCGCTTCATCGATTGGCTCACCAAGTACGTTCATGATACGACCAAGTGTTGCTTTACCAACTGGAACTTGAATCGATTCACCTGTATTCATAACTAAAGCACTACGACGTAAACCATCAGTAGTACCCATAGCGATAGTACGCACTACACCGCCACCTAGCTGTTGTTGAACTTCTAGAGTCAAACCAGCTAAATCGCCATCTGTTACTCTTAGTGCGTGGTATACCGCTGGCACGCTATCTTGTGGAAATTCAATATCCACAACGGCGCCGATAATTTGGACGACCTTACCTAAACTCATGTCTATTCCTCTCGTTAATCTTTACCCGAAGCATTAAACTGCTGCTGAGCCAGAACAAATCTCACTAATTTCTTGTGTGATTGCTGCTTGGCGAGCCTTATTATAAACAAGCTGTAGCTCGTCCATAAGGTCACCTGCGTTATCAGTTGCAGCTTTCATTGCAACCATACGAGCAGCCTGTTCAGAGGCAGCATTTTCTACCACACCTTGGTATGCTTGAGACTCAATAAAGCGTACTAACAAAGACTCTAAAATAGCCTCTGGATTTGGCTCGTATAAGTAATCCCATGTGTGAGCAGATACTTCTTCTTCAGCTTTTGGCAAAGGGAGTAACTGATCTATAATTGGCTCTTGCCTCATGGTATTAACGAATTTGTTATATACCAAGAATAAACGGTCTATTTTGCCTTCAGAAAATGCATCAAGCATAACTTTTACAGGACCAATAACGTCTTGTACTGAAGGTTTATCTCCTAGGCCCGCTTTTTTAGCGAGTAGTTGACCACCAAAACGTTGAAAGAAGCCAGCTGCTTTACTACCTAAAGTAGCAAATTCAGCATCAACACCTTTTTCTTTCCACGCTTTAACATCAAGTGCAACTTTCTTAAACTCGTTTGAGTTTAGACCGCCACACAGACCACGGTCTGTAGAGATAACAATATAACCAACTCGTTTCACTTCACGATCTTTTAAGAACGGGTGAGTAAAATCAAGATTTGCTTGAGCAACACGACCAATTACTTCACGTAATTTGTCAGCGTATGGACGGCTTGAAGCAACGCGTTCTTGCGCCCTTTTCATTTTAGACGCAGCAACCATTTCCATTGCGCTAGTGATCTTTTGAGTATTTTTAATACTCCCGATCTTGCTTTTAATCTCTTTTCCGCTGGCCATGACTCTCTCTCCGAATCAAGGTGTGCTTTAGTTTCCTAAAGCGCACCATTAATAACTAAATTACCAAGTTTGCGTAGATTTGAACTTCGTTAGAAGTTCTTTAAGCTGCGCTTCGATCTCGGCATTCAAGTTACCAGTTTCATTGATTTGAGCCACAAGCTCTGCGTATGTGCTATTTGCATACGAAAGTAAAGCTGCTTCAAAGTCACCGATTTTCGCGATTTCGATGTCTTGAAGGAAGCCTTTTTCAGCAGCAAATAACGACAAAGACATATCAGCAACAGACATTGGCGCGTACTGTTTCTGCTTCATTAGCTCTGTTACACGCTCACCATGCTCAAGTTGAGCACGAGTTGCATCATCAAGGTCAGACGCGAACTGCGAAAACGCAGCTAATTCACGGTACTGAGCTAGGGCTAGACGAATACCGCCACCTAGTTTCTTAACGATTTTAGTTTGTGCAGCACCACCAACACGCGATACCGAGATACCAGCATTTACTGCCGGACGGATACCTGAGTTGAATAAGTCAGTTTCTAAGAAGATCTGACCATCGGTGATAGAGATAACGTTAGTCGGTACGAACGCAGAAACGTCGCCGCCTTGAGTTTCAATGATTGGCAATGCCGTCAATGAACCAGTTTTGCCTTTCACTTCACCATTAGTGAACTTTTCAACGTAATCTGCGTTTACACGCGATGCACGCTCTAAAAGACGAGAGTGAAGATAGAATACGTCACCTGGGTATGCTTCACGCCCTGGTGGACGCTTAAGTAGTAATGAAATTTGACGGTAGGCAACTGCTTGCTTAGACAAATCATCATATACGATTAATGCGTTTTCACCACGGTCACGGAAGTATTCACCCATAGTACAGCCCGCGAACGGTGCTAAGTACTGAAGTGCCGCAGATTCAGAAGCAGATGCAACAACTACGATAGTATTTGCTAGTGCACCATGCTCTTCTAATTTACGAACTACGTTTGCAATAGTAGATGCTTTTTGACCAATCGCAACGTACACACACTTAACGCCTGTGTCTTTTTGATTGATGATTGCATCGATTGCTAGTGCAGTTTTACCTGTTTGGCGATCCCCAATGATAAGTTCACGTTGACCACGACCAACTGGAATCATCGCATCAATAGATTTATAACCAGTTTGAACTGGCTCATCTACAGATTTACGCTCGATTACACCCGGTGCAATTTTTTCTACAGGTTCAAACCCGTCGTTATCTAGAGCGCCTTTACCATCGATTGGAGCACCTAGTGTGTTTACAACACGACCAAGTAAACCAGGACCAACAGGAACTTCTAAAATACGACCAGTTGTATATACTTTTACGCCTTCAGTAAGGTCAGCGTACGGACCCATTACTACTGCACCAATTGAGTCGCGCTCAAGGTTTAGTGCGATAGCATAACGGCTGCCAGGAAGCTCAATCATTTCACCTTGCATACAGTCAGCAAGACCGTGGATGCGGATGATACCGTCAGTAACAGATACAATAGTACCTTCGTTACGAGCTTCACTTACAACTTCGAACTTCTCAATACGTTGTTTGATCAGATCTGAAATTTCAGTGGAATTAAGTTGCATGCTCTTTTTCCCAATTACGATTGTAGTGTTGTAGCTAAGCGGTTTAATTTACCGCGAATAGTACCGTCGATTACAGTGTCGCCAGACCTAATAATAAGTCCACCAACCACTGACGCGTCTTCACTACAATTCAGCTTAACTTTGCGTGCGAAACGTTTTTCAAGTGCCGCTACCAATGACTCTTGTTGCGCAGCAACAAGAGGAGTTGCAGAAATCACATCTACTTCGATTTCTTTATCGTATTCTGCTTTAAATTCAGCAAATAACTGTGCAACTTCAGGTAGAGCTGTCAAACGTCCATTTTCAGCCATCACCTTAACTAGGTTCTGACCTTGTTCGTTGAGCTGCTCAGCACAAAGTTGAATAAATAATTCAGCTTGTGCAGTAGCTGTAGGCATACTCGCTAAAACAGACGATGCTTGCTCATTGCTGGCTACATGGCCTGCAAAGAACAACATATCATTCCAGCTTTCTAGAGTGCCTTTCTCAACGGCAAGTTCAAAAGCCGCTTTAGCGTATGGGCGAGCGATAGTAGTCAAATTAGACATGCTCATACCCTCCTAATTACAGCTCAGCGACAAGTTTTTCAACGATGTCACTATGTGCGGCTTGATTAATTTCACGCTCTAAAATACGTTCTGCGCCAATCACTGCCAGAGTTGCTACTTGCTTACGTAGTTCTTCTGTTATGCGATTACGTTCAGACTCAACTTCAGAGTGCCCTTGAGCAATGATACTTTCACGCTCTTGTTGACCACGAAGTGTTTCTTCGTCAACAATTAGCACTGCACGCTTTTTAGCTTGATCAATGATATCAGCCGCTTGAGCTTTTGCATCTTTAAGCTGTTCAGCAGCTTTCTTTTGCGCAAGTTCTAAGTCTTTTTCGGCTCTATCAGAGGCAGCTAAACCATCTTCGATTTTTTTCTGGCGAGCTTCAATTGCACCGTTTAGTGGTGGCCATACGTATTTCATACAAAATAATACGAACACCGTAAACGCAATCAATTCACCGATAAGAGTGGCGTTTAAATTCACAACCGCTCCTCCTTAAATAGTAAGCTGTTCAAAGAATAAAATTAAAGTACGAACAACAATACCATAGCGATACCAACACCAATCATTGCTACAGCATCGATTAGACCAGCAAGGATAAACATTTTAACTTGTAGCGAAGGTGCAAGCTCAGGTTGACGCGCACATGCTTCAAGGAATTTACCGCCCATGTTACCAAAACCGATTGCTGTGCCGATTGCACCAAAACCGATTAGTAAAGCTACTGCGATGTATTTTAAGCCTGTTAATAATTCTAAAGCTTCCATTTATTTCTCCAAAGTTTCAATTGTAAAGTTAAAAGTAAAAGTAAAATTGTAAATCTAAAAATTAGTGATTATCTGAACTTGCCATGCTTAGGTATACAATCGTAAGCATCATGAATAAGAATGCTTGTAATGTAATAACTAGAATATGGAATACTGCCCAAACAAAGTGCAACGGTAGTTGCATAAAACCGATAGCGCCGATCAAGATGAAAATCAACTCACCAGCATATAAGTTACCAAACAAACGTAGTGCTAATGAAAACGGTTTAGAAACGAGTGCAATCAGTTCAAGTAATAAGTTAAATGGTATCAAAATAATTTGAACGAACACGTTATTTGAGTTGAACGGATGAAGCGTTAACTCTTTAATAAACCCGCCAATACCTTTTATTTTGATTGAAAAGCCAACCATTAGTATAAATACACCCAGCGCTAGCGCTGAAGTCATATTAATGTCTGTCGTTGGTACAATTTTCATGTACACATCGTGTGAATCCATACCAAATGCAGTCTCACCAACGAAACCTGCAAATGCTGGAAGGAAATCAACTGGTATTAAATCCATTAAGTTCATTAAGAACACCCAAACGAAAATCGTTAAGGCTAATGGTGCAATAAGCTTGCTTTTACCATGGAAAGTATCGCGTACGTTGTCACCAACAAATTCTACGATTATTTCAATAAAACACTGAAATTTTCCAGGTACACCTAGTGTTGATTTTTTAGCGGCACTACGAAAGATCCATAAAAATATAAGACCTAAACCGATAGACCATGCAAGGGTATCTATATGCCATGTCCAGAATCCACTGTCCGTACATGCTTTATTGAAGGCGAGACCTGTATCGGTCGAACACATCTTAGCATTGGTCAAATGGTGCTGGATATGGCCAGATAGAGTAACTTCTTCTGCTGCCATGTTATATCCCAAAAGTTAATGTTTAAAAAAAACGGGTGCGAACAATCCAGTAAAGAGCGCCAGTATATAAGTACTAAAAAAGGGTAATAAAATTACCGGAAAATGCTTCAGTACTAGCGCAAACAATACAATTGTTAGCATAAACTTTAATCCGTTGCCGCGTTTCAACGAGGCATACGCTTGATTTGCTCGACTTGCACCCATATATCTGAATGCATAAAGTGCAAATACAAAGTGCGGAAGTACTGCTACAGCTCCACCAGCGAGTGATGAAAGCGAGGCATTGACTCCCGAACTAAAAAAAATAATTACAGCAGCAACTAATGCTACAACACCCTGAAGGAAAATTAACTTTAATACGGCAAGTCGATATGGACTCGCTAACTTATCAGTCACGTTTAGTTAACCTTTATTGCGTTCTAATTGTTAGGGTGTGAAAACTGGCGAAATTATACTTAATCCTGCCAGTTTTGCAACTTGAGTAGATGCTTTGTAACACGAAATAGCTACAAATGTCCCTTTTTAGACATGTAGAAAACTAATGGTGGGTATTGTCGTGATTTATACGATTTAAAATGCCGTCAAGTTCATCTAGGTTAGTATACGAAATAACCAGTTTACCTTTGCCTTTTTTATTGTAGTTAATCTCTACTTTAGCACCTAGATTTTCAGCGAGTTGTTGTTCTAACTGCTTAACATCTGGATCTTTTTCGGTTATTTCTTTAGCAGGTAAAGGTTCTAAAATTGAGCGTACGAGCTTTTCAGTTTCTCGAACTGTTAATGCTTTAGCTACAGCTAAACGAGCAGCATCTGACTGCGCTTCACCTTCAAGGGCTAACAGGCAACGAGCATGGCCCATTTCAATATCGCCATGTTCTAACAGAATTTTTACATCACTATTTAAGTTATTTAAACGCAATAAGTTAGTTACAGTCGTACGTGATTTACCCACCGCATCTGCTACTTGCTGATGTGTTAATTCAAATTCTATTAGTAAACGATTAAGTGCAACTGCTTCTTCCATGGCATTTAAATCTTCACGCTGAATATTTTCTATCAGTGCAATCGCAACGGCAGCTTCATCAGGTACATCTTTAATAATACAAGGTACTGTTTCAAGCTTAGCTATTTGCGCTGCGCGCCAACGACGCTCACCAGCAATAATCTCAAAGCTATTGTGTGCAATAGGGCGCACAACAATAGGTTGAATAATACCTTGTGAGCGAATAGAACTAGCAAGCTCTTCTAGCGCCTCTTCAGACATGTCTTTACGAGGTTGGTATTTACCAGAGTGTAAGAACTCTATTGGGAGTTTTTGTAATTCACTATTATTAGCCGCGGCATTTTGCACAGCCTCAGAAACGTTTGATGTGTCGTGTTCCTTGCTTGGGCTCGGTGCAGGCTTTGACGAACTTAAAAGTGCATCGAGTCCTCGGCCTAAACCTCGTTTTTTAGCAGACATGTTATTTTTTTACCTCAAAGTTAGGCGACAACGGACGCTGTTTTTTCTTTTCTGCGTAACATTTCACCAGCGAGTGCTAAATACGCTTTAGCGCCACTTGATGCCCGGTCATAGTACATAGCAGGAGTACCAAAACTAGGTGCTTCAGCTAAACGAACATTACGCGGGATCACCGTACGGTATACTTTATCGCCAAAATGTTGTTTTAATTGTTCTGATACATCATTTGCCAAACGGTTACGTGGGTCGTACATAGTACGAAGTATGCCTTCAATTTGTAAGCTAGGATTCACTAACTTAGCAAGTTGCGTAATCGTATCCATTAATGCGGTTAACCCTTCAAGTGCATAATACTCACATTGCATTGGCACTAAAATAGAATCAGCTGCGGCCATTGCATTAACAGTTAACATATTTAGAGAGGGTGGACAGTCGATAAAAATAAATTCGTACTGGTCCTGAATTTTTTCAAGTGCATTACGTAAACGCACTTCACGGGCAAATAATTCCATCAATTTAACTTCTGCAGCGGTTACATCACCGTTTGCAGCAATCATATGGTATTCACCAGACGTTTCTTTAATGATAACGTCTTCTATAGGTTTATCTTCAATAAGTAGGTCGTAAATAGTTGGCACGTCGCCATATTTATCTACGCCACTACCCATAGTCGCATTACCTTGCGGATCGAGATCAATTAACAGCACTTTACGTTTCGTTGCAGCCATAGAAGCAGCGAGGTTAACAGCGGTTGTAGTTTTACCCACTCCACCTTTTTGATTTGCTAATGCGATGACTTTTGCCACGGTATCTCTGATCCCTAATCTTTAGAAAGAATAATTAAATGTCGTTGTGCATCTAAATTAGGTACTTCTAATGCAATTTTTTGCTCAAACTTAACACCTGCAGGTAGTGACTCTAGCTCTTCGCTAGGGAACACGCCTTTAAGTGCTATAAATTTACCCGAATGATCGATTAAGTGCGAACACCAGTCAACCATATCTTGTAATGAAGCAAAAGCACGACTTAGTACGCCGTCTAATTTAACACTTGGTTGATATTCTTCAACTCTTGACTGAACCGGGGTTACATTATCAAGACCAAGCTCATGTTTAACATGCATTAAAAATCGTACACGTTTACCTAAGCTATCTAATAACACAAAATGTGTATTAGGTAATGCAATTGCTAATACGATACCCGGTAATCCAGGACCCGTTCCAACATCAATATAATGATGACCGGGTAAGTGAGGCGCAACAACTAAGCTATCCATAATATGCTTAATCATCATTTCTTCAGGTAAGCGTACTGAGGTTAAGTTATAAGCCTTATTCCACTTATTCAATAACTCGACGTAACGAACTAGCTGTTGCTGTTGTTTTTCTGTTAGCGCAATATCAGTTTGCGCTAACAATGTAGTTAATTGTTGCTGTAACACTATGTACCCTTACCGTTACGCGGATTTGCGTAATAGGCCTTGCTTCTTCAGATACACTAATAATAGCGAAATCGCCGCTGGGGTGATACCAGAAATACGCGATGCTTGACCAATAGTGTCAGGACGCGACTCAATAAGCTTGGCAACTACCTCATTTGACAAACCAGATACGGTTTTATAATCAAACTCTTTTGGTAAAATTGTTTGCTCATGACGAAGCTGTTTGTTGATCTCATCTTGTTGACGCGCAATATAACCTGCGTACTTAGTATGGATCTCAACTTGTTCAAGTGCCGCTTTGTTTGTAAATTCAGATCCTAATCCTTCTATAGCCATAAGATCGTTATAACGAATCTCTGGGCGACGAAGTAATTCTTCTAAACTTGCTTCACGTGTAAGCGGTGTTTTCAGTAATGCATTTACTTGTTCTACAACGGCATGATCCTTATGGATCCATGTATCTTTAATGCGTTGCTTCTCTTTTTCGATTACTTCCATTTTTTCGTTAAATGCCTGCCAGCGTTCGTCATTAACCAAACCTAGCTCACGGCCTTTTTCAGTTAAACGAATATCAGCATTATCTTCACGAAGTAATAAACGGTATTCGGCACGACTGGTAAACATACGGTATGGTTCTTTTGTACCCAGTGTTGCTAAGTCGTCGATTAATACGCCAACGTAAGCTTCATCACGACGTGGTGTCCAAGAATCTTTGCCTTGCACTTTTAGTGCAGCATTCATACCTGCAATTAAGCCTTGTGCACCCGCTTCTTCATAGCCGGTAGTACCGTTAATTTGACCCGCAAAAAATAAACCTTCAATAAATTTAGTTTCTAAAGATTGTTTTAAATCACGTGGATCAAAGTAATCATATTCAATTGCGTAACCAGGTCGACAAATATGTGCATTTTCAAAACCTGTAATCGATTGCACAATTTCAAGTTGTACATCAAACGGTAAACTAGTCGAAATACCATTTGGGTATAATTCGTATGATGTTAAACCTTCAGGCTCAACAAATATTTGATGTTTATCTTTATCTGCAAAACGAACAATTTTATCTTCAATTGAAGGGCAGTATCGTGGACCAATACCTTCAATAACACCTGAGTACATAGGTGAGCGATGTAAGTTTTTACGAATAACATCATGTGTTTTTTCGTTTGTGTAAGTTATGTAACACGGTATCTGTTGTGGGTGATCTGATTGTTTACCCATAAACGAAAACACAGGAGTTGGTGTATCACCTGGCTGTGCTTCCATTTTTGTAAAATCAACAGTACGTGCATCAATACGTGGCGGTGTACCTGTTTTTAAACGATCAACTCTAAATGGATGTTCACGTAAGCGATCAGCTAAAGCGATTGAAGGAGGATCGCCTGCGCGACCGCCTTTATAATTTTCTAAACCAATATGAATTAAGCCGCCTAAAAAAGTACCCACGGTTAAAACAACACTTGGTGCACTAAAACGTAAACCCATTTGAGTTACTACGCCAGTAACACGATCGTTTTCAACAATAAGATCATCACATGATTGTTGAAAAATCTTAAGGTTATCTTGGTTTTGTAATGTTGTTTGAATAGCCGCTTTGTACAAAGCACGATCTGCTTGTGCTCGAGTAGCACGAACAGCAGGTCCTTTTGAAGAATTTAGTGTACGAAATTGGATCCCGCCTTTATCAATGGCCTGTGCCATTGCACCACCAAGCGCGTCGATTTCTTTTACCAAATGACCTTTGCCAATCCCACCAATTGCTGGGTTGCAAGACATTTGACCGAGGGTATCCATATTGTGAGTCAGTAGCAGGGTATTCATCCCCATACGGGCAGCTGCTAATGCGGCTTCAGTGCCAGCATGTCCACCACCTACTACGATAACGTCAAAATTTTCGTGAAAAATCATTAATGGGATCCTACTTAAATCAAACCGGTAAACTTCAAAAGGGAGCGTATTCTACCTAGAAATTGGCAGAAGATAAATGATTAAACAAAGGGCAAGATCTAAGTATGTGATCTCTAATAATATAAAGGATCTTTTAAAGAGATCTTTTATTACTATTACTACTACTGATCGACTATTCTGTTGATAAGGTTTAGATCTTCATTTAAAACATGAAATTAGATCAGATCTAAAGGTGTTAATATGATCGGATCATCCAGCAAATAAGCTCTGATCAAAAAGGCACTTTATGCACAGGGTTGAATCAGTTAGATCTTATCCAATGGATAAGCATGCTTTAAAACGCAGTTTATTCAATCTTTATCCACAAAACCTATTAAATTATTAGTAAATTGTGGGTAACTTTATATATAACTTTTTACTTGATCTATCTATTTTATGCCTGTTTGAGCTATCCAAGAGTCTAACCATGTTAATGCAGTGTCTTCTGGTAGTGCTTCATCGAGAATATTAAGCTCTAAACGTTCTGCTACTTTTATAGCGCCTTTTTGAGTTAATAAGGCATCTATATTACGTCCTGCTAGGTTATAAGTGTCATAACTAGTGTCGCCTAAAGCGATTACTGAATATTTTAATTCAGATAAATCATCTGCTTGAGTTACATCTTCAACAAAACTAATAAGATTTTCAGGGTAATCACCTGCACCATAAGTTGATGTGCAGATTAACCAAATGGTATTTTGCTGATCAATATCGCTAAATTCAGGTTGATCATGTAGTTGCGTAGTAATACCAAGGTTATTAAGCGCGTCGCTTAATTGCTCTGCAACATACTCGGCTGATCCCATTTGGCTGCCGACAATAAGATTTACTGAACTCATGAATATTAGTGATCACATTGGTTTTAATTGCCGCCTATGATAACTGAGTGAGGATAACAGTAAAGTTAAGAGTGCTTTTTTGTATAACTATTTTTGCGGTAATTTTACACTCATTCAAAATTGTGTCTTTAAGTTGTTGATAATATGATGTTTAACAAATTATCTTTAAGTGTAATCTTCTGATCAAGTTGTTGATAACAGTGGGGAAAGCTCTGCTTAAACTGTTTTTTTAGGTTGTTTTATATTCGCTAAGTTATTGATATTACTTGTCAGTAAAAAATTAAATTGTAAATATCTCAATTAAAAATACATGTTGATCATAATGTGGATATAAAGCCTGTTGATAACCTTAAATTTAGATCGAAAATAATTTTTAAAAATGATCTAATAAAGCAGATCTAATGAAATTAATTAAAAATAAGTTCATAAATAGATAAATTACAATTGATCATGAGGTTTTTGCGACTGATTTACCTAGTTTTGGTATTTATTTGAGCTGAAAATTAGGTATTGTGGATAAGTGATCTCGGTATTTTTAATTTTATGCGAATTTAGAGCTGCTATTTTTATTAATTTTGCTGGTGGAGTTAGCAGATCAAAAGTTTTGAATACTTAACAGTTGAGTTATTTTATTTAAAAATCACGGTGATTATCAAATTATATGTTGTCAAAAGTAAGCTTTTTAGAGTACTAATCAGTGTTTTTTAGCTCTTTAATTGAGCGAATAGCATTATTTTTTGCGTGTATGAGGTGTGTTTTAGTGCATTTTTGTGAGCTAAAGTAAGTATAAGGAAGCCATTTATAACTACTTTTTGTATGACATATAATGCTATTAAAGCGTGCGGTTGTTTGAAAAGGCATCGGTTTTAGCCTTAATAATAGGTGTAATTTGTGCTATTAATTCCCCCAATAAGCACTCTCAGTATTGCCTACTCTATATAATCAGACCTCTCTTAGCACGTAACAAAAGTAGTTTTGGATATGATTTTATTGGCAGTAATTTGCAGGCATCAGGTGTATAAATACATATTTTACAGCAGAATATTTTACATAAAAAAAGAGCACTTAAGTGCTCTTATAATAAAAATATATCTGTAATAGGGTGTTTATTTACCAATACAAAACGAGCTAAATATTTTGCCAAGTAAGTCGTCTGAGGTAAATTCACCGGTTATTTCATTCAAATACTGCTGTGTTAAACGCAGTTCTTCAGCGAGTATTTCACCAGCAATGTGCATTTCTAACTGTGTTTTACCCGTTTCTAAATGATACGCAGCACTTTCTAGTGCATCCAAATGACGACGGCGCGCCATAAAGCCACCTTCTGTTGCACCTTGAAAGCCTATACAAGCTTTTAAATGCTCGCGAACAAGTTCAATACCGTCAGCATTTTTAGCACTTAAGCTGATAACCGGGTATTGTTGCTCTTGCTCCATTCCGACTATGTCGCCCGATAAATCAGCTTTATTTCTGATGACCGTAACCCCCATACCTTCTGGTAATTTTGCCATAAATTCAGGCCAAATTTTGTGCGGGTCAGTATCTATAGTATCAGTGCCATCAAGCATAAATAAAACGCGGTCGGCTTGGTTTATTTCATCCCATGCACGCTCAATACCTATTTGTTCTACTCTGTCTGGGCTTTCACGAAGGCCTGCGGTATCTATAATATGCAGTGGCATACCATCTATATGTATATGCTCTCGTAGTACATCGCGAGTGGTACCGGCTATTTCTGTTACGATTGCGGCTTCACGACCGGCTAGAGCGTTAAGCAGGCTTGATTTACCCGCATTAGGGCGACCTGCAATAACAACACGCATACCTTCGCGCATGATACTGCCTTGCTTGGCTTGGTTGGTTACAGTGTTAAGCTGAGTAATAATCGCGTCTAAGTCGCCTGACACTTTACCATCTGATAGAAAATCAATTTCTTCATCAGGAAAATCTATTGCCGCTTCTACATACATGCGTAAGTGAATTACTTTTTCTACGAGTGTTTCTATGTGCTTAGAAAACTCACCTTGGAGAGACTGTAGGGCGCTTTTAGCGGCTTGCTCGCTAGTGGCATTAATTAAGTCGGCGATGGCTTCTGCTTGTGTTAAATCAAGCTTGTCATTCATAAATGCGCGCTCAGAAAACTCACCAGGCTTTGCTAAACGAACGCCCTCTATTTTACTAATTTCTTTAAGTAACATATCCAGTACTACAGGACCGCCGTGGCCTTGTAATTCAAGTACGTCTTCACCAGTAAATGAGTTAGGACCTGCAAAGTAAATGGCAATACCTTGATCAAGTTGCTCGCCAGCAAGGCTTTTAAATGGCACATAATCGGCGTAGCGAACTTTAGGTATTTTACCTACTACTTTTTCGGCGACACTTTTAGCAAGGCTACCTGAAACGCGAATAATACCAACACCACCACGTCCAGGTGCTGTTGCTTGTGCTGCAATTGTATCTTGATTGATCATGCTATTAATTTGCCAACGATGAGTAACTTTATGCCCGTATTGTAACCTATCGATTTATTTGTAGCGAATAGCTGTGGTGAAAAACAGGCAATAAAAAAGGCGACCGAAGTCGCCTTTATATAAGTAGGAGCTTAGTTAGCCTCTTACTTTAATTCCTTTCTTTTCCATGCCACGGTAGATGATTAACATCTGGACAATAGAAATAAGGTTAGACACTAACCAGTAAAGAACTAAACCAGATGGGAACCATAAGAAGAATACAGAGAAGATAACCGGCATAAAGGTCATCATTTTTTGCTGCATTGGATCAGTAACCGTCATAGGTTGTAGCTTTTGCGTCACAAACATACTCGCACCAAATAATATTGGCAATACGTAGTACGGGTCTTTCGCAGAAAGGTCAGTTAACCAAAAAATGAATTCAGCATGGCGAAGTTCAGTAGACTCTAAGAATACGTAGAACAAGGCTAAGAAAATTGGCATTTGTAGCAAAATAGGGAAACAGCCACCCATTGGGTTAACTTTTTCTTTTTTGTACATTTCCATAGTTGCTTGGCCGAACTTTTGACGGTCATCACCAAACTTTTCTTTAAGGGCTGCCATTTTAGGCTGTAGGGCACGCATTTTTGCCATTGAAGTGTATTGCGCTTTAGTAAGTGGGTACATTAACGATTTAACGATAATAGTGATGGCAATAATTGCTACACCCCAGTTACCTAAAATGCTGTGTAGCCATTTTAGCAATACAAATAAAGGTTGCGAGATAAAAAATAACCAACCGTAATCTACGGTTAGGTCTAGGTCAGGGTGAATCGCTTCAAGAATATCTGACTCTTTCGGGCCCATATAATAAGTAGCAGTTAATGTTTGCTCACTACCAGCTTGAATATTTACAGCGGGATCTTTAGCACCAATAATAGCGGCATTACTTTTTGTAATTAAGCTATAAAGTGTATTTGATTGATCTTGCATTGGAACCCAAGCACTTACAAAGTAATGTTGAATAAAGGCAACGTAACCACCTTGTGTGCTTTTATTTAGGTTTTTATCAGCCATATCTGAAAAACTATACTTTTCGTATTTTTCTTCATCAGTACCGTATGCAGCACCTAAATAGTTTTGATCAACCATGCTACCTTTTTCTTGTACGGTACGCTTAATTTGCGTGTATAGCTGTACTTGAAGAGGTGCGCTGGTAGTGTTGTTAATTTTGTATTCTAAGCCTACGTCATACTGACCTTTTTTGAATACATACGTTTTAGTAAAACTAACACCATTACTATCAGTAAACTGAAGTGGAACGCGAAGCTCATCACCCGTTAAGGTATATGACTTTTGTTCGGTATTGTAAGTAGGGCGACCGTTAGCAGATGCGTCAGGGCCATTTAAGCCAATTAAGCCACTTTGTGAAAAGTATTGTTTGCCACCATCAAGCTGACCAAGAAGCATATAAGGCGTTTCACTGCCTTTTGTCTCTTCGTATTGAAGAAGGTCTGTTTCAACAATGTCACCGCCTTTGGTGTCAATTTTAACTTTAAAAACGTCAGTTGTAATTTCAATAACTGAACGCTTAGCTAAAGTTGCTGAAGCAGGTAACTCTGAATCTGACGATGAAGGAATATAATCATCCGACTCTGGTGAATTTGCTTGTAGTGTTTGTGTTGTGGCACTTGGATCGACTTTAGGCTTGTTGTAATCATTATCCCATTCTTGGAACAATAAAAACGACACTAGCATTAGGCCAATTAATAAAAACGTGCGTTGCGATTCCATAACAGCTCTTATTTCTCGTGTTGGTGGTTAATATGGGTTAATTTTTCAGGAACGGGGTCGTCTCCGCCTGAATGTAAAGGATGGCATTTTAATATGCGTTTTAAAGCTAACCAACTACCTTTTACCGATCCATGCAATTTAATTGCTTGAATAGCATAACTAGAACAGGTTGGATTAAAACGACAATGCGGACCTAACAGCGGGCTAATCCACTTTTGATAACCGCGGATAAATAACACTAAACAAAAAGTTGGTAAAGCAACAAGTGGTTTAAGTAACCTCATGATGTTTATGCCCCTACTTAAGTTTAGTGAGATAGATATCATGTATTTAAAGACTCAATTAGAAAATTTAAATGCATGATTAAAAGGTGAGCTAAAGATACATTAATTAACCCTGCAATTCTATTGCAATTAGGTTTGTTTGTTAGATTTAGCTGATTTGTTTGGGCGTTTCTTAAAAGGTGGCGGTTTAGGTGCACCTGGTTTACAGCGTTCGTTAATTTTTCGCCATAATTTAGTAAGTTGTTTGGTTATTTCTTCATTAGACTGCTCATCAATACCATTTTTAACCATAAGCACAATATCAATATTATCGATGCTGTGTTGATTTAAACGAAAACTTTCGCGAGCGAGACGTTTAATACGGTTTCGTTGGCATGCCTTTTTTACACGTTTTTTAGCAACAGTAAGACCTAACCGAGGTTTTTCTTGGTCATTTGGTTTAGCTAATAGAGTAAAGAAAGGAGTTGCAGCCCGAGCGGGTTCATTAAATATGCGAGAGTAATGCGAGGGAGTTAACAGACGTAACTCCCTGCCAAAGCTAAAGTCTTCCACTTATAAATTAAGCAGAAAGAACTTTGCGGCCTTTAGCGCGGCGACGTGCTAATACTTTACGGCCATTTACAGTTGCCATGCGAGCACGGAAGCCGTGTGCACGTTTGCGTTTTAAAACGCTAGGTTGAAAAGTTCTTTTCATAACAATCTCATCCGATCGGTTAAAGTTAAAACATCCTATACAGGTCGCGATCCTGGCATAGGTGCCATTGCGAGCGCGAGATATTATAGAGTAAGTAATGTAAAGTCAATCATAATTACGTTAAGGGTATATAACCCACCTACTACTATATAAGAGATCATATAAGGCGATCTGTTAGGATCATCATAAATAAGAAGTTTTCCACAGCCCCTGTATAAAAAGTGAATAAAAGCGGGGGAAAAGTAAATTGGATCGTAAATTTGGTTCGCGATCTTGGTATTATTTTGTTATGATCTCCTCTCAGGATCTAAAATAAAAACTGTTTTAAATCAGCTTGTTAATGATTTTATACATCGATATCAACAATTTTATAAAAATCAATCTTTTACTTGTGGATAAAGTGTCTTCATAATACGCGGTCTTGGGTCGCTTATTGGACCATTTGAACGCAATAAATGTATGATTTATAATCATTAATGATGTGCGGGAATAAAAATTATATCTCTGGGAGTTTAACTGTGTATCTGTCGGTTTGGCAAAGTTGTTTATATGTATTGCAAGATGAGCTGCCTTCGCAGCAATTCAGTATGTGGGTAAGACCGCTACAAGCAGAAAGTACCGAAGATACCTTGACGATTTATGCACCTAATCGCTTTGTGCTTGATTGGGTGAGAGAAAAGTACCTAAATAGAATTAACGAATTACTAGTAGAGATTTGTGGTGTTGAAGCACCAAAACTACGTTTTGATGTAGGTAGTAAACCTTTATTAAATGCACAAGCTGCAACGGTTATAGAAACTCAATCGGCACCGAGTGCACACGCTTCCGCAAAACAACAGCCTCGCGAGCAAAAGCCAGTTGTTGAACCTGCACCTAAGTCAGGTTACAAATCTAACATTAAAGAAAACTATACTTTTGATAGCTTTGTTGAAGGTAAATCAAACCAACTAGCAAAAGCTGCGGCCACACAGGTTGCCGACAATCCTGGCTCTGCTTTTAACCCTGTATTTATATACGGTGGCACTGGTTTAGGTAAAACTCACTTATTACATGCAGTAGGTAATGGCATTATGGCAAATAAGCCAGATGCTAAAATTGTTTACATGCATTCAGAACGCTTTGTTCAAGACATGGTAAAGGCACTTCAAAATAATGCGATAGAAGAATTTAAGCGTTATTACCGCAGTGTTGATGCATTAATGATTGATGATATTCAATTTTTTGCTAACAAAGAGCGTTCACAAGAAGAATTTTTTCATACCTTTAATGCATTGCTTGAAGGCAACCAACAAATTATTTTAACCTCTGACCGTTACCCTAAAGAGATTGAAGGGGTCGAAGACAGGCTAAAATCGCGTTTTGGTTGGGGATTAACAATTGCGATTGAGCCACCAGAGCTTGAAACACGCGTTGCTATTTTAATGAAAAAAGCCCAGCAAAGTAAGATTAACTTACCACACGAAGTTGCTTTTTTTATTGCCAAAAAATTACGTTCAAATGTTCGTGAGCTAGAGGGTGCACTTAACCGTGTAATCGCTAATGCTAATTTTACGGGTCGTCCAATTTCAATTGATTTTGTAAAAGAAGCGCTACGCGATTTACTTGCCTTGCAAGATAAACTGGTTACCATAGACAATATTCAGCGCACTGTTGCTGAGTACTATCGAATTCGTATATCAGATCTGTTATCTAAGCGCCGCAGCCGCTCTATAGCGAGGCCGCGCCAAGTAGCTATGGCATTATCTAAAGAATTAACTAATCACAGCTTACCTGAGATTGGTGACGCATTTGGTGGACGCGATCATACGACCGTATTACATGCATGTCGTAAGATAAAATCACTACGTGACGAAAGCCACGAAATTAAAGAAGATTACCAAAACTTAATAAGAACATTGTCATCTTAGGGCTGACTTTATTATGCAAATAACAATATCAAGACAACAATTTTTAAAGCCATTGGTGCAAGTGTCGGGCGCAATAGAGCGCAAACACACGTTGCCAATTTTATCTAACGTTTTGTTAGTGGTAGAAAACGGACAACTTTCAATGACGGGTACTGACCTTGAAATTGAATTAGTTTCTGGCGTATTTGTAGGTGATGATATTGCCGATACAAAACTAACGTTACCCGCTAAAAAGTTACTCGATATTTGTAAAAGTCTACCAGATGGTTCAGACATTACTTTAAGCTTGCAAGAGCATCAATTACTTTTAACCAGTGGTAAAAGCCGTTTTTCATTAACGACTTTATCGGCTGATGATTTTCCTAATTTAGAAGAGTGGGACGGAGAGGTTGAATTTCAACTAACTCGTTTAGAGCTTCGTAAGTTACTCGAAAGCACGCATTTTTCGATGGCAAATCAAGACGTACGTTATTACTTAAATGGTATGTCGTTTGAAGTAGATAATACCGATATAAAAACAGTAGCAACAGATGGTCACCGTTTAGCTATAGCGCAAAAGCAATTAACGCAATCGCTTAATACTCAACGTCAATTAATTATACCTCGCAAAGGTGTGCAAGAAATTATGCGCCTTATGGTAGCTGACGATGAATTGGTAACAATTCAGTTTGGTGCTAACCATATCCGTATTATTGATATTGAGTTTACATTTACAAGTAAACTGGTTGATGGGCGTTTTCCCGATTACCGTCGTGTATTACCGCGTGGTGGCGACAAAGTAATTACAGCTAACCGAGAATGGTTACGTAATGCGTTCCAACGAGTGTCTATTTTATCTAATGAAAAGTTTCGTGGTGTACGCTTAAACTTATCAAACGGTTTATTAAAAATTACGGCCAACAACCCAGAGCAAGAACAAGCTGAAGAAGTTGTTGAAGTAAGTTACGAAGGTGCTGACCTAGAAATAGGGTTTAACGTGTCTTACGTATTAGACGTACTAAACACATTAAAAACAGAAGACGTACTATTTACATTAGCTGACTCAAACAGCAGTGCATTAATTGAAGGTGCAGGCGATGAAGAAGCAATGTACGTTGTTATGCCTATGCGTTTATAAGACTATAAATACATAATGAGCTTAAGTCATTTGAGCCTCAAATATTTTCGTAATATTGAGGCGCTGACGCTAGAACCAGTTAACGGCGTTAATATAATATATGGTGAAAACGGCAGCGGAAAAACCAGCCTTTTAGAGGCTATCTATTACCTTTCTCACGGCAAATCTTTTCGTACTCCAAAACACAAAAGTATTATCGCGCATCAGCAAGAGCAGTTTGTAATTCACGGGCGCAAAACAATACACGACTTATCTATTCCAATTGGTATTAGTAAAACCCAAACGGGTGAAACTAATTTAAAAATTCAAGGTAAGGCGAGCCGTAAAATATCCGAACTAGCTCAACTCATGCCAGTGCAAATTATTACACCAGAGAGCTATTCTTTATTTTTCGGTGGGCCTAAAGAGCGCAGAAAGTTTTTAGATTTAGGTTTGTTCCACGTGGAACATGAGTTCTTTTTTTTATGGCAATCGTTCAATAAAGTACTTAAACAACGTAATGCATTGTTAAAAACTAAGCCCAAGAATTATTTTGACCAAATTAAGTTTTGGGACAAAGAATTTGTTAGACTGGCTGAAGAAATAAATAAATTAAGATTGGCGTATATAAGTAGGTTTAAGCAGCAGTTTTTTGATAAAATGTGTGCAGAATTAACGCTTGTACGTGATTTAGAAATGACCTTTAACGCAGGTTGGAAAGAGACCGAATCTCTTGCAGATGCGTTAGAGCAAAACTTTGAGCGAGATGCTCGCCAAGGGTTTACAAGTAAAGGCCCTCATAAGGCCGATTTTAGTTTTAGTGTCGCTGGCAACAGCGTGGAGAATACATTCTCACGCGGTCAATTAAAGTTACTATTGTATGCGTTAAAAGTTACGCAAAATAGCTTAATTGAGTCAGAGACAGATAAGCAATCTATATTGCTAATAGATGATCTACCTTCAGAGTTAGGCGAAGATACAAAAGAGAAAGTGGGACAATTACTTGCTCACTGCAGTTCTCAAATTTTTATCTCTTCAATTTTGTCTGAAAGTATTTCTGCTGTGGTGGAACCCATGCAACGAGAACTACAAATGTTCCACGTGAAACATGGCAACCTAATAACAAGATAAGTGGGATTAACCATGTCTGAGAATTATGACTCGTCGAGTATTAAAGTACTTAAAGGATTAGACGCAGTAAGAAAGCGTCCTGGAATGTATATTGGGGACACCGATGATGGCACAGGCTTACACCACATGGTGTTTGAGGTCGTTGATAACTCGATCGATGAAGCCTTAGCAGGTCATTGTGATGATATTTATGTAACGATTCACTTAGACGGTTCTGTCTCAGTACGAGATAACGGTCGTGGTATTCCAACTTCTATCCATGAAGAAGAAGGCGTATCAGCAGCCGAAGTTATTATGACTGTACTTCATGCCGGTGGTAAGTTTGATGATAACTCTTATAAAGTATCAGGTGGCTTACACGGTGTTGGTGTTTCTGTTGTAAATGCACTTTCAGAAAAGCTAAAACTTACAGTTCGCCGTGAAGGTAAACTTCATGAGCAGTTTTACACTATGGGTGTTCCAGATGCACCTCTAGCTGTTATTGGTGAATCAGACACGACTGGTACAGAACTACGTTTTTGGCCAAGTGGTGAAACATTCACAAACTTAGATTTTCATTACGAAATTTTAGCCAAGCGTTTACGCGAGCTTTCATTCCTAAATTCAGGTGTGAGCATCATTTTAAATGATGAACGTGAAGAAAATAAATCTGACCACTTTAAATACGAAGGCGGTATTCAAGCTTTCGTTGAATACTTAAACCGTAATAAAACACCTATACATAAAGGTGTATTCCATTTTACTCACGAACGTGAAGAAGATGGTATTAGCGTTGAAGTATCAATGCAGTGGAATGATGCATACCAAGAAAATATTTACTGTTTCACAAATAATATTCCACAACGTGATGGTGGTACTCACTTAGCCGGTTTTAGATCAGCGCTAACACGTACACTTAATAACTACATGGAAAAAGAAGGCTTTAACAAAAAAGCTAAAACAACCAGCAATGCTACCGGTGATGATGCCCGTGAAGGCTTAACGGCTGTTGTTAGTGTTAAAGTTCCTGATCCTAAGTTCTCATCGCAAACTAAAGACAAGCTTGTTTCAAGTGAAGTTAAGTCTGCAGTTGAACAAGCAATGGCTGAAAAATTCACTGAGTTTTTATTAGAAAACCCAACTGATGCCAAAATTGTTGTAGGTAAGATTATTGATGCCTCACGTGCTCGTGAAGCGGCGCGTAAAGCCCGTGAAATGACACGTCGTAAAGGTGCAATGGACTTAGCAGGCTTACCTGGTAAGCTAGCTGATTGCCAAGAAAAAGATCCTGCCCAATCTGAACTATATATAGTGGAAGGGGACTCTGCTGGCGGATCAGCCAAGCAGGGACGTAACCGTAAAAACCAAGCTATTCTTCCGCTTAAAGGTAAAATCTTAAACGTAGAAAAAGCACGTTTTGATAAAATGTTATCTTCACAAGAAGTAGCAACACTAATTACTGCATTAGGGTGTGGTATTGGTCGTGACGAATATAACCCTGAGAAATTACGTTACCACCGTATCATCATCATGACCGATGCGGACGTGGATGGTTCTCACATTCGTACGTTACTATTAACATTCTTCTATCGCCAAATGCCTGAAATTGTAGAACGCGGCTATATTTACATTGCTCAACCACCACTTTATAAAGTGAAAAAAGGTAAGCAAGAGCGTTATATTAAAGATGACCCTGCATTAGTTGAATACCTAACATCGCTTGCTCTTAATGGTGCAGCGTTGTATGCAAGTACAGATGCACCAGCTCTTGAAGGTGAGGCACTAGAAGAAATCGTTCACGATTATCAAAACACAGTTAAAGTAATTGAGCGTTTAAAGCGTAAATACCCTAACACGGTAATGGAACGCTTAATTTATCAAACAGAATTGAAAACTGATGACCTTTCAGATGAAGCTAAAGTAATTGCTTGGACTAAAGTGTTGGTTGACGACCTGATTGCACGTGATGAAGATGCGACTATTTTCCATGCTGGTACTGAGCATGATGCTGAGCGTAATATGTATTACCCGGTTGTGAATATTCGTCAGCACGGTGTAGATAAAGCACACGTACTTCATTATGACTTTATTGCGTCACGTGACTACCAACGCATTGCTGTGACTGGTACTAACATCGCAAACATCCTTAGCGAAGGTGCATATATTCAACGTGGTGAGAAAACAAAACCTGTTGATAACTTTGTGGATGCTTTGGAATGGTTGATCACAGAATCGAAGCGCGGGATCTATATTCAACGCTATAAAGGACTGGGCGAAATGAACCCAAGCCAGCTTTGGGAGACCACAATGGATCCTAGTGCTCGCCGTATGTTACAAGTAACGATCGAAGATGCTGTTGGCGCGGATCAATTATTTGCGACCTTAATGGGTGACCAAGTAGAGCCTCGTCGTGAGTTTATTGAAAAGAACGCACTACGTGTAGTTAACTTAGACGTGTAAAAAATATTGCTTACATAGTAAAAGGAGCCTAATGGCTCCTTTTTTATTTTCTTCAATTACACAAACTGCTTAAAACCTGAGTATACACACGGTATACTAAGGGTAATTTTCACGCTACTTCTTAGATAGTAAAAAGCCAAATATGCAAAAATATGACGTAAAAACCTTTCAAGGTTTGATCCTGGCTTTACAGGATTATTGGGCGCAGCAAGGCTGTGTCATTATTCAACCACTTGATATGGAAGTGGGCGCAGGGACATTTCACCCGCAAACTTTTTTAAAGTCTATTGGTCCAGAGCCAATGGCGAGTGCATACGTGCAACCGTGTCGTCGTCCTACCGATGGTCGCTACGGTGAAAATCCAAATCGCTTACAACACTACTACCAATTTCAGGTAGTTTTAAAGCCATCGCCAGATAACATCCAAGAGCTTTATTTAGGCTCTTTAGCGGCTATGGGTATCGATACACTAACTCACGAAGTTCGCTTTGTAGAAGACAACTGGGAATCACCTACGTTAGGTGCGTGGGGCCTAGGTTGGGAAATTTGGTTAAACGGCATGGAAGTAACGCAGTTTACCTACTTCCAACAAGTTGGTGGTATTGAGTGTTCACCAGTAACGGGTGAGATCACTTACGGCCTAGAGCGTTTAGCAATGTACATACAAGGCGTAGATAGTATTTACGACTTAGTATGGGCTGACGGTCCATTAGGGCGTGTAACATACGGCGACGTGTTCCATCAAAATGAAGTAGAGCAGTCTACTTACAATTTTGAACACGCAAACGTAGAAGACTTATTTGCTCAGTTTGATAAATGTGAAGCAGAGAGCCAAAAGTTAATTGAAGCAAACTTACCACTACCGGCTTACGAGCAAGTAATGAAAGCATCGCACGCATTTAACTTACTAGACGCACGCCACGCAATTTCGGTAACTGAACGTCAACGTTATATTTTACGCGTTCGCGCGTTATCAAAAGCGTGTGCACAAAGTTACTATGACAAACGCGAAGCGCTTGGTTTCCCGCTGTGTAAGGATAAGTAAGTATGTCAGCACAAAATTTATTAGTAGAAATTGGCACAGAAGAGTTGCCACCAAAAGCACTGCGTAAATTAGCAGAAGCCTTTGCTGCAAACTTAACTGCAGAGCTTGAAACACTAGAATTAGCACACCAAGGCGTAAGCTGGTATGCATCGCCTCGTCGTTTAGGTCTACAAGTAAAAGCGCTTGAAGCTAAGCAACAAGACAAAGAAGTTGAAAAACGTGGTCCAGCTACTAAAGCAGCATTTGACGGTGACGGTAACCCAACAAAAGCAGCAATGGGTTGGGCACGTGGTTGTGGTATTGAAGTAAAAGACGCACAAACACTCGAAACAGACAAAGGCGCATGGTTATTGCACATTGCTAAAGTAGCTGGGCAAGAAACTAAAACGCTAATGACAGGTGCAATTACTAAAGCGTTGGCTAAATTACCAATTCCTAAGCCAATGCGTTGGGGCGCGAATAAAACACAATTTATTCGACCAGTGCATACGGTAACTATTTTGTTTGGTGATGAGTTACTTGAAGGCGAAATTCTTGGTAAGCAAATAACTAACCAGCTTCAGGGTCATCGCTTTCACCACCCAGAAAAAATTAGCATAAACCATGCAGATGACGTTTTTGACGTACTTAAATCTGCTTACGTTATTGCTGATTACGAACAACGTAAAGCGCAAATTCGTACGCAAATAGAAGAGGCTGCAAAAGCAGTTAACGCTGTTGTTGCTATGGATGAAGATTTACTAGAAGAAGTAACATCACTTGTAGAGTGGCCAGTTACTTTAACGGCAACATTTGAAGAAGCATTTTTAGATGTACCAGCCGAAGCGTTAATCTACACCATGAAAGACGATCAAAAATACTTCCCGTTATTAGATCAAAACGGCAAGCTTTTAAATAAGTTTTTGTTTGTATCTAACATAGAAAGTAAAGATCCAAGTGTGGTTATTTCTGGTAACGAAAAAGTAGTGCGCCCGCGTTTAGCTGATGCACAGTTCTTCTTTGAAACAGATAAAAAGAAAACCCTAGAAAGCCGATTAGAATCGCTTGATAGCGTATTGTTCCAAAAGCAACTTGGTACGCTTAAAGATAAGTCTGAGCGCATTAGTGAGCTTGCAGGTTATATTGCTGAGCAATTAGGTGCTGACAAAGACCTAGCACAGCGTGCAGGCTTATTAAGTAAAACTGACCTAATGACTGAAATGGTAATGGAATTTACCGACGTGCAAGGTGTAATGGGAATGCATTACGCTCGCCACGATGGTGAAGCCGAAGATGTAGCCTTAGCGCAAAACGAGCAGTACATGCCACGCTTTGCAGGCGACAACTTACCTACAAATTTAATTAGCTGCGCAGTAGCGATTGCTGATAAGTTTGATACGCTGGTGGGTATTTTTGGTATAGGCCAAGCACCTAAGGGTGACAAAGACCCATTTGCTCTTCGTCGTGCTGCTATTGGTGCACTTCGCATTATGGTAGAAAAAGAACTACCACTTGATATTTTAGACCTAGTAGCTAAATCGCAAACATTGTTTGGCGACAAGTTAACTAACTTAAATGTATCAACTGACGTATTTGAATTTATGCTAGGGCGCTTCCGTGCTTGGTATCAAGACGAAGGTATTGAAGTAGACGTAATTCAAGCAGTGCTTGCACGTCGTCCGACTAAACCTGTTGATTTTGATCGCCGTGTTAAAGCCGTAAGCCACTTCCGCACATTAGACGCAGCAGAAGCGCTTGCAGCAGCTAATAAGCGTGTAGGTAATATTCTGGCTAAAAACGACATCACCAGCCAAGGTAATGTTGATGAGAGCTTATTAAGCGACGACGCTGAAAAAGTATTGGCATCACAAGTAGCAAAATTTGCCACTGACCTTGCACCACTTTACGCAGATGGAAACTACCAAGAAGCATTAAGCCAATTGGCAGGTATTCGTGAAAGTGTTGATAACTTTTTTGACAACGTAATGGTTATGGCCGACGATGAAGCTGTTAAGCAAAATCGTCTTGCGCTGCTAAGCCAGTTAAGCGGATTGTTTTTAGGTATTGCAGATATTTCTGTTTTACAAAAATAACACCGATTAACAATTTTAAAAGCCAGCGTTTTGCTGGCTTTTTAGTTTTCACTGTATGCAAAGGAAACCCCATTGATGATTTCTATGAAACGAATTTTAACCTTAGCAATTGCTGGTTTACTGACTGCCTGTACAAGCCAAATTTCAATTAATGATGTATTGCCACAGCAAGAGCTTGATCGCACAATTTACTTACGTGGCGACTTTACATTGTGGGATGCAGAACCCCAATATCAGTTTGCGCCAGTTGGTCCTGCGCTTTATCAAGCAGAAGTTAAATTTAGTACGCCAGGTAAAGTATATGAATTTAAAATAGCGGATGCCGATTTTAGCGAGGGTTACAACTGTGGCTATAGCGACGCACAACCAGCAGGGCAAAAACTAATACTCGGCCAGCCAGCTATCGCAGACTGTAATACTATTTATAACTACTTTAGTTTCACACCAGCAATAAAAGGCACGTACATAGTAAGTATTGATTACAGTGACTACGACAAGCCACAAGTGACGATAACGAAGAAGTGATAGCTGTATTTTTAAAGCTGCCCGAGTGAATTGATGGATTTGTGACAAGGACGTTGTAGTGTTTATTCAGCATTAACACCAAGGGGATTTCGTAGATACCATCTCTTCTAACCAGCCTCAAGCTTTCTTTAAATAGCTTGGGGCTGATATTCAGTTTGATTCTTCACAACACCAAAACA
>NZ_WTLA01000034.1:0-34435 GCF_011378845.1 Pseudoalteromonas sp. Z9A4
TAGAAGATATCCCCGATGGGTTAAGCCAAAACCATCTAAGTATCCCCATAAAAAGAAAAATGCCAGTCAGCTTAACTGACTGGCATTAGGCAATTGCCTGTTTTTTGTTAAGCGTTGTAACTGTGCCTACAACGTTATTTATTTTTAATTACGTATAAACCTAATTAAACACTACAACGTTTATAGTTACGGTATTTTGGTAACCAGTAATTTTTGTCGATTTCTGCCCATAACGCATCATCAGTAATCTCAAGAGCAACGCCCTCTTCGATTGCTTTTTTAGCAATGGCAAATGCAATACGCTTACTTAGCGTTTCAATTTCAGTTAAGGCTGGTAATAAACTGCCTTTACCTGTGTTTGCACGCGGCGACGACTCTGCAAGCATTTCGCTAGACACACTTAACATAGCATCTGTAATGCGTGTCGCTTTAGCGGCAATAACCCCTAAACCAATACCAGGAAAAATATAGCTATTGTTACATTGTGGGATTGGGAAAATTTCACCGTTGTGTTCAACCGGATCAAACGGGCTACCTGTTGCAACAAGCGCCTTACCGTCAGTCCACTTAATCACATCAGCAGGATGCGCTTCTACCTGCTTAGATGGATTACTCAATGGGAAAATAATTGGCTGTTCACAACCGGCGTGCATTGCACGAATAGCCTGCTCAGTAAACAAACCAGGTTGGCCTGAAACACCAATTAAAATGTCTGGTTGTGCACAGTGCATAACATCAAGAAGTGATGCGTATTCACCGCTGTAAGTCCAATCACTTAACGAGCCTTGCGGTTGTGCAAGTGCTTGTTGGAAATCGCGTAAGCCTTCCATACCCTCTGAAAGTAGGCCAAAACGGTCAACCATAAATACTTGGCTACGCGCTTGAGCTTCTGTAATACCTTCAAAAACCATTTGGCTAATAATTTGCTCAGCAATACCACAACCAGCAGAACCTGCACCCACAAAAACTACTTTTTGTTGGCTTAGGGTTGAATTTTTAACACGACACGCAGCAAGTAAAGAACCGACCGTTACAGCCGCAGTACCTTGAATGTCATCGTTAAAGCTACAAATTTCATTGCGGTAGCGCTTAAGTAACGGCATTGCATTTGGTTGTGCAAAATCTTCAAACTGAAGTAATACATTTGGCCAGCGACGTTTAACCGCTTTAATGAATAAATCTAAAAACTCATCGTATTCGTCTTGAGCAATACGCTTATGGCGTGCACCCATGTACATAGGATCGTTTAAAAGCTTTTCGTTATTAGTACCCACATCAAGCATTACAGGCAATGTGTATGCTGGGCTTATACCACCACACGCAGTGTAAAGTGACAATTTACCAATTGGGATACCCATGCCACCAATACCCTGATCGCCTAGGCCTAAAATACGCTCGCCATCGGTTACAACAATAACTTTTACTTTACCTTTGGTAGCGTTGCGTAAAATGTCGTCAATTTGGTAACGATCTTCATACGAAATAAATAAGCCACGTGCGCTGCGATAAATGTCTGAGAATTTTTCACAAGCGTCGCCAACTGTAGGCGTGTAAATGATTGGCATCATTTCTTCAAGATGATCACGCACTAAACGGTAGTAAAGTGTTTCGTTGTTATCTTGAATCGCACGTAAGTAAATATGCTTATTAAGGTTGTCGGTAAAGCTAGAATACTGCTGATAACAACGCTCAACTTGCTCTTCTATTGTTTCAAAGCGAGGAGGAAGTAAACCAGCAAGATTGAAATTTTCGCGTTCTTTTTTACTAAAGGCACTGCCTTTATTTAATAGCGGTGTTTCAATTAGGCCAGGGCCAGAATGATGAATATATAAGTAGTTAGGATCAGTATTAGTTGTCATATTTCCAGGCTTTAACGGAGTCTTAAGTTATGATCTGTCATTATCAGTGTTAAAGGTTTAATTGCAACGACAATTAAGCTAGTCAGACCATTGAGAGAAAATACATGCGGGCTTCACTGCCCACATGCATATTATACATAATTTAAAATTGTATAGTGGCGTTATTATCAGTTAAATCAGATAACGCAACACCTTCACGGCGCGGATCGGCACCACCATATAAGGTATTATTTTTAACTTCAACTGCGTGTAAGCCTGAGTTTAAATCAATAATACGTACATTGTGGCCGCGTTTAGTAAGCGCAGGCGCAATGGCTTCAATGGTTGTGCCTTTTTCAAGGCTGGTGTAATCGTTACGATTTGTTGTACGCGGTAAGTTAATAGCGTCTTGTGCTGATAAATTCCAGTCAATAACACCCACAACAACTTGTGCAACGTAATCTATGATACGACTACCGCCAGGTGAGCCTACAATTAAACGTAAGCTGCCATCTTTATTAAATACCATTACCGGTGACATAGAGCTACGCGGGCGTTTACCAGCCTCTACACGGTTTGCTACAAGCTTACCGTTTTTACGTGGCGATAACGAAAAGTCAGTTAGTTGGTTATTTAAAATAAAGCCATTAACCATAACCGTAGAGCCAAACGCCATTTCAATTGAACTGGTCATCGAAACGGCATTACCTTTACTATCTACAATAGAGACATGCGAAGTAGAAGGTAACTCGTATGAATCATCCATTGCATAACTTAAGTACCCTACTGGATTACCGGCTACGGCTTTTCGGTCTGTTTCGGTAATTAATTTAGCGCGTGAGGCAATGTAATCTTTGTTTAAAAGCTCTTTGGTAGGTACTTGAGTGAAATCGGGATCGCCCATGTACATATCGCGATCGGCAAATGCAATACGCGAAGCTTGGCTAAAGTAATGAATCGCTTTTTCGCCATTTGGTTTAAGTGCACTCATATCTTTATGCTCAAGTAGGCCAAGCATTTGTAGTACTGCTACACCGCCACTACTTGGTGGCGCCATAGAACACACGTTATAAGCACGGTATTGTATACATACCGCATCGCGTTCTTTACTTTTGTAATCTGCTAAATCTTGCACACTTAATTTACCAGGGGCAACTTTAGAGTGCTGTACAGCATTAACCATTTGTTTAGCGTTTTCGCCTTTGTAAAATGCATCAATGCCCTGCTTTGCAATGTCTTTGTATAAATCAGCAAGTGGTTGATTCTTTTTAACGCTACCCGCTTCGATTAATTTACCATTTGGGTAAAAATATTCGTTAATAATAGGCATACTCAACACGCCTGGGTTTAACTGGCGTGCTAATAAACCATGTAAACGCGGCGAAATTACAAAGCCTTGCTCTGCAAGTTCAATAGCTGGTTTAAAAAGTTCTTCCCACGGCAAGATACCGTATTGCTTATGCGCGCTTGCAAAGGCATGTAAAATACCAGGTACACCAACAGAGCGCCCACCTACTACTGCTTCAATCCATTTAACGGCTTTACCGTGCTTATCTAAAAACAGCGTTTCGTCTGCATTTGCAGGTGCTGTTTCGCGGCCATCAAAACTAGTCAGCTTATTGTTTGCTTTGTTGTAGTACATCATAAATGTACCACCGCCAATACCTGACGATTGCGGCTCAACTAAAGTAAGCACTAGTTGAGTAGCAATGGCAGCATCTACGGCACTGCCGCCTTGGGCTAAAATTTGTTGACCGGCTCTTGAGGCATATGGATTTGCCGCAGCAACCATGTATTTATCACCTTGCACTACTTTTTTATGGATTAATCCAGTAGCGGCTTCAGGTTCGCGAGTTTCAATTTGAGTTGCTTGCTGTGCAAATGAAGGCAGTGATACTGCGCACAGTCCAATGGCAAATAATGAGTTAAGTTTAAAATGCATAAAAATACTAAAAACACTTAATTACGTAGTTGTATTTGGCATCTTAAAGTTAAACGGGCACAATATGCAAAAATTTTGACTAAAAAAATATAATAAAATGCTTAATTTACCTATTCAACCTCGTTATATATTACCGCCTATTATTCTGCTGCTATTTAGTACCATTTTTGCTGCATTTGATTTAAATAATTTACTTGAATTTAACCGAAGCTTAATTGACGAAGGCGAACTGTGGCGAATCTTTTCTAGCCAATTTGTTCATGCTAATTGGGCTCATTTGGGATTAAATGCCAGTGGTGTTTTATTAATATGGCTTTTACATGGCGAATACACATCACCTACTCGCTACGCTTTTAACACAAGTGCGCTAGCACTGTGGTGTGGGCTCGGCGTGTACTGGTTTTGCCCAAGCATACATATTTACACCGGATTAAGTGCTCTGCTGCATGGTGTAATTATTTTGGGGGCAGTTAAAGATATAACTGTAGGGCTTAAGTCTGGTTATTTATTATTTGTAGGCGTATGGATTAAAATAGCGTTTGAGCAATTTAGCGGCCCTAATGCTGATATAGGAAAGCTTATTAACTCCACTGTGGCTATTGACGCACATTTAATTGGTGTAATTGGCGGGACTCTGCTTGCCATACCACTGGTTATAGAGCTCTTTAAAAAGAACTTTAAAAATAAAAAATAAAGTTAGATTTTGTTCAACCCAATAAAAACGCCGCATTGGTTAACTAAACCAATGCGGCGTTTTTGTTTTTATACTTTAAGAATTAAAGATTAAAGCGTTTCTTTAAATAACTTATGAATACGTCGGTATTCGTCTAACCAGCTTGAAGGCTGTACAAAGCCATGTGGTTCAACAGGAAATATAGCTGTTTCAAAGTTTTGCTTTTCAAGCTCTATTAAGCGCTGTACTAAACGCACTGAGTCTTGAAAAAACACGTTATCGTCAACCATGGGTGCATTAATGAGTAAACGTTTGTTTAAACCCTCAGCGTAATAAATTGGTGAGCTGCGCTCATATGCAATCGGGTCAACATCAGGATGGTTTAATATATTAGCCGTGTAACCTGTGTTGTAATGTGCCCAGTCGGTAACAGGTCGTAGTGCCGCACCCGATTGAAATAACTCAGGCGCGGTAAACAATGCCATAAAGGTCATAAAGCCGCCATATGAGCCGCCATAAGTGCCGACTGCTTTGGTATCAACATTGGCATTTTGCGCCATCCATTTAACGCCATCGGCTAAATCTTGTGTTTCAGGTGTGCCCATTTGACGATAAATCGCGGTGCGCCAATCACGGCCGTAACCTTTAGATGCGCGGTAATCCATATCCATTACTATGTAACCTTCATCAGCGAGCAATGAATGGAACATAAATTCACGAAAATAAACCGAAAACCCCATATGTGAATTCTGTAAGTAACCCGCGCCGTGATTAAAAATAACCGCTTTGCGGTTTTTACCTACTTCACCTTCTACGTAATCAGCTGGGTAGTACACTTTTGCGTATATCGGTTGATCTGTATGGCTCGATGGCACAGCAACAATTTTAGGGGCTGTTAGCTTTTTAGCTAAAAACTCATCCGACACAGTATGCGTTAAGCGCGTGGCTTTTGTATTTGCTTTAGCGTCAGCTACGTAAAGCTCATTAGGCATGGTAATTGTAGAGTGCTTAAGGAGTAACTTAGTTTCATCTGGGCTTAACGTGTAATCAGTCATGCCATTTAAGTCAGTAACTTGCTCGCTATTACCTGTTTGTGGGTTAACACGGTAAATTTCGTACAGGCCTGGGTGCTCAACATTCGCTTTGTAATAAATTGCGCTGTCATCGCTGGCAAGCGTTAAGTTAGAAACCTCAAATTGGCCTTGTGTTAGCGCAGTTGCTTTGCCGTTAATTGGTTTTTTATAAAGCTGGCTGTAACCTGACTCTTCCGATAGGTAATAAAGCGTGTTTGAGTTATGTAACCAACCAAAGTCGTTAAACGCGTAAGCAATCCATGCATCGTCATGCAGGCGATGGTGCGAGACAAGTTTGTTGTTTTTAAAATCAACGGTAGCAAGCCAGCGGTCTTTGTTGTCCCATGCTTCAAGCATGACAGCTACTTGCGAGCCGTCATCGTTCCATACTATTGGGCTTTGCTCAAACCCCCAGTCCATAATAAGGTTAATGCCACGAGGCGCCTTTTTAGACTTATATGTTTTACCATCACGTGCATAGTTTTCTTTTTTAACTGCGGCTAAAACATCTTCATCAAAGCCCGGTAAGGTATTAAAGCTAAGTGATGTTTGCTCTTTGTTAGTTAAATTGATGTACACAAGCTTTGAGGTTTCTTCTTTAGCATCGGCTACACGGCGGCGTGCTTTTTTAGGTTCTATAGTGGCGTCATTTGTAATGTAGTTAGGCATAATATCGCCATCACCGCGCCAATCTGTTTGCTTTTGTACAACGACTAACAGCGCATCACCATTTGGCGAAAGCTGTGCTTCTGCAACTTTATTACCATCACCTAAGTAGTAAGCCGTGTTAGCAATTGAATCGTTTTGTTCATTAATTTGCTCATTACGTGTTTGCTTATCTTTTTTGTTTTTTTGTTGAAGCGCCACAAACTTAATCAATTTATGCTGCTCTTTAGCAATATACGTGCTTGGCTCTTCAATCCCTTTTGGCTCATCACCAAGTTTTAAGTTAGCAAGCTCGCTCGTTAAGCCTGTTTTTAAATCAACTTTAAAAAATACATTGCCTTGGCGGTAAACTAAATCGCCATTATTTAAAAATTGTGGTTTAGATTCGCTTGCTGATGTCGCTGTAATTTGTTTAAGTTCACCGGTTTTTAGGTTTTTAACAAACACATTGCCTTTAAACGTGTAGGCCGCCATTGTTTTATTTTTTGAATAAACAGCTTTATTTGAACCCACAGTATGAAGTTTATTAAGTGCTACCTGCTCTGCTGTTTGGCTAGTAACCGATTGGCTAAATAAATCGCGTAGTGTATTACCTTGCTCTTTTTGAGCATAAATAATAGTAGCCGAATCGCTAGCCCAATAAGCGCTCTCTGGTTGATTGCCCATCCAATCAGGATCGGCCATTGCTTGTTCTAACGTTATTTTTTGTGAGCCGATATCTGCTGGCGTGTTTACAACCGCAGCAACCGATGTTGCTGGTAAAGCACTTTGCTGTGTTGATGAGGTGTTAGCGGTCGCGCTACAACCTGCAAGCATGACACTTGAGGCAACAGCTAAGGCCACTAACGTTTTAGATGAAGAAAAATTAAAAATCATAGTGCTTCTATACGGTTATTATAATTAAGCCGTATTTAAGCAGAAGCACTCAAGTTATTGCAATTTTTTAAGATAAATAGCCATTAAACAGGGTAAAGCTCAGTTTACTAGCGCATCCCCTGTTAATAGGCGTTATTCAACGATTAAATCAAGCCACACCAGTCGATGATCGCTCGATGCGTTTCTGTCTTTAATTAAACGATATTCATTGCTCGTTTTAGTTGGCCAAAACACACCACCGTCTTTAACTTTTAAGCCGTAGTTTGACGGTAAAACGTAATCAACACGCGCTTGCCAATTAGCACTGTAATTTTGTGCATAAGGCACATCATACTGCTCTTTAGCGCCCTCACTTTTTGGAACAAAGTGAGCGTTTATCAATGGGTTTTTAAGTAGTTGGTCGGTGGTATTTGTGCGGGCTTTATCACCCTCTGGTGCGGCGTTTAAATCGCCTAAAATAACAAACCGAGAGTAAGTTTTTAAACCGCCCTTTTCGCCTTTATCATCGTAAATATACTTAGCGTTTGAAACGTAATCGGCAATTAACCTTACTTCATCGTGGTTACGTTTGCCGTTTCTATCCTCTTCACCGTCAAATACAGGGGGTGTTGGGTGAGATGCAATAACATGAATGGTTTTATCATTTACGTTAATAGGTAAATCCCAAAACGATTTAGAGCTAAGTCTAAGTGCTTGCCATTCTTGTGCGTTATACCAGTTTTCGCCTGTTTTAGGCATTACGGGCATTTGTGCATTTGGCATGTCTTTATATTTAAAGGTTTGAAGGGTTCTTACTTTATCAAAATCGATTGGGTATTTTGACAAAATAGCCATACCGTAATGGCCTTCAAAAAAGCCAAAACCTTGTGCATCGCCCATCACGCCATTTTTCTTGCCATCGTTATCTAAATCAAACTCAGTGGCTAGGCCTGTATTTACAGGGGCAATATAAGAGTAAGGGTAATTAATAGCGGCTTTTTTTTGCTGACCTACATTTAAATAATGCTTATTAAAGTATTCAATTCCCTGCTCTTTTGGGATGTAATCAAATTCGTTAAGTAAAATAATGTCAGGGCGAACACGTTGAATAATTTCCGCTATATTCTTAATTTGCTGGTGGTTTGCTTTAAGTGCATTAACTAAAGCATCACTTTTAACTTGCTCACCTTTAGGTGTGTGATTAGTTGCATCCATACTTACATTAAAAGTAGCAACACGAAGAGAGTCTGATGCAAATGCACTGTTACTAAAAAAAGGACTAAAAGAAGCGGCAACAAGTAGTGCGCTATAAATTGCTTTAAGTTTCATTAAATAATTTCACTGTAAAATTTTAGACTCAATCATTATTTCACAATCTAGGTAACCTTGCGCTTTTTTTAAGTACAAAAAAAATGCCGAGCAAGCTCGGCATTTAATAAAACGGTTAGCCATTTAATGAAGGATTAAATTTGCCGCCGCTTTTAAAATACCTGGATAATCTTGCTCAGGTAGATATTCAGTAAGCTCACCTAATTTATCTGCTAGATCGTTCATGCTAGTGGCCGATACGTTTATATGGCCCATTTTACGACCTGGTTTTGCAGTTTTACCGTACCAGTGGCTAGTCACATCTGCATATTTTAGTACGTCAGCTGGGATATTAGGTTGCCCTAGTACGTTTATCATCGCGGTAATGTGTTTAAGCTCTGTATTGCCAAGCGGCAAACCTGCAACAGCACGCATGTGGTTTTCAAACTGTGAGCAATGGCAGCCTTGTTGCGTCCAGTGGCCTGAGTTATGTACACGCGGTGCAATTTCGTTAACCAGTAACGTGCCTTGTACATCAAAAAACTCAATTGCTAATACGCCAACGTAGTTAAGCTCGTTTGCTATTTTTGTAAATGCATCGTTTGCTTGCGCTTCAACTCTGTGATTATTTTTACCGGCAATAGAAAGCGTTAATACACCATTGGTGTGCTCGTTTTCTGTTAGCGGATAAATAGCAACGTTACCGTGTTTATCGCGCGCACCAATAATAGATACTTCACGATCAAACGGGATCATTTTTTCTGCAATAATTGTATGTGGCGCAAGCTCGGTGCCCGATGCAATAAAATCAGACATTTGTGACCAAATTTCGTCTATTTGACTATCCGATTTTAAACGCCATTGGCCTTTTCCATCGTAACCCGCTTGGCATGTTTTAATAACAAGTGGCTTGCCTAGGGTTTTAACTGCGTGTTCTAGATGCGCTTTTTCAGTAATTAATTGATACGGCGCACAAGTTACGTTTGTTTTATCAAGCAATGCTTTTTCAAGCGAGCGATCGCCACCGGTTTTAATAGCGGCTTTCCCAGGGTAGAACTTATTACTGTTACAGCAAAGTGTTAGTACGTCATCAGGAATGTGCTCAAACTCTGCAGTAATTGCATCAGCGTTTAATATTGCTTGCTCAAGTGACGTGCTATAAACCTCACCAGTTAGCGGATGCTTAATTTGCTTGCTGCCTACATCGTATGCAACCACATTTAAATTAAGCGGCGCGCCTGCAAGACTCATCATACGTGCAAGTTGCCCTGCACCTAATATTAAAATATTCATTATTACTCTGCAGGGTTTGGATTAGCTAATATAGTGTCGGTTTGAGCTTTACGAAACGCTTCAATTTTTGCAAAAATTTCTGGATTTTGACACCCTAAAATTTGTGCGGCTAGTAAACCTGCGTTTGCTGCGCCCGGCTCACCAATTGCAAGTGTGCCCACTGCAACGCCTTTAGGCATTTGGCAAATAGATAAAAGTGAATCAACACCATTTAATGCTTTTGATTTTACAGGCACGCCCAGTACAGGAAGCGATGTAAAAGCAGCAGCCATACCTGGTAAATGAGCCGCGCCGCCAGCGCCAGCAATAATAACTTTAATACCGCGTTCTGCGGCTGAACTTGCGTAATCAGCAAGTAATTGAGGAGTGCGGTGTGCAGACACGACTTTAGTTTCGTACTTAATGCCAAAATGCTCAAGCATAAGTGCTGCATGTTCCATGGTTGGCCAATCTGATTTAGAACCCATAATAATGCCAACAGTCATAAATACTCCTCAGTAATGTATTTTTAAAATAGCGGACTTATGTCCTGTTTAAGCCGGGTATTATACCCAAAGCCATATTAATTGCGACTAATACAAAGCCACAAAAACAAAAAAAGCCATGTTTAAACATGGCTTTTTAGGGTTAACGGGTAAATAGCTAATTAAGCTTCTTTACTCGCTAGGTATTCTGCGTAGTTGCCTCTAAAGTCAATGATTTTACCATCTTTAACTTCCCAAATCCGGGTAGCTACCGATGATACAAATTGACGATCGTGCGATACAAACATTAATGTACCTTCGTAGGCTTCAAGTGCTAAGTTAAGCGCTTCAATAGATTCCATATCCATGTGGTTGGTTGGCTCATCCATTAGCAATATGTTTGGTTTATGCATCATAATTTTACCAAACAGCATGCGGCCTTGCTCACCACCTGAAATTACTTTAACTGACTTTTTAATATCGTTTTGAGAGAACAGCATACGACCTAAGAAGCTACGAACCACTTGCTCGTCGTCGCCTTCTTGTTGCCATTGCTCCATCCACTGAAACAAGTTCATGTCGGTTGCAAACTCATCTGCGTGATCTTGCGCGTAGTAACCAATGTTCGCATTTTCTGAGAACTTAAACTCACCGGCTTTAGGTGCTAAGCGCCCTGCTAATGTATTAAGTAATGTTGTTTTACCAACACCATTTTCACCAATAATAGCAATACGTTCGCCAACTTCTACTAAACCTTCAAGGCCAGAAAATAACGTATTGTCGTCAAAACCTTGCGTTAAATTGTTCATTTCAAGCGCGTTACGGAATAACTGCTTTTCTTGGTCGAAACGAATAAACGGCGTTTGACGTGATGACGCTTTAACTTCGTCTAACTGAATTTTGTCGATACGTTTAGCGCGCGATGTAGCTTGCTTAGCTTTAGATGCGTTAGCAGAGAAACGAGATACAAACTGTTGAAGTTCAGCAATTTGGTTTTTCTTTTTCGCGTTTTCGCTAAGTAGCTGCTCACGTGCTTGCGTTGCTGCAAACATGTATTCGTCGTAGTTACCTGAGTAAATACGTAGCTCACCGTAGTCAATATCGGCCATGTGAGTACACACAGAGTTTAAAAAGTGACGGTCATGCGAAATGATTATCATGGTACAGTCGCGTTGGTTTAATACATCTTCTAACCACTTGATAGTGTAAATATCCAAGTTATTGGTAGGCTCATCAAGTAGCATTATATCTGGGTCTGAAAACAACACCTGTGCAAGTAGCACGCGTAGTTTAAAACCAGGTGCAATTTCTGACATTGGGCCAAAGTGTTGCTCAGTACCAATACCTACGCCTAATAATAGTTCACCTGCTTTAGATTCAGCAGAGTAACCATCCATTTCAGCAAATTCAGTTTCAAGATCGGCTACTTTCATACCATCGTCTTCACTCATTTCTGGTAAAGAGTAAATACGGTCGCGTTCTTGTTTAATTTTCCACAGTTCTTTATGACCCATAATAACAGTATCAATTACTGAGTATTCTTCGTAGGCAAACTGGTCTTGGTTTAGTTTAGCAACGCGTTCATTTGGATCAGTACTTACATTACCTGAAGACGCTTCAAGCTCACCACTTAAAATTTTCATAAATGTTGATTTACCACAACCATTTGCGCCAATTAAACCGTAACGGTTTCCATCGCCAAATTTTGCTGAGATATTTTCAAATAATGGTTTAGCACCAAATTGCATGGTGACATTAGCTGTACTAATAATAGCGCTACCCTCCAAGGGAGTAAGGATGTAATTAAATTGCGCGCAGTTTAAACCAAAATGGCCTGTTTTTCTATGAAAGTTTAATGGCAAACCACGTCGTTCAAGGCAATTATTATCGCTGAGCTACTCGTAATTAAAATAACAAATTAAATTTAGTGTTTTTGCAAATTGTTATTCAACTTAGATAAATTAAAATTCATAAATACATTCATAATAAACCGATATGAATGTTTAGAATTTGGTATATAAATTAGAGTAAAAACACTTTTAACGTGTTTGTGTGTTTACTTAACTCATTTTTGTACAACCTATAACAATAAAAAGTTATATTTATGAAAATAAAGCACTTTTAGAGCTTTTGCACTAGTCGCTATTTTTTAATCAAGATGAAATTAATTCAAATTAGAATTTTAACACACCACTTATTACCAATCCTTTTTACCTACAAAACAACTAAAAAAACAAACCTCAGCAACACCTGAAAAGCAAAATTAACCTCGAGTGAATGTCAATTAAGTTTGCCGTCCAATTTTGTTGATTTTTTTTCACTTTTGAGCCGTTTATTGCTTTGTTAATCTTCGAACCTGAATTTTTACCTACGTAAAAACACTGAAATTTACACAGGGCAACACACAAGATGAGCAAAAAATTAGCGACACTGATTAGCGCAAGTATTGTATTAGCACCCGCTGTTTCGGCGGTAGAGTTATACAAAGATGATAAAAACACTCTAAAAGTAGGTGGATATCTTGATGTGCGTGTAATTAACACACAAAACGAAACCGAAGTTGTTAACGGTACTTCGCGCATTAACTTTGGCTTTACCCGAAAGCTCAAGAAAGACTGGACTGCCCTTGCACTCGTAGAATGGGGTGTAAACCCTGTTGGCAGCAGCGATATAATTTATAATAATCGTTTTGAATCAATTCAGGACGAGTTTTTGTATAACCGTTTAGGTTACGCAGGCCTTTCACACGAAAAGTACGGTCAACTTACCATTGGTAAACAATGGGGTGCATGGTACGACGTAGTTTATGGCACAAATAATAGCTTTGTATGGGATGGTAATGCAGCTGGCGTTTACACCTATAACAAAGACGATGGCGCTGTAAATGGCACTGGCCGTGGTGATAAGTTAGTGCAGTACCGCAATAGCTATAACGATTTTAGTTTTGCAGTACAAGCGCAGCTTAAAAACAGCGAATTTTATACCTGTGACGTAAGCGATATTTCAGAAGAAGAATGCGAAACGCTATGGAACTCTGGCGATAGTGCAGCCCAAGAAGTTGAATTTAACTACACATTTGGTGCATCTGTAACATATACCCCTACCGATATGCTCACGCTTACAGCGGGTATTAACCGTGGCGAGTTTGATTTAACGTTTGGCGATGGTTCTACTCGCAATGTTGAAGATTTAATTTACGGTGCAGGCATTATGTGGGGCAACATTGATAAGCCCGGCCTATACGTTGCTGCCAACGTAAATAAAAACAAAAACCACGACACCGATAATATTGGTCGCTTAATTGATGACGCAATAGGTGTAGAAACATTTGCATCTTACCGCTTTGATAACGATTTTCGCCCTTTTATTGCCTACAACGTATTTGATGCCGGTGATGACTACGTAATTCAGCCAAACTTTAACGCCGATCCAGACGATGTATTTAAGCGTCAGTTTGCTGTTATTGGCCTTCACTACTTAATTGACGAAGACACTATTGCCTACGTAGAAGCGCGTAAAGACTTTAGCCACTTTGAAAGTGATAACGACGATCAACAAGCACAAATGGAGCAGTCGGAAGATGACGGTATAGCATTTGGTTTTAGATATAAGTTCTAAATATAAGCTCTAAATATAAGTTTAAAAACGACTACAACTTCCCTAAGCACAACCCTTTTAGCCCTTTTAACTTTTTTAACTGGGCTTTTTTTATTCCGCCATACTTTTTTCAATACTCGATTTTGCATTTAAGGCTATTTCAACAAATGCATTAACAGCCGCATTGGTATCTGCTTTTTTAATTTGTAATAGCACCGGGATTTGAGTGAGTACGTCGCTCAGTTTTATAAAATGGCACCCTTCACTATATAATTTACGTACGCAATAAGGCGCAATTGCCACACCAAGGCCAGCAGCCACTTCAGTAACTAATGTTTGCATGTGCCTAGGTTGGCTAATAATGTTCGGTGAAAAATGAGCTTGTTTGCATTGCAAAATGGTTTCATCAAAAAGACCAAGTGCTTCCTCTCTATTAAAAATAATAAATGGCTCATTTTTTAGTTTAGCTAAATCAATATTTTTATAATTTGCCAGCGCATGGTTTTGATTAACGATGGCCACCAATGAATCTACATAAATAGTATGACTTACAAATTCATCATTAATTGAATCAGGTAAAGGCCGTGAAAAACCCACATCAATTAAATCGTTTTTAAACGCATGTATCTGCTCAGTTGCAGTCATTTCAAACAATGTAACGTGCACGCTTGGGTATTGCTGTTTATATTTTCGAACCAGTGCTGCCATAAAGGTTAAACATGCCGAGCTTAAGTGCGCAATATTAAGTGTACCTACCTGCCCGTTGTGAGCACGTTTAACCTGAGTTTTAGCTTTCTCAGCTAGAGCCAAAATAGCGCGTGCATCTTTTAATAGCTGCTCACCCGCTTGAGTTATTGCAACATCGCGTGAATTTCTTATAAACAACACAACACCAAGCTCGCTTTCGAGCTGTGCAATATGCCTACTTATTGCAGGTTGCACGGTGTGTAGCTCTTTGGCCGCTTCTGAAAAACTCTGATGCTTAGCCACGCTGACAAAACTTTTTAATGTTTTAATATCCATTACGCACCTTAAATACATTATTTGTATAGATTCTATAAAATAATATCATTTTTGTTATAGCTAAAGAACTCATATCATAGCGGCATGAGTTAACAACACTAGACAGCTATGACCAAACCCAAACAAAATCAGTCATTAAGTCGATTTATTTTATTACTAATGACCACTGCAATTGCCGCAACAGCAGCAAACTTGTACTACAACCAGCCTATTTTACCGCTTATAGCTAACGAATTTAATTTAACTGATTCGCAACTAGGGAGTATTCCCGCGCTTACACAAATTGGTTACGCGTTTGCGTTATTATTTATTTCTCCTTTGGGTGACTCGATTGCTCGCAGGCGTTTAATTACTATTTTGTCGTGCTTATTAGTAGTGGCTTGTAGTGCAGCAATGCTTGCACCTAACTTACTTTTATTACTTATATCGGTATTTTTAATTGGTGTAAGCGCTAATATAACCCAGCAATTAATACCCTTTGCAGCATCGCTTGTATCGAGCGAGCAAAAAGGTGCCACGTTAGGCACATTAATGATGGGCTTAACCATCGGTATTTTACTTTCAAGAACGTTAAGTGGGTTTGTAGGTGAGCAATTTGGTTGGCGAAATGTATTTTTAATGTCGGCAGTACTCGCGGCATTATTTGGTATATTACTGCGCGTGTTTTTACCTGGCAATAAGCCACACACTAATTTGCGTTACTGGCCTCTCATTAAAAGTACGTTAGCGTTGTTTATTAAACATAAATCACTGCAGCACTTTACACTTTCGGGTGCATTTTGGTTTGCATCATTTAATGTGCTTTGGGCAACACTTGCAATTTATGTAAGTAACGAGCCATTTAACTACAACGCTCAACAAACCGGTTTATTTGGTGTAATAGCATTGGCTGGCGTAATTGGCGCTAAGTCGTCGGGTAAATGGGTCAGCAAACTAGGATCTAAAGCTCTAATTATGATTGCACTTACGCTTGCGGCAATCGGCTTTGCTATTACAGGTTTGTTTAATGGCAGTTTAGCGTCGTTAGTTATTGGCATTATTTTAATCGACTTTGCCATATTTAGTGCGCAAGTGGCTAACCAAGTGCGTGTTTTTAGTATTGACCCCACTGCGCAAAGTCGCATAAATGGAATTTACATGCTGGGTTATTACATTGGAGGCGCTGTTGGTTCAATGGTTGGTGTTAAAGCATTTGCACTTTATCAATGGCCTGGCGTTGTTGCTGTAAGCATTATATTTATTTTGCTAAGTGGCATTTTTAATTCATTTGCTAAAAAGTAATCGCTTAAAACTTAAGGAGTAAAAATGAGTATGTTAAAAACAGCGGGTAGCTTTACATTACTGTGTATTGCCAGCTTAACTATTATGGTGGGAACCCTACTTGCGCCAGGTTTAGTAAGTATTTCACAAGGATTAGGTATAACCGATAACACCGTACTTTTAATTACGTTGCCATCGTTAGGCGCTGTGGTTTTTGCGCTGCTAGCAGGAAAATTAATAGATAAATACGGAGCTTATAAACTTTTAGTAATTGGATTATTTTTATATGGGGTTGCAGGTGCCAGCGCTTACTTTTTAAAAGGCCCAACGCTTGTATTTGCTAATCGATTTTTACTCGGCGGTATAACTGCTGTGGTAATGGCAAGTTGTACGGTTTTAATTTCTGCTTGGTACACAGGCGAAGCATGCCTTGGCATGATTGCAAAACAAGGCATGGCGATAGAGTTAGGCGGTGTTATATTTTTATTTTTAGGCGGATTATTAGCGTCGCAATTTTGGGCGCTGCCATTTTCACTTTATTTAATAGCGTGGGTATTTTTGGCCATGCTTTTATTGTTTGTGCCAAGTAAAAACTCACTGGCTAGTAATAGCGATGAAGTGTCAGGACATCTACACCACAAAGCTAATAATGGTCTCTCGTTAAAAAGCGTTTATGTAATTTCAACACTCGCGATGACCATATTTTTTACGTCTACTGTTTTACTGCCCATTACAATGAACGAGGAAAACTTTAACGAATCACAAATAGGCCAACTACTCGCATTTATATCTTTAGTGGCTGTAGTTACCGCAGGCTTTATGCCTAAAATAACAAAGAAGCTTGGTGAGCCCAAGGTTTTGGCATTTGCCTTTTTAGCGTTTAGTTTATCGTATATTTGTTTTACACAAGTAAGCACCCTACTTTTAATTTTAGGCGCAATATTAATAGGTATAGGATTTGGTTTTAGTATCCCGCTTTTAAACCATATGACGGTAGAGCTCAGCGATGTGAAAGTACGCGGCCGTAATTTATCGTACTTTACGATGGCTGTATTTTCGGGTCAGTTTTTTACCTCATTTATGCAGTACATACCTGGTGGTGAAAAAAACGTATTTATAATTTGTAGCGTTTCAGCATTTATAATTGCACTGGTATTGTTTTTTAAACCGATCAAAGCAAAGTAGTCGTAACTTACAAAAGAGCATTTTTATAAATGCTCTTTTTTTATCTAAACCTCTCGCTTTATTATTTGCACTACCTTACTGATTACTTTTTTTTAATTTGACTCTATTGCTAAGTTTAGCATTATAATAACATTTAGCATGATGTGTTCTTTTACTATAAAGCCACCAGCTAATTTATATTAACTGCATTAAGAGTGTAAAAAGATGGTGAAATTATATTGAAATTGCAAAGTACTTACACTGCTTATTGCTGATCACAAAGGCGTAAGGCTGATTAAAAGCAGTAACAAATAGATGCGTATATGCTCATAGGTACTGACAGCATTCTAACTCAATAGCTACGCACTGTATATAAATACAGTGCGTGTATTTCCTGTGCAAATATAATTTAAACCAACTTTCCTTTGTAAGTCGTTAATAATATTAAACTAAGTAAAGTGCTATAAAATTGATTGAGCATTCTAAATACACAAAACAGCGGTAACTGTATATACATACAGTTACCGCTTAAACCTATCTAACCTACTTTTTAATAAACGCACTATAACCAGCTAATGCCTTTGATACACTAAGTGGTGGATTATCTGAATGCTCAGCACCTTCGTTTATAGCGCTTTGCCACGCAAGGCTATTATTAGGATTTGCTTTTAAAGCAGACTCTAAATTATTAAACGCTTTTAACATTAACGGATGCTCTGCCCCACCCACCGAAAGATATAAATAAGTAGGCGCCTTAACTTTGTTAGCTTGAGTAGTTAAAAACGCTTCTACATTATTAACCACTGTCATGTCGTCATACCAAGCCGCTGGGCTAAATGCAAAGTAGCCATTAAACAGTTCAGGCCTTGTATGCAGTGTATAAAGTACAAAGCTGCCACCGGCAGAAAAACCACTTAATACACGGTTATTACTAAGCTTATATTTTGCCGATAAATACGGGAATAACTCAGTTTCAATAAACGCTAAAAACTTGTCGGCTTCACCATTAGGCTCTATAAGTGTTTCGCCCTCTGGGCGCGCTTGTGTATTTACATCTTGGCGAGCATAAGGAGGCACTAAATCGCGATTACGTGTATCTGTAAAAAACAAATTAGGAATAGACACCAATATAGCCTTATCCCATTTTTCGCTCTTAGCTTGCTTTGTAAGTGCTTTGTCCCATGTATCTAAATTAAAGTTACCATCGGTTTTAATAATTAACGGATACGCTTTTTTAGGATTGTAATTAGCGGGTAATCTTATAAACACTTTGCGCGACTCATTAAGCACGCTTGAGTTAATTGTTACGTCTGTATAGGCCGATACATAATGGTTGTAATAGCGTATGGCTAAAATACCGATAGCAAAAATGACTACGGCTAAACTTAAATTAATAAAATAGTGTTTTGTTATTTTTATTGCCATGCGGCGTTCCTTCAAATGTTTAAGAGTTATTTAATCGAGCTTAACCCATTGTTTTATTTCAAGCGCGGTCATAATAAGCTCAACCGAAAATGCGGCTAAAATCATCCCCATCACACGCGTTAAAATAGACGCGCCGCCAGTACCAATAAGCTTAATTATTTTACCCGAAAGCAGCAACAGTATTAAAGTAATACCCAACACACCAAGTGTAACAAGCGCTGTGCCTATCTGAGTAGTAATTGGGTGTATGTGGTTGTCGGTAAGTAGTATCACCGCCAAAATAGCGCCAGGGGTCGCAGTTGCTGGTATAGCTAGCGGAAACACTGCTATATCGTGATCGGGGTCTTGTTTAGCTTTGTTAGAATCGTTTCCAAATATCATTTGCAGGCCAAACAAAAACAATATAATTCCGCCCCCTAACTGAAACGACACCAACCTAATTCCCATCGCATTAAGTATTAGCTGCCCTATTAAAATAGAACCCAATAGTACGCAACCAGCATAAAGGACCGTTTTAAAGGCTGTTTTACGACGTTGTTGATCTGTTAAATGAGAAGTAAGCGCAGCAAACAGCGCCATAGTGCCTATTGGGTCAATGGTAGCCCAAATAACAAGCGCATCTTGAGATAGTTTTTCTAGCATATAAAATCCTTGTTAAGCGTAAATATTTAATAAAACACGGGTAACAAATTCATTTGCTTATGCTTAACTATAATAGAAAGCCGTTATTTTTTGTATTTTATTTACACTTGGAGGCGTTGACCTTTCAGGATTGAAAAAAGATAAGCACTTATAATTGTAGTATTGAGTTAAAGTGATTTATGCCAAATAGAATTTTCTCTTAAGCTAAAACCTAACTTAATAAGTAAATTATGGGAACGTGCATTGTGTGCACTCACCTCAGCCGATAAATGTTTAAGCGGAACATGCTTAAGTAGCGTTTCAATAAAACCAGTGACTACTTCAAACATTACGCCTTTATCCCAAAAGTCGGGGTGCAGCTCAAATCCTATAAACGCACTACTTTTACACGGCGTTAAATTATAAAGCCCACAAGTACCCATTAACTTTCCAGATATATTATGTTCAATTGCAACTCTAATCACTTCACCTTCGTAATAGGCACTAATATCATCTTGTATTAATTGTTTGATTTGTGTTTTGCTGAGCGGTGTTTCGTAGTCGTTAAATTCTGACACATGCGGGTGGTTTAAAATATTAAATAAACACGCAGCGTGTTTGTGGGTAATTAAACGCAGCGTAACGCGTTCAAGCTTTGTGGTATTAAACATTTTATTTAAGTGGTTAGTTAAATTAGCTCTTTATGGGCAGGCATTATTAACTTACCATACCCCATTAACAAGCATTATCTTTAAAGCAAAAAGAGTAAGAGAACGTAATGAGTGACGATTTTCAAGTAATACAACCCACTACCACAGTATATTGCCCAAAGCGCGGCGAAGGCTGGACCTTAACAGGCATTACTAATATTAACGAGTTTACCTCAGTAATGTTTGACGGCACACGCTATACACTTCCAGCACGCGAAATAGTAGAAGAACTTCTTCCTAACCAATTAGCGCGTGAGCAAAATAGCTAACCAAACACATACACAATAAAAAGGCTGCAATTTTGCAGCCTAATATCTAATTAACGAGTTAAAATGCTTCGTCTTCACTGTAAACATTAACGTTTAACTCGTCCTCATCTTCAAATACTACAAACGAAATAGGCTTACAGCATACTTGGCAGTCTTCTATGTATTGCTCATCAATATCTGCTGCATCAAGTAATACTTCAATACTTTCTCCACAATAGGGGCAGCTTATTGATTTTTCAGTTAACTGGTTCATTTATCACCTGCTAATTTATATCTCGAATGTTGTCACTTTAATGAACAAGCCAGCATAATTCAACACCCCATTAAATAACGCTTATTTGGCTAACCCAATTAAACCATGCTACTAACTAAAAAGTGATCTAAATACCTGCTTTACGTTTATAAAACATCTTAAGCACATTAGTTTGCACCATATATAAGTTAGCCAGCTAAAACTATGCCTCTACAATGAAATAGTATTAGCACTTAGCGGGTCTAACTTCATAAGTATTTAAACTCACACTTCAGGTGGATAATTTTATGAAAAAATCACTCGCACTCGCATTAACATCTGCCGCAATATTATTTAGCACATTTACTCATGCAGCTAAAACCGAAAAAGCCGTTCTAGCTGGAGGTTGTTTTTGGTGTATGGAAAGTGACTTTGAAAAGCTAGAAGGCGTAACCGATGTAATATCGGGCTTTACTGGCGGCAAACTTAAAAACCCGACATACAATGGTAATCATAAAGGCCATTACGAGGCTGTAGAAATTACTTACGACCCAGCCATAGTAAGCTATCAAGGTATACTTGATCATTACTGGGTTAATATTGATCCCTTTGATGCCAAAGGCCAGTTTTGCGATAAAGGCCCTAGTTACTTAAGCGCTATATTTGCACAAAACGACGAACAACGTAAATTAGCTGAAAAAACAAAAGCAGCAGTAGTTGCCGAGTTTCCTAATCAAACTGTGGTTACACCTATACTAAACGCAAGTACCTTTTACCCTATTAAAGGGAGGGAAAGCTTTCACCAAGATTATTACAAAAACAACCCAATCCGATACAACACCTATCGTTGGCGTTGTGGTCGCGACAGCCGCCTAGAAGATATTTGGGGCGACAGAGCAACCCACTAGTATTTATTAAGCAACTTAAATTACACCAACAAAAGGCTGCGTATTGTGCAGCCTTTTACATATCTACAAAGCTAGCTTTCTCTGCTTCAAAAAGTATACAAATCTTCATTATCAATAAATAGTATATTCTGTTTCCTAAAGCAGGCTGTTTATCTACTGAATCAAATGCAATAAATTGCACTCCTAGATTGATATAAACCAAATTCAACAACTGGAGTTACACAAAATGTTTGCCAATCAATTACAGCTAGCGCGTGCTCTAGAGTTACCTACACGCCAAGCCATGCTTTACCGTGAACCAGCAGTACAACACTTTTGGAATAGCAACACCGACCTAATTACAAACGCGTGGAGCGAATGGGAAACAACATCAATAGATGGCTCAACGTTTACGCTTGACGACACACTACTTGATAAAAACCTACGTGAAGCAGTAAAGCAAGCATGGGAAGATCCATCAAAAGAGCTGGCCGTAAAAGCGTTATTACACGAAGTAGCGCCTGATGTATTTCAATTTCAATTTTTTGATCCAGAGCGCCTTGCCGTATTACGCGGGTATTTAGAACAAGTATGGAATTCGCAAATTCCTATGCGCCCACCATATGGCATAGTGTTAAATCGCCGTGGTGCCATGCTTGATAGCCGATCAGAAGGTTATTTAGCAGCGCCAAGCTTTCAAGCGTTTTATAACGAAATACTAAACACTTATATGCGCCCTATTTCGCGTATGTTGTTCCCGGAGGTTACGGGGTTTGATACACAAACGTTTGGTTTTTCTATTTATTATGAGCCAAACACAGATTCGTCAATTCGCCCACATACCGATGCATCGGCCGTAACGCTTAATATTAACTTAAACTTACCAGGCGAAGAGTTTACAGGGTCAGAAGTTGACTTTTATCACCCGTACACAGGCGACATTAAATCACTTACGTTTAAGCCCGGCACTGCCATGTTACATCGTGGCAATATTGCACACGCAGCAAAGCCTATTACCAGTGGTGAGCGAACTAATTTTGTTTTGTGGTTGTATGGAGAACGCGGGCGATTACCAGCACAAGGTGCACCACGCATTCCTATTAATGCTAAACAGCGCTGGATTAACCCTAAAAAGACGAACGACGGCTATGCACCGTTTTAATCGAGTTTTTAACTAAGTTTTTAACTAACAAAAAGGCTGCTTAATTTAAGCAGCCTTTTTGTTAGTATCGTTTTAGTTTACGTTTAAAACTTATACGTTGCAGATAGCCTTACACTTCTGGGTGTGCCCGGTTGAACCCAGGCATCAGCAAATGAGTTAGTGTAATAGGTCTCATCAAACAGGTTATCTACTTCTGCACGCAAGCCAATTGCCTTAGTTACATCAATATCTATAAAAGTACGCGCTGTTGCATAGCTTGGTAGCTCAAAGTCGGTACCAAAAAAACCGTTTCGAGAGTCTACATAAACTAAACCTGCGCCAAATTTAATTGCTTTGCCATATAACTCGGCTGATTTAACAAGCTGTAAACTAAGTTGATGTTTAGGAATATTTAATAAAGAACTGCCCGCTTCAACGGTATAGCCAAAGTTAGCATCAAAAAATGAGTTTTCAATAGTTGCATCAACATACGCATACGATAACCAAAGGCTTACATCATCCGTTAGCTCACCGTTTATATCAATTTCTATGCCTTTGCTTTGTGCTTCGCCTATTGCAGCAAAAGTAAATGCAGTGGGATCGTCAACCACCAGCATGTTGTCTTGCTCTACTTTAAACATCGCGATAGTGCCAAATAAAGCGCCATCGTTTAAAGTAAATTTAACTCCCAACTCTGTTGAAGTAGATTGATTTGGTTCAAACCCATCGCCATTTGTATCAGTGCCTGATAAAGGCCTAAAGTTTTCGCCATAAGCGGCATAAACAGATACAAACTCGCTCGCCTCATACACAACACCTAACTGGGGGCTAACACGTGACTCATTTTGTTTTGATTGCGTGTCAGCTAAACGATTATTAAGTGTTTTTTGGTAGTCATCAAAACGTATACCAATACGTACATCAAGCTTATCGGTTAGGCTTATTTGGTCTTGTATAAATACACCTAACGACTCCTGTACTTCTAACTTATCGGTATTGGCCGTTGGCGTAGGTAACTCATATGCTCCATATACAGGATTAAAAACATTTATATACTGATCGCCACGTACACGAAGAACAAATTGATCATTTTCGAACTTATCAGAATCAACACCAATTATTAAACGGTGATCCAACCCTGCAACCTCTAAACTACCTGTCACCTCTGCTCTAAATACCTGATATTTTGCATTGTAATCACGGTAGCGCCTAAAGCGATTTACTTCGCCATCAATCACGTCATCAAAACCAGTTTCGGTAGCAAACCCTTCAAGTGAGGTATCACGGTAGTTAGCGCCCAGCAATACGCTCCAATTATCATTAAAGTCATGAATAAACTCTAATTGATGGCCAAGTACATCAGCCTCTATTGGGCCATCACCTGGCTCACCTAAAAAGCGGCTCTCTGGTATTAAACCAAGTTCGCCATCTATGGCTAATACGCCTCTATCAAAAGGGACCTCTTGGTCGCTGTATTCAAGCTCATATATTAGCTGGCTATTATCATTAATATTCCATGTTATTGATGGGCTAAAGCCTTGTTTAGTTGTCTCTATTGTATCGCGAAAGCTTTTTGCGTCTTCATAAAAACCAACCAGTCTAATTGCTACGTCGTCGCTAAGGGGCGTGGTGTAATCTACATCAGCGCGGTAGGTATCAAAGCTGCCTACGCTTAGCTTTAGCTCGCCGCTTGTATCAAACGTTGGGCGCTTAGTAACGAGATTTACAGTACCGCCAGGTTCACCACAGCCAAATAAAGCAGCACGTGGACCTTTTAACACCTCAACCGATTCAATACCCGACAAATCACGTGAGCCACCAAAGCCACGCCCAGCATTAAACCCATTGACAAGGTAATTGCTTGGCAAGTTTTCATCGCCTACAAAGCCACGTAGCGCAAAGCTATTCCAAAGCCCGCCAAAGTTATTTTGACGCGCTACCGATGCCGATAAATCAAGCGCTTGATTTAAATTTATCGCACCTGCGTTTTCAAGCGCTTCTAAATCTATTTTTAATTCTGATTGCGGAGTTTCTAAAGGGCTAAAATTGCCTTGATAAGCTTGGCGCGAGCCAATCACTGCCAATCTTTCTATAGAGCTATTATTTACGCTGTCATCCTTTGGGGTTTGTTCAGCAGCCATAGCGTGGCTGCTAAACAAACTGACTAAGCATGCGCTTAAATAGCTGAGCTTTAGCCCATTTTTATTGGTATTCATTATAAACCTTGTTAATTAGTTGACTCATAAATTTTCTTTTAGCTTAACGCCTGTAACGTCAGGCTCATCCGTTTCATTAAGCATTGTTTTTTTAAAGCTAGGCATACTCTTAAGCGCAGCTTTAGGTGGATTGCCTTTTATAAACAGCCAAGGGTAGTAAAACTCCCTTAAACTTTTATGAAATCCTCGCATACGGTATTCATATCTAAATGCAGCTAAAGCATCAGTGCTCGCCAGTCGGGTAAAACTGCGTTGTAGCAATAGTGGTGGTGAAAACCACGATACAATCCCCGCTAGTTGATACTTTGTATGCGCTGCATCACGATAAGCATGTGAAAGTTCACCTGCTTTTTCGTCTCCAACTTGCTGAAATGCGTAATACCATTTCCACTCAAACTCGCTTTGCATATCAACATGATCTTTCCACTGTGGATTTGATGCTACAAAAGCATCCATTGTGGTTTTCTTTGGCAAGTCCCATGCATCGTTAACCGCCTCACGCTGAGTAAGCACAATGTCGCCGCCCTTTGGTGAGTGAACCGTTTTGTTTATAACTAAATCGCCTAAAATAGGAATAATAAAGGCAACTAACACCCAAAAACCGATTAATGTTGAAGCAACACGCGGCGCACTGTTGGCATTTTTGCCCCACCACACACTAAGCAAAGTCCAAAACGCAATGTAAATTACACATATAAAAGTAACAAACCCCACATCAGCAAGGGCCGAATGACTAAGCAATGTACCTACATAAAATGGCAACATTAAACACACTATTACTGCTATTAACCTTACAGCTATACGCGCCCCCCATAATGCAAAGTACGACTTAGCCGTAGTCACTAATAAGTCATGTCTGGCGCTTGTTCGCTCATTAGCAAATAAATCATGAAATAGTAAAATAACTATCAGCGGTGCTAATGCACTAATTACAAATACAAAATCAATTTTACCTGCCTGCGCTAGCTCTGCGTTTTGTGAATCGCTCTCGTAAATTTGCCTCTCTAGGGCAAGTAAATTTAAGCGGTGTTTCCACGGATAAATATCGCGCTCGCCTAAAGCAGCAAACGCTAAATTTGAAGGTGCTGAATACGTTAAATGAAAGCTGTAATAGGCAAGCGAACCAGCATCACTGTATTTATTTTGTACGTTAGCTAATTCAGTTAAATCAGCCGTTTTTAAACGCTCAATAGTATGTTGTTGCTGGCTTACTTCACTAAGGCCGCTGAAAACTGCAAACCCTGATATAGCAAATGTACATGCTAGTAATATCACTAAATATTTTTGGCGAAGTAAAAAACGCCATTCACGAATTAGCTGTGAAAATACATAACTCATAACAAACGCTTCCCTACAAATTTAATACCGCCTAACAGCACTGCAATCCAAAGAAATAACTGTAAAAATGCAGGGATACTTCGCTGCGCTCTCACTTGTGCGTTATCTATATTAAAAGTAAAGTTTTGCAGTACTTGCCAATTTTGTGCACTTACACGAGCTTGCTTAGTCGCTTCGGTACTGGCATTGCGGTTCATATCGTCTTGGTAGCTAAGCTTTTCTACATGAACTTTGTTAAGCCCTTGCACAAAATCAAAACGCAACTGTTCGGTTTCACGCAAAAAGCGGTGATGAGTTTCAATACTCGTTCCTACTACAATCATCGATAACGACCGAATAGCCACCATAGGTGAAACCCAACCAAAATAACGAGATACCTTCGTTTGTTTAAGCTCAGCTTGCATACGTTGCTCGGCAAATTTGTTTAATACGTTAGTCAATTTTGCTTCAGATTCGCTGGCTACTAATCCTCTAAAATTAATCGGTAGTTCATCTATACTTTTAACGTTGTACTTTTTAAGAAGTGATTGTTTAAATTGCATAAAGGCAGGGTCGTTTGCGTTATGGCCGTCGCCTAATTTTCTAAGTTGTGCTTTTACAGCAAAGTCTGTTTCTATTTTACCGGCAGATGGCACAGCCGTTGAGGCACTGGTACTTGCTACGCGTGGCATAACAATACACAGTAAAATCCACACAAAGGCAAGTGCGGTAAAGCTGCCACTGTTTTTACTAAACACGCTCGATGCCAGTAAAATCAGTAATACCCACACAGTTAAATATAAAGCGTAGCCAACAACAAAACTTACAACTGCCAGTAAGCTTTCGCCCGCAGCAACCGTAAATAAAGCCGATACCGTAAGCGGAGTTAAAATTAAGCCTACAACAGAAAGTAGCGCCAATCCTTTACCTGCAATTAGCGTTACACCCGATGTACCTTGCGATAACAAATACGAAAGCGTTTGCAATTCGCGCTCTCGGCTAATACCGCTGTAGCCAATTAATATTAATAATAACGGTGCGAGTGTTTGCACAATAAATGCAGGCGTTAAACTGCCTAATTTAGTTAATGCAGTCCCTTGGCGACTATCTGCAAACATTGCGCTGTTTTGTCTGTGCCCTTCTAAAAATATAGAGTTGCCTGTATAAGCGTCAATACCAGGGTCTAGCGTACTAAGTGGCGAAGGCGTTCTAAACGCATAATGCCCGTAATGCACCATTCTGTGTGGATGGCGGTCGGGTTGATCAACAAAGCTTTTATCGCTTGTTGTTTGTAACTCATGGCGAGTATGGCTTAGCTCCATCATGGTAATAGCCGTTACAATTACCGAAGCAAGCGTGAGCACCAAACCTATAGCAAGCACGGTCATTGCTATTTTTGAGCGTAGCCAATAACGCCACTCATCTTTGGCAACAATCACCACCTTTGAAAAGTTATTTATACTCATTAAGCACCTCTTTTAGCGTGATGCCCAAACGCAGCGTGTACTTGCTCGGTATCAATACGCCCACTTTGGGGCGCATCAAACTCACCCACCAGCTCACCGTTTTTAAGTAAACCAATTCGATTAGCGACTTGGCAGGCACCGTATACATCGTGGGTAACCATTAAAATAGTCGCACCAGTTAATGCAAGTTCACGTACAAGTTGATTAAATTCATCAATAGCAACAGGATCAAGGCCAGAGGTTGGCTCATCAAGTAAAAAAATGGGTGCTTCACGCAGTATCGCAAGTGCAATTGCTGTTTTTTGCCTCATACCTTTTGAATAAGTTTGCATGTGGCGATCCCACGCATCGTGTTGCAGTGCAACACGATTAAAAGCCGCGTTAATTTGCTCATCTGATTTTTTAATATCAGCGAGTGATAAAAAATATTCAATATTTTCGCGAGCAGTTAAATGCGGATATAACGTAGCCGACTCTGGCAAATACGCTGTTTTACCTCGCACAAAATCAAGCGCTTTACTCACCTCTTTACCCGCTACTTTTACAGAGCCTTCGGTTGGTTTATTAAACCCAAGTAACGTTTTTAACGTGGTTGATTTACCCGCACCATTACCACCAAGTAGCGCATAAACCTCACCTGCAGCCACACTAAAGCTTAAGTTTTTTAAAATAGCGTTATTTTTAATACTAAAATTTAAAGAACTCACTTCAATCATCGCATCACTTAGGACGGCGCCTGCATTGCTAAGTTGTTTATCAAAAGTTTTAGGGGCAATTGTTGGTGTTTTATTAATCGCGGTAGGTGTTGTCACACTCAAACTCTATTTAGGGAAATTAGATAGGTGTGAATGTTATACTATATCAAACGCTAATTGCAACAATATAACATCACTATAATTAACAAATAAGATAATTATGGTTACTTAGTTAATAAGTTATTACTTTGGGAGGTAAAATTAAAGCAACTTAAAATAACCCCTTACACATAGAATTTAGGATGATGTTATGTTTTTAATTTACAATTTAACGTAAATTAAAAACCAAGCATAAGGAGTGAAATTTTTTAGCTTTGCCATGCTAACGCATTTGGTAAAATCTTATGTTGAGTAAGTTGGTAATTTAAAAAAATGTGCTATCTTTTAAATATCCATATCATAAAAATAAGCGCTAACATGTTGTTCCGAGGTACAATTGCCATAGCCATATTGGTAATTTCTGCTGCTAATAAAAGCGATGCAAATGAAGTAGACGTGCAATTTAGTGGTTTTGCATCTTTAACACTCAGTTACACTGACGATTCAGATATCGGCTTTGCATCAAATTATTTAAACGAAAACGATACAGGCTTTTCAGCAACGCGTGATTCAATTTTAGGTGGGCAAGCTAATATATCGCTCTCAAAAAATTGGGACTCTGTGGTTCAAGTAGTAGTACAAGATCATACCTTCAAAAGTCTTGATAATTTTTTAGAACTCGCTTTTGTTCGTTATCGCCCCTCGCGACATTGGGCTATTCGTGCTGGCAGGCTAAACAGCGATCTTTACTTACTCTCTGAATATCCTTATGTAGGATACGCCTATTTGTGGATCCGCCCTCCTCATGAATACTACTCTTTTGCAAACATTGCAGGAAATTACGACGGTGTGGATATTGAATACAGTAAAGCCATTGATGAAGGTTTTTTACGCTTAAAGCTCGCATATGGAAGCTCTACAGCAAAGTTAAAAGCCTATAATGACGACTTTTTTATTGATTTTGATAATTTAACCACCTTTAGTGCCACCTATTCTCTAGATGCATGGACCGCACGTTTCTCTTTATCTAAATCTGATTTTGGTGACTATACGCTAACCTCATTAGATGAGTTTTTAGCCTTACTAGACGCAGTACCACAAAGTATATGGCCACAAGCACAAACGATATCTAACAAATTTAATACCAAAGGCCACAGTATAGAATACGCAGCGTTTGGACTAACCTACGATCATAATAATTGGCTTATTCAATCTGAAGTAGGTATTTCGGAATCCGATTGGATAATAGCTCCATCAGTATTCAGCACTTATATTAGCGCTGGTTATAGGGTAAATAATGCAATATTTTACACTAGCTTTTCAGCAGCAAAAAATCGTCACGATGTTATACAAGTAAACGAACCTGTTTTTTCACCAGGCATACCCGATCAAATTTCAGAGCCAATACAACAGCTAGCACTTGCAACACAGGCTGCTATTAAGGTGCCTTATGTTCATCAGCATTCAATTAACATAGGTGTAAAATGGCAACTGTCGGAGCGATTAGCGCTAAAAGCTCAACTAGACCGCTTTGATATAAAGCCCGAAGGCGCGGGTTTATGGAGTCTTAGTAATCCTGCCGATGTAGACAAAGGCCACAAAGTACATATGCTAAGTTTGAACGCTAGTATGGTGTTTTAACAATGATGAGCTATCGTAACTCACTCCTTTATGTGTTGCTGCCGCTTTGCCTGATTCTTGTTAGTGTTAATGCCAAATCTACAGAGTTTGTAGTGGTGGTAAATAAAAACAATACAATTAACGCTTTATCTAAACGCGAAGTTATTGATATTTATATGGGTCGCTATTTAACGTTTCCTGATGGTGAAACCTCTAAGCCACTTGATTTACCGGCGCAATCAACATTAAAAAATGATTTTTACCTGCAACTGGTCAATAAAAATGAGCAAAAAATTAATGCTTATTGGGCAAGGTTATTATTTTCAGGGCGCGCAAAGCCCCCTTCACCATCAACATCCGTTGAAGATGCGTTAAACAAAATCGCTGCGTCACAATTTGCAATTGGTTATATTCCTCAATCGCAAGTTACAGACGCAGTAAAAGTGGTATACACATTTGATAAAAATTAGCCAAGCACTCTACGTACGCGTTGCTCTATCAATCGCTATTGTCGCCATTGTAGTTACATTAGTATCGTCAACACTTTCTTATTACTCGGGTCTTAAAGAAAAGAAAAACACCAATTACCTACTCGTGCAGCAGTTAGCTCAAACAATGGGAAAAACAGCCGCCATAGCAGCCTACCTAAACGACCGTGAATTAAGCCAAGAAATTATTAATGGCTTGCTAAGTAATGATTTAGTGCAAGGCGCAAGCTTAGAAGGAGAAGTAAACCCAAAAGGAGAAATGGATTTATTTATTGCAAGTGGCTCTACTAACAAGAAAAAAGAAGCTGTTTTAATTAAATTAGTTCACCCCTTTATAGAAGACACTTTTATAGGTGTGCTGGCCATATACCCCGACGATAACTTTATTGAACAACAAGCACAGTCATCACTTATAAAAGAATTTATTTTAATGCTGATTCAATCAATCGTCATCGCTTTTTTTGTGTCGCTGGTTGTACGCAAATGGCTCACTCAGCCTATTCAAAACCTAACAGACAGCTTTGCGACAATTGATCCTACCAATCCCGAAACCATGACAATGCTAGAGTTTAAGCAAGGTAAGCGAGACGAAATAAGCAGGCTAACGCAAGGTATAAATGCCTTAATGCATGAGTTAAAGTTAACCATTAGTAATGAGCAATCCCTTCGTAAAAAAACTCAAGAACTAGAAGCTAAATTTAGACTTATTTTTGAACAAGCCAGCGCCGGTATTTGTTTATTAGATGACAAAAATATTATCACCACCTTTAATCCCGCGTTTAAACATTACTTTACCGTACCCGGCGAAGAAGAATTATCATCCTTGCACTTTCCTGCTCTATTAAATAACGTTGATGAATTACAAAGCCTGCTTGCAGATATTCGTTGTGATAAAAACCCACCACAAGCAACCCTAGATATAGAGTGCAAAGTGGGCTATAAAACCATTTGGTTGCACTGCTTATTTGTAAGACTAACAGAGCAACGTGAAACAAAGCGAAGCGCTCATCAAGAACATTTCGTTGAAGTAATTTTACATGATGTAACTGAGCGCGCCGAACGCGAATTTCAAACCCGCTTTGAAGCCGATCACGACCCACTTACCGACCTACTTAACCGTCGAGCCGGCGAAAAACGCCTTAAAAAAGCACTGCGCGAGTGCATTAAACACAATCAGCACCTAGTACTAATGATGATTGATTTAGATAAGTTTAAACCCATTAACGACACCTACGGCCACGAAGCCGGTGATAAAGTACTTATTGAAATAGCACATCGATTTAAAAAGCACTTTAACCAAGAAACCGACATATGTATCCGCCTAGGCGGTGACGAGTTTATAGTTGCAAGGCAGGTTAATACCTACAACAAAGCAGCATCGCGTGAGCAATCAATCGCTTTGCTAAACGAGTTACAACAAGACATTTATATTTCACAAAATAAAACATGCGCAGTGGGTGCAAGTATTGGTATTGCAGTCGGCCCTAATGATGGTGAAGAGCTACTCGAATTAATGATCAATGGTGACAAAATGCTCTACCACGTAAAAGAAACAGGCCGAGGGCAAATTGCATTTTATGACGAGTTTAAAAAGTAAGATGGTTAATTGAGCTCTTTCAACGCAGTTAGCACTAAAAATGGCTACTAGAGAGTGACTTAGAAGCAGAGCCAAGGTTATTTAAGCCCAATTTTTAAAGAACATTGAACAATAAACTTTTCAATTGTTAGAATGCCCCCCTATTTTCCTATCAAGAGATACAATGGCAAACTTCAATACTCATCTTAATACTGCCGTAATCATCACAGGCTTAACCTCAGCCACCTTATTATCTGCAGGACATATTGAATTAAAGGGCGCACTCTGGTTATGGTTTTTAGGCTCAATCGGCGGCTTATTACCAGACATAGATTCAGATAACTCAACATCACTCGATACTATTTTTAACTTATTCGCACTCAGCGCTGTATTACTGGTACTGCATTACATAACCACCGAACTCATTATTACAATTAGCTTTATCGAGTTAATCGTAGTGCCGTTATTGGTGTACGGGTTTATGAAATATATTATTAGGCCAATTTTTGAATGGATCACAGTACATAGAGGCAGTTGCCACTCTTTACTATTTATAGTGTTATGCGCACTATTAACGACTCAAGTAGTATGGAAACTGAATGACCAATCAACCACACAAGCAGCCGTTTTTGCCTGGTTAACGGGTGGGTTTATTTTACTAGGCGGGTTAATTCATTTATTGCTAGATGAAATTTACAGTGTAGATTTAAGCAATGTCACTATTAAACGCTCTTTCGGCACTGCTTTAAAAATAGCCGACTTCGATAATAAACTAATTACATTGGCGTCGGTTATTGCCATTGCAGGTTTAATCTATGTTGCGCCCCCTACAGAACAAACTATCACAGCCTTAAGTGACTGGTCCCATTTTACGTTTTTATCTTAACAAAGTAATAAGCCAGTTCACCACATGCTCAAAATGTGTGCCCGTTTAGTAATTTAAAGTCAATTCACTAAACGGGTATAAAACACCGTGTTTTAGAGGCATACATGGCTTAACCAAAGCGGCTTTGCAAAATTAGGTTTAATTAAAAGCCATAACCTGAGCTAATTTATTATTAATTAATACTTTTTATAGGTTTAAGTGAAATAATTAACTCGCTTTACCTGTCTTATACCTACAACGATAAACGCTATTTAAATACAAAGACTAAGCGGTTTGATACATTCAAACCCGCAACACCTGTTGAAAGCGTCAAATATAAAATCAAAAGAGGTCCATAATGGAATTTACACATAAACGCACCACCCTAATTACAGCATCGTTATTGTTGATATTGGCGATATCACAGGGTATTTATTCAGCCCTTTACAGTGCTGAAATCAGCTTTTCAAGACAGGTTGCTTGGGGGCTAGAAGCACTGATATTTACTTTACTTGTTGCCTTTGCAGGCACAGCTATGGTGCAAGCCAAAAACGCTCAACTAGGCTGGTCGGCTATCGCGTTTAGCGCAGTACTTAACATAGTGCAGGTAAGCATTGGCCTTACTTTGTTTTCTACATTTGGAAAGGTAGCGGGTACTGTAGAAGGCGCACAACCTTTAATTGGTGGCGTGGTTTCGTTGTCATTCATGATTTACTACGCAGCTAAATTATTGTTAGGATTAGCAGCCATTGTTTTTGGCCTGTCTTTTATCGCTAGAGGCGGCAAAGTAATTGGAGGCCTTACTGCCTTAGCAGGCGGAGTTGCAATGTTAGCCAATGGTATTTTAATTACCTTTGGTCGTGATGGATTTATGCCATCAGGTGTTGCTGGCGCTTCAGGCATGATTGCAACGTTACTTTTAGCGATATGTTTAATTAGTCTTAACCGTAAACAAGACTAAGGCTTAATACCTTATTAGTAAGGTAGTTACTTAAATAAGTTATGAACATCGGCGTGTATTAGAGATGCTAATTCGCCGATGTTTTGCGTTTAAAGTGACGCCCACTTTAAACTTAAAACGTTCGACTACCGCATCCCAAGTTAATGCCCTCTTCGTAATCTAAATGACTAAACTAGACAGCCACTTTAATTAAATGACTAAACTAGACAGCCACTTTAATTGAACAAACAAAACTATGCCAAAAAATTCGCTATTCAGATTAAGAATTTATCTTTTATAACTGGGTCACTTTATTTCATCCGTTAAATAAGTCATTAGCCCTATTAAACCTAAATTACACGCATGAAAATAACTGCATAATGCAGTTGTGATTTATTACTGAATAGTTTTACTGAGTAGCTTAAGTTTTATGCGAGTAGCTTTTCGCAGTTGCTAATATTTGATCGCCGTTTCCGCTTTAAATTTTCACAGTAACTTGCTTGTGAGGCTGGCCTGCCTACTGCACCATGAAATACGCGCGTAAATTGCGTAGTCAGTTTTAACCAGTTCTCTGGGGAGATATTAAGCCTTTCTAACAAAGGTAGGTTCATGTTATCAATATACCCGCGTTTATCCTCTCGTATTATTCGCCCTGTTAGCTCAACAAGTTCAAGGTACGATTTAAGCTCAAACGGCAGCCCTTTAGGCATAA
>NZ_WTLA01000035.1:0-34345 GCF_011378845.1 Pseudoalteromonas sp. Z9A4
TATCCGCGAACGGTGCTCGCAAAGACACAAAAATATCCAGTTAGGTATAAACGAAAAAACACCACTCGTTCTTAAACGAGTGGTGTTAACCGATTAGGTGGCTTTTTAATGCGAGTTGCTATTAAATCTATAATTAGATTTTAGTTAACCAGCCGTGCTTGTCTTCACTTTTACCCCATTGAATATCGTTCAATGCTTGGCGAAGGCGCGCAGTCGTAGGGCCTGGCTCGCCAGTACCTACTTTATATTCTTTATCGTTATGAATAAACGTACCCACAGCAGTTAGCACAGCTGCAGTGCCCGAAAGCGCCGCTTCAGTACCTGGTTTAGCAGCACGCTCTAATAGCTCAGTAACGCTAAAGTTACGCTCGCTTACCGTCATACCTAAATCTTTTGCAATGGTTAAAATACTATTACGCGTTACACCATGTAAAAACGTGCTATCAAGCGCTTTAGTAATAATTTCGTTGCCATCTATAAGTATAAAGTTAGCAGCACCGGTTTCTTGTACGTCGCCACCTGGGCAAAATAAAATTTGATCAGCTTGATACTTTATACGTGCAGCACTAATAGGCGCCAAAGCACTGGCGTAGTTACCACCACTTTTTACCATACCCATGTGCGGAGCGCAGCGCATACCATCTTCTTCAAGCAATACACGCAGTGCAGTTGCACCACCGGCAAAGTAATCACCTACTGGCGATAGTAACGTGTATAAAAGTGAGCTCATTGATGGCGCAGCCGCTTTACCAATTGCAGCCTCAGTACCAATGTGCGTTGGGCGAATATACATAGAGCCCGGCGGTAATGGCGTTTCATCTGCGTATTCGCGCATAATATCGATAATCATCGTTTTTAGCATACCGCTGTCAAAACTCGGTAAGCTTAATAGCGCTGAGCTTTGTTGCATGCGTGCAATGTTTGCATCCATTCTAAAAAGATAAACAGAACCATCTTCATGGCGAAAGGCTTTTAAGCCTTCAAAACATGTACTTGAATAATGAAGAACGTGCGCACCAGCATGAAGTTCAAGTTTATCGGAAGGGACAATTGAGCTTTCGCTCCATTTATTATCAGAAAAACGAGCTTGAATCATCTGCGGCATAAACACGGTACCAAATGCGGCCATTTTAATCTCTCTTGTGTGGTCTATTTTCCTCCATTGTATGACAATCACACGCTATTTAACCATAGCTAAAGTAAGGCTTTTTTAATTAACTATGAGAAATTTTTGCAAGTGCTGTTTACTAATCAACCGTATTGGATGCTATAAACAAAAAAATCGGTCAGTGTAGTTACACAGACCGATTTTTTCATTCGTTAATTAAAACATGTTTATTTAAACGAATATTTAATAATACGTTTTAACACCGACGTATACTGTCTAAAAAAACTACCTGTATGATAATCAACACCGTGTTTTTTCAAAACAGCTTGTACTTGAGGCGCTACTTCTTGATAGCGCGAAGACGGCATATCAGGAAATAAATGATGCTCTATTTGACAGCTCAAATGCCCAGTTAAAACATGAAACCAATGTGGCCCTTTAATATTAGACGAGCCCAGTACTTGGCGGTAATACCACTGCCCTTGGGTTTCATTTACGCAGTCTTCTTGTTTAAAGGTCTCTGTTTCTTCAGTAAAGTGACCACAAAATATTATGGTCGACGTCCATAAATTACGGATTAAGTTTGCTACTAAATTACCGGCCAATACCCATAAAAATAAAGGTCCTGCAAGTAACGGAAATATCGCATAATCTTTAATTAATTGGCGAGCGCCTTTACTAAAAAAGCGATGCTTTAATGTAGAGTGTGAAACAAGCCCTTCGCGGTTTTCTTTCTTTTTACCAATAAAAACACGCTCTGCAGCCAACTCGTGATACGACACGCCCCACTGAAATAACACACTTAAATTAATATACGTAAAAAACTGCCATACATTTTTAAAACGCCACTTAAAATCATCGCTTAAACGCAACAAGCCATAGCCAAAATCACGGTCTTTACCAATAATATTAGTATACGTATGGTGCTCAAAGTTATGAACGCGGTGCCAACTTTGCCCATCGCACGCTATGTCCCACTCATAATGCTGTGAGTTAAGTTGCTTGTCGTTCATCCAATCGTATTGACCATGCATTACATTGTGGCCAATTTCCATATTGTCTAAAATTTTAGCAAGCGCTAATAGCAACACACCTGCAACCCACAATAATGGCTGAATAAAACCAAGCATTAGCAAAATTCGCCCGCTCCATTCACACACTCGCTGTTTGCGCACAACAGAGCGAATGTAGTCGGCATCTTGTTGGCCAACTTTGCCAAGGGTCTCCATTTTAATGGCATCTAGCTCACTTGCGAGCATGTCATAGTTAATGTTTTTCATAATTGTAACTCCAAATCACTAACAGGTTGGCTTACGCAAAGTTGTATTAATTGCTCGCCGTTGTCACTCAATTCACCTGTTTTTAAATTACGTACCACGCCTGACTTTTTAATACATTGGCATTGATGGCAAATACCAATACCGCAACCGCGTTTAACGGGTAGCTTTTTTTCTTCAAACTGAGGTAGTAAAACATCGTTGCCCGATACAATATGGGCACTGGCGTTAATTTTCACATTAAATTGGCTATCGTCGTTTAAGCTAGGCAGCGCCAAACCAAAGGCCTCTTGGTAGTAATTTAGCTTATGCGTTTTAGCAAAATCACTCACCGTTTGCATAAATGCTGCAGGACCACAGCAGTAAATGTCTGGATTTTCCCACGGCTTAATATTGCTGGTTATATCGCTTGATTGCTCACGCGTTAATAATAAAAACGAAAAATGCTCAAAACGCGCTGCTAACTCACTCAGTTCATCAACACATTGATGCTCAGTGGCTTTTGCGTAATACACTAACGACACTTTTTGCGTAGTTTGGCTTAAGTAATCATCAAGCATAGCCAGCATAGGTGTTATACCCGATCCGCCTGCAATAAAAGTGGCTGGCGTGTGTGTGTTTTTAAATACAAAGTCGCCGTTTGGCGCAGAAATATTGCACCACAAACCCGCTTTTAATGCGCTGCTGAGTAAGCCAGTAAAGCGCCCTTGCGTATTCGTTTTGATTAGTAAGCGCACTAACCCAGTATTTTTAAATTGCTGAGCGCTTGAAGCCACGGTAAAAACGCGTGTTAATAATCGCCCATTAATTTCAAGCGTTAAACTTATATGCTGCCCTGACGTATGCGCCTGCCAATGTTTGCTTGGCTTAAGTTGCACACTTAAAAAGCCGCCATCAAGCACAGCTGTATTAACTACTTGCGCTCTAAACTGCCCTGCACGCCACGCAGGTTTAAACACCTGCATTATTGGCTCTATGTAGCCTGCAAAACTTTGATGGTGTAAAAACCATTTTGAAAATTGGTTTAATACTTTAATTATCATCACTATTAATCTCTTGGATCGTAAAATATTTAACTTTTGAACTTACACGTGTACGCTCAAACTTCAGCGCACAAGTGTACGCTGAAATTTTTAGTTTTCAACCCCAATAGAGTAATTATTCAATTTTTTATTAGCGCTAATTACTAAAACAATTTTCTGTTAAAAGATCATCGTATAAAAATATAAGTGTGTGTTTTTCATTCAACTCAACGCTTAACAAATTTATTTATGCCATGTTAAGGTTATGTAAGATTGGATTAATTTTGGAAGCCATAATGATAAATTTAATGTCACATAACACACTCCCTAAAATAATAAGTGCAGGCTTAACCGTTGCTATGTTTGCTATTAATGCACCCGCAAATGCAAAAAGCGATTACGTAAAAAACTATAAACAGCTCGATACTTTATCGCTTAACGTTAACGCAGTAACAGCGGCAGAAGGTGTGGTTATACCTTGGGCTATTGAGCCTTTAGCTAATGGTGATTTGCTAATATCTGAGCGCAGTGGAACGTTATTTTTATTACCTAAAAATACCACTACGTTAACTAAAGTCTCTGGGTTGCCCGACATTGACGCTAATGGCCAAGGTGGGTTGCTTGATTTATCACTACGCACCGATAGTAAGCAAAACCAATGGCTGTACTTTAGTTACTCAAGTAGTGAGGGCAAAGGAAGCAGAAGTAACACCGCCTTAATGCGCGCCAAGCTAAGTAGCGATCATACGCAGTTGTCTGATCAGCAATTGCTATACAAAGGCGAGCATAATAGTACCAAAGGCCAGCACTACGGCAGCCGTATTGTGTTTGATGATGAAGGTTATGTTTATTTTTCAATTGGCGATCGCGGCTCGCGCGACATAAACCCGCAAGATCTCACGCGGGACGGCGGTAAAATTTATCGTTTAAACGAAGATGGTAGTATCCCAAGCGACAATCCGTTTGTTAAACAAAAAGATGCAAAACATGCGGCATGGTCTTATGGGCACCGTAATCCACAAGGCATGTGGTTTGATAATCAAAACAATATTTTATGGTCTCACGAACACGGGCCGCGCGGCGGCGATGAACTTAATATTATAAAAAAAGGTGCTAACTACGGATGGCCTTTAGTAAGTTATGGCGTTAACTACAGCGGTACCAAGTTTACAGACCTTAAAGAAAAAGACGGCATGCAATCGCCCGTATTACACTGGACCCCTTCAATTGCCCCTTCCGATATGTTGTATGTAACGAGTGATAAATACCCAAAACTTAAAGGTAAGCTATTACTAGCATCAATGAAATTTGCATTTATTAGCGCACTGGAACTATCAAAAGGTAAGGTTGTTAAGCAATATAAAATACTCGATGGAATTGGCAGAGTACGCAGCCTAGCCCAAGGCAGCGATGGTTTTATTTATTTAGGTATTGATGGACAAGGTATTAAACGCCTAGAGCCAGAAACGTAAACACTAGAACTAGAACTAGAACTAGAACTAGAACTAGCACACAGTACGTTAATAATTACACCGTGTTTACTTTGCGCTTTTAAAGCGCAAAGTAAACATTTTCACCAAACAAAGAACTATTAAGCCCATTAATGCGTACACTAACTAAATATAATTTAATAAATTAAGAGAATACTAATGTTTTCATTTTTAAAGCCTGACCCAATAAAAAAACTGCGTAAAGAATACGACGTAAAACTAGAGCAAGGCATGCAGGCACAAAGAAAAGGCGACATTAAAAGCTTTGCTATGTTAAGTGCAGAAGCCGAAAAAATCTGGAGTGAAATAGAAACTCTAGAGGCTAAAAAAGCCAGTAAGTAAATATTCTAAACGCGGCTCTGCTTTAAAAGCAATGAGCCTAGTTTAGTAAAATAAATCGTAAATTCGTATTGCCCCTACTTATACAGATTTAGTGTTTTTTGAATACAGCCAAATAAAAGCAGAAAATAAGTATTGATTAGCCTCCCCTTAAATTACCTTTTTACTTCAGTAATAAAAACTTCCTTAATAAAAAATAAACCACTGTCGATTCAAACTATTTTTATATTTACCCTCACAACATTATTAAAAGTCGTTTTAAGGTTTAACAACAAGCCTTATTTTTCATAAATGCTATAAACAATTGTTTACAATAGTGTTTTTAAATGGAATTATTAGGTAAGGAAGAACACACCTTTTAGAGGGTTATAGCCTCCAAAAGTCGTATTTAATAAGCTGTTGGCAATATATCAGCGATTATTAAATGAAGACATTGCCCGCAGAGCAAATAAAGAAGACAACTGCACTGGCAGGTTTTGGGAGGGACGCTTTACGTCTCAAGCATTATTAGATGAAGCAGCACTTGCCGCTTGTATGGCGTATGTCGATTTAAACCCAATTAGAGCTAAAATGGCTAACACGCCTGAGGAATCAGACCACACCAGCGTTAAACAGCGACTAACATCTGCAAAAGAAGGAAAACAACCAAAACAACTCTTTCGCTTTGCAGGCGTGCCACGTCAGATAATGCCAAAAGGACTCCCGTTTGAGCTTAAATCGTACCTTGAACTTGTTGAATTAACAGGACGTTGTATACGAGAAGACAAACGCGGTTATATTGAAAGTACACACTTACCCTTACTCGAAAGAGTTCATATTTCCCCCGAAAACTGGTTAAAGCTTACAACCCAATTTACGCGCGTATTTCATGGCCCATTAGGCAGAACAGCTTCACAAGCAAGTTATTGTGAAAACTTAAAGCGAAAGCGGCGAGCGAATATCAGTAACTGCGAAAAACTACTGGCATAAAATTTAAACTACTCAGTAAAACTATTCAGTAATAAATCACAACTGCATTATGCAGTTATTTTCATGCGCTTAATTTAGGTTTAAGCGTGATAATGAGTTATTTTATGAATGAAAAGTAAGTAACCGAGTAGTAAAAGATAAATTCTTAACCTAAAAAGTGAATCTAGCCTAGATTGACTTTATTTATTTGGAGTGGCTGTCTGGTTTAATAATCTATACAGATTTAGTATTTTTTGATTACTGCCAAGTAAAAGTAAAAGAGTGTCAGTTAAGAATTGATTACACCTCAACTAAAAACCATCATACTATTATCCATACTTCACAGATTATAGCCGCTTTTGTGGCGTTATAGAACTAAGGAAGATTTAATGTATGCGTAAGTTATTAATATATATTTTAGTCGGGTTTACTTTTCTACAGTGGTCAAATTTTGCAAATGCTACATCTTTGAATGAAGCATACAAAAATCACCAAAGTAACGTTCAAGTACAAGATTCTGGAATCGTTATTCGTATATTAAATGATGATAATCAAGGTTCGCGTCATCAAAAATTTATTCTTAAATTAAGTACAGGTATTACTATTTTAATTGCACATAATATTGACCTTGCCCCAAGAATTAATTTGATTTCAAAGGGTGATACTGTTCAATTTTACGGTGAGTATGAGTGGAATAAAAAAGGGGGCGTAGTACACTGGACTCATAAAGATCCAAATGGACATCACGTTGATGGTTGGTTAAAGCACAAAGGTAAAACGTACCAATAGCTTCATAACGGTCTCTTCAAGTAAAAGCGCAAGGAAAACGAAAAATGACAATGCAATGGATAGCGATTCTAGCGGCTTTAGGCTGGTGTTTATTACAAGTAATTACCTTGCTTATATCTTCACAATGTATTTTTTTAATGATCGAGTTTCGCTCTGATAATGAGCATAAACTGTATCAAAAACTTCTATCAAACTTTATTATATATCTGTTTTACTCCCTATTTATTTTACCATTCATCTCTCTAAGTCTGTTCATATATGGTGTTATTAACATTACAGAATGGTGTGAGCTTAAGCCTGGATTGTGGGTATTTGCTGCTTGGTGGTTGGCTCTATTTGTACTTTCTTTTTCTCTATCAATGAAGAAAAATATCGTATTTAAAGGAGTATTAATACCTGCTGTCAGAAAGTTGATAACTTAAAAAATAGCTTACTAATTAGCTATATAATGAATCATCAATAATAATCCCCACTTTAGAATGTATTCTCTACTTGCTATTACCATACACATTCTCAGGATTTATTTGCATTAATAGTGCGGGGTTATCTATAGGTTTAAACCCGTATTGCGCATAAAGGCCATGCGCATCAGAAGTTGCTAATAAAAAGCGCCTGAGCCCTTGTAGCTCAGGGTGCTCTACTATCGTTTGAATGAGTAACTTACTCAGCCCATTTCCTTGCAAGTGCGGGGCAATAAATACATCGGCTAAATAGGCAAAGGTTGCTTTATCGGTCACTACTCGGGCAAATCCAACTTGCTCGTTATGAGCGCTGTAAACACCAAAGCACATTGAGTTATCAATAGCTGATTGCATCACGCTTTTAGGAATGCCTTTGGCCCAATAGCTATTAGCAATAAAGTTATAAATAACGTTAAAGTTAAGTTTACTTTTGTCTGTGCTAATTGAGTAATCACTAGTGTTTGCGGTCATACGTTAGTAGTCTTTTTTATCAATGTTTTTATAAACATTTCTATAGAAAGTTCCTATAAATAATCTTTAACGTTTTTTAGCTGTTTGTCGTGTACTCTTGAAAGTACTAACAGCGAGCAAATAGCTCCAAATAACGCCAGTCCCATATCTGATTGGGTATCCCACACGTAACCTTGCGTGCCTAAAAACGCTTCTGCGTTTTCGCCGCTTAACACTGCAACCCACCATTCTATTAATTCGTAAAACGCGCTAAATGCTAAACATACCGAAATAACAAAAGCGATTAACCAGCCTCGACCATTTACTACTTTTTTGCGCAGTAAAATTTCGCGTGCTAGTAGTGCAGGTACAAACCCTTGAAAAAAGTGCCCTACTTTGTCGTAGTTATTACGCTCGCTACCAAATAGATTATCGAACAAAGGGACTTCGGAGTAGGTGTAATGCCCACCAATCATCAGCACTATGCAATGCGCTAAAATAAATGTATATAAAATAGGGGTAAGTTTAAAGTGGCTATAGGTACTTGCTAGCAGCACTAAACCAATAATTGCGGGGATAACTTCAAGCAGCCATGTAAATTGATCTTTTGGGTTAATACCAGACCAAATTAATACAATAAAAAATAGGCTCAGCCATGAATACTTCATTTAGAATCCTTTTCTAAATTGATCAAATTTACGGCATTTTACGCCTTTGAAATAAACGACGCTACCTATAGTTTGTTTTTGCGGTAATGCGATTAAACAAAGTAGGAAAAAAGCGCTTAATTGTAGGCGCCCAACCACTTAAACCTTTGCCAATAATCACTTCGTCTTTTTTATTACTAATGGCACGAATCATTTTTGAAGCAGCTACGCTTACATCCATGCCATTTTCTATCGACTCTTCTGGTTTATTTTGCGCTATGCCTTGCTCGTTTAGTGAGTTATGCGCAATTGCTGTTTTAATAGAGCCTGGGCAAATTGTTAAACAATGAATATTATGTTGTGCTACTTCTGCACGTAGGCAATCCATAAAACCAACAACCGCATATTTAGAACCCGAATAACCTGTTCTAAATTTTGAACCAACTTTACCCGCCACACTACTAATGGACACAATTGAGCCACTGCGCCTTGCCACCATAGAAGGCAATATAGCTTTAGTAAGTGCAATTAAGCCAAAGTAATTAACCTCCATTAATTGGCGGTACACGTTAAAGTCGTTTTCTAAAAATAAACTGCGCTGCGATACGCCGCCGTTATTAATTAAAATATCTATTGCAGGAAGCTCGCTCATTTTTGCTGTTACTGTACTCAGTACATGCTCTGGCTCGGCTAAGTCCAGCGGCACAACTAAGTGCCCTTCGCCTTTAAGCGTTGCTTTTAAATCGTTTAGTTTATCTACATTGCGCGCTGATAAAATAACGCGCGCTCCAAGCTCGGCAAATTGTATAGCAAGCTCTTTACCAATACCTGATGATGCGCCGGTGATCCACACGGTTTTATTATTATATTGCATGCGTTATCTGCCCTTTTATTGTTATTTATTAGGTTTTATAAAGGTACTTAGTAAAGTATTTTACGCCTTTGTAGGACCTGCTATTGCGTTTACTTCATCTTCTAATGTTTTGTAAAAACCCATTAAAAATAGTAGTTCAACAGTTACGTACAAAGGGCCAATAATTAAACCAATTAGGTCATCTACAAACGCCGGTTTTTTACCTTCGTAATAGTGCCCAATAAACTGTAATACCCAGCCAAATACAAACACACCTACGCCAATACTCAACCAAGGCCAAAACGCCATTGCCGCAATAGGCTGAGCACCAACAAGGAGTAAAGTGAATATCACGGCCATAATAAAGCCAAGCGAAAAGCTCAGCATAAAATAATAAACAACCGACGCTAATACAAAAAGTTGTGCGCCATCAATTACTACACTACCAAGGGGTATTTGAATGCGCGCTAGTAAACACAACGCTGCAAATACAATGAGCGGAATACCAATAAAGTGCGTTAGTACATTACGCTTAGAACGATGATACAAACCATATTTACCAAGTTGCTGTTGAAGTGTTTTCATTGTTTTGCCTTTATTTTTATATATAAAACTTACTTTAGCAAAAGTAAGCACAGCAACAATGTCAGGTATCCGACATTTTGTAAATTAAACAAATGCAGAAATTATTTTACCCGGCTCATGCTCACCTTTCATATCCGTTCGCTCGCGCCCTTTTTGATACTCTTGCTCAAGCATTTTTTGAAGTTCCTCTATTTTATCAGCAATTGCGCTAGGGTCTGCGCCCTCACTTTGCTGTTCTTTAATGAGCTCTTCTATTGCTGCTTTTAACTCATCTATTTTATCTTTGTTTACACCTAAGCGCTGATAAACAAGCGCTTCTTGAGCACTTTCTAAAAAGGTTTGATCTTTAGGTGCTGAGGTAATGCCTTTAGCATCACTTGTTTTTTCGTTAGGGAGGGGATTAATTGCCGCAACTTCGCTTGAAACTGCCGCTTTATTTACTGTTGGAGAGTTATAGTTACTGTATTGATTTTTAAAGGTTATTGTTGTCATTAGCTCAAATCCATTATTGCCTTAGGTGTTATCCAGCAATTTTGGTTCCAACTAAATAAAACAGTCTCTATTTAAGCTTTTTCAGCGCGTGCCTGTAACTTTTGTTTATCTAAAATAGTAATACGTTGATACCCCAAGCTGATAGCTTGTAGGCTAGCGAGTTGTTGCAGTATTTGATTAATAGTTTGGCGTGTTAGGTAGGTCATATCAGCAAGTTGTTGCTGAGATAAAACAAGCGGTGTTAAGTGCTCTGTATGTTCGCTTAGCATTAAAAGCCGGTTACATACTTTTTGCTCAGCGCTTAACAGGGCATGATCTTCCATTGAGGTAAACATAAGGCGTAATTTTTGCGCTAATAATAAACCAAACTCTTGCCAATATTGTGGCTGTTCGTTTAAAAGCTGCTCAAGCGCACGTTGAGGTACATAAAAGAGCACAACATCAGTTTGTGCATATACGTCGTGAGTGCGAAGGCCACCATCAAACAAGGTTACTTCACCAAACCACAGTGACGAATCAATAAAACTGAGTACAGCTTCTTTGCCTTCGTTACTTACGCCACTAATACGCACTACTCCGTTAAGCACTGCATAAATGCCATCGTGCTTATCACCTCGCAAAAATAACGATTGCTGAGCTTTAAGCGAGAGTATTTTACCCTGCGTTAATAAAAAGCTTTTTAAATAAGGGCTACGATTTTTAAACCAGTGCCCTTGCTCTATAACGTTTTGCTGCTGTGGAGTCATTATTTACTGCATTTGCTTGTTAAATGGCTGTTTTTCGCTCACCAATTTTTTAGGGAAGTTTAAATCGGTTGCTATAACAAAATCATCATAAGGATCATTACCCGAAAACAACTCAGAAATTAATGTATCGTTTTTATAAACATTAACGGTTACACCACTGCCCATACCGCCTGAGTTAATAATGTAGTAATGATATTCGCCGTTACTAAAAAATAAAATACTCTCGCCAATACGCCCTACTTGCCTGTAGTAACTACCAAATGGTGCATCTGAAGTGGCTTCTTTTTCAAGCCCTATGTCATTAATTCGACCAAATCGATAACTAAGTGATGAGTCATCTTTTGCAACACAAATAGAAAGCACTTTATCGGTAGGCTCTAGCTTGTAGGCTGTATTTTCATCTGGGTTACGCACAACTTTATGCATTTTTGCGTTAATGTAGGCTGCTTCATTACTTTTACAATGAGTTGCTAGCATACCGACCACTAAAGCGGGTTCGTTTGTTTGAGCTGCTGGAGGTGTGTTTACTTTGTTATTAGAGGGTAAGTTACTTGCATTATTATTTAGCTGAGGGCTTGCTTGTATTGCCATACTTTGGTCGTCACAACCAAACAGTGCAAACAAGAAGAAAGAATAAAAGCTCGCTAAAAATTTAATGCGCATAATAAAATCCATCTATGAGAGAGCCTTTAAAATAGCGATAAAACTAGCGACTCGCAACACTCTTATGCGTAATACTTTATAAGTTTATTTTTAAACCATCTTCTGCAAAAACTACGTTACTTTTTAGTGATTTAATTAACGCTTTTTTAAACAATTGCTGATTTTTTAATGACCGATTCATAAAATGAGATAGAACCGCCGTTTTAGGTGCAGCCTCAATTAATACCTTAGTGATTTGACTTGGGGTAATGTGTAAATTTTTAGCCCCGCCTGATGCGTTTTCATCAATTGCGTTGTGCATAACCACTACATCGGCATTTTTAGCAAAGTCAGTAAATGTGCCTAATTTGTTGGTCATGTCGCCTGCAAACACCAGTTCGCATCCTGCTATACTCACTTTCCACGCTAAAGCAGGAATAGGTCCATGGTTAACTGTCATTGCATTAACAGCCAAATCACTTTGTAGTGATTGTTTAAATTCATTTTGTTTTGTTGGTGCAACAGAACGAATATCTAATTTGTAGTTTTCATTACCTTCTAAGTAATCACTTAAGTATCTAAATGCGCCCTGCTTACCTAGTAACGCTTGCGCATATTCGTTAGTAGAAGCCATTACACGGTTGCCCTGAGGGCCAAATATCGCAAGTGTTTTATCGCTTGATGTAAAGTAACTGCCTTTTATAAAACTAGGTAAATCGCCAGCATGATCTGTGTGTAAATGGCTTAATAATATGGCATCAACATCACTAAATTTTGCGCCTGCTTTATCAAACCCAAAACTGGCACCAGAGCCTACGTCAACTAACACTCTGGCTTTATCTTCGTGCCATATAAGGTAACTTGTTGATGCGCGACCATCGTCAAGCTCAGGGCCGCCCGAGCCTAAAATTTGCAAACTTACATCACTACATTGCTGCGCGCCAATACTACTAAACGACGCCATAATTAAAGCGGTTGCAGCTAGTCCTTGTTTTACATTGCTCATAATTATTAATACCTATAAATAGTGTTTTAAGTTGAGTCTATGGCTGAGTGTAATAACTAATTTAAGTTTTGTCCTAGTTGAGTGACCAACGGCCTATTTATTAATTTTAGCCCTTACTAAAAGCTGATTTAAACACCTTATAAAAGTGTTCAAATAACTAAATGAATCAATAACCGGTTTTCTTATAATAAAATGTTGTTACACAACTATTTAAAACGGATTTTTATAACCACTTGTAATTTATAATTTAAATAAAATTAAATCTAAAAAAATACATTTTAAAAACAATTTAGTTTCATTTTATTAAAACAATAGTTGACCCTATTTAAAATTTAAACTAGCATTTCTGGAAGCGCTTCCACAAAGCTCAGTTAAATGAGCGTTTCTGGAAGCGCTTCCATACATTTGACAATGTTTATAATTACACAATAACAGCCCCATACAGCTGTTAATAATAATGATAAAAGTACGAGGGAAACCGAATGTCTAACCATATTGTAAGAAAAACAAAGATAGCGACCAGCCTATCTCTGATTTTAGGCGCATCAATCTCTTTACCGGTATATGCACAAGAAGCAAATACCGATGTTGAAGTAATTCAAGTTACTGGCTTTAAAAGTAGTATTAAAGAGTCGACTCGTTTAAAACGCGACGCCGCCGGTGTTGTAGATGCTATATCAGCTGAAGATATTGGTAAGTTCCCCGATACCAATTTAGCCGAGTCGCTACAGCGTATTACGGGTGTGTCGATTGATCGTTCAAACGGCGAAGGCTCTAAAGTGACTGTTCGTGGTTTTGGCCCCGACTACAATATGGTAACCCTAAACGGACGTACTATGCCGGCGGCGTCTTTGCCTGCAGGCGGTGGTACACCAAGCTCTCGTGCTTTTGACTTTGCAAACTTAGCGTCTGATAGCGTTAAATCAGTAGAAGTATATAAAACGGGTAAAGCAAGTATTGCATCAGGTGGTATTGGCGCAACAATTAATATAAATACCGCTCGCCCGCTCGACAATCCAGGCTTTGTTTCAAGCATTGGCGTAAAAGCATTACATGACTCAACAAACCGCGTTGGTGATGACATAACACCCGAGCTTTCGGGCTTAATTAGCTGGACCGACAGCGAAGCTAAATTTGGTGCCTCGTTAACTGCCAGTATGCAACAGCGCGATAGCTCATCAACAGGTGCGTTTGTAAATCAATGGAATACATCTGCTTTTGACGGCACAATCCCACAAGCTGCAGACGATATTGTTTTAACTAATGCACCCGCTGTTGGCCAGCTTTATTCAATGCCATCAGATTTGCGCTACACCATTGCCGACAGTGAACGTACTCGTACAAACGCGCAATTAACGCTGCAGTATAGCCCAATTGACGATTTAACAGCCACGCTTGATTACACCTATTCTAAGCAAGACTTATTCGAAGCCCGTGCTGAGCAATCAATATGGATGGATAATTACAAAAGCGCGCTAACGTTTGACGATAACACAGTAAAAACCCCTATTTACTACCGAGAAGAACGTCGCGATCAGCAAACACGCGATTTAGGTTTAGCGTTTCAAGAGCTAAACCAAGTTAATCAAAACGATTCTATTGGTTTAAACGTTGAGTACTATTTCAATTCAGAATTGAGCTTTATGTTTGATGCACACAATTCAAAAGCCACTAGCAAACCAGATGCACCTTACGGCAGCTGGGTAAACGCAGGCTTGGGCGCAAACGTAGTTAACGCACAAGAAGTTGATTTTAGCCGCGAACTGCCATCAATGAGTATCGATTTTGATGATTGCCGCCGAGACAACTTAAATTGTAATAACACATTAGATGCCTCTGATGTGGGTACGTCTATTTTAGATTCTAACTTTGCTCGCCAAGAGTCTGAAATCACAGAATTTAGAATCCATAGTAAATACGAAATTGAAAACGGGGCAATTGACTTTGGTATAGAGTCTCGCTCTATGGAAAGCCATTCACTACAATCGCTTACACGTAATACAATGGGTAACTGGGGTATCGAAAACCCAGGCGAACTACCTGATGGCTACCTAAATCCAACAAACTTTTTAGCCGAATTTGACGACTACGATACATCAGGCTCGTATAATCAGGGATTCACAGGCAGCGCATCGCAAATTGGCTACTGGGCAGGTGAAGAATACGGCTTTAATTTTGCAGCCGATGGCGCATTTGCAACTAATCGCACCATTGAAGAAGATATAACCGCAGCGTTTGTGCAATTTACTTACAACGGTTACATTGGCGATATGCCATACAACATTGTTATTGGCGCACGCCAAGAGTCTACCGACATTACCTCAACGGCTAATATCGATTTACCTAACGCAGTAGCGTGGGAAGGTAATAACGACTTTAACGTTCGTTTTGGCTCGGCTAAAGAAGATTTCACGCTTAAATCTAGCTACGATCACTTTTTACCAAGCTTTGACTTTGACATAGAAGTAATTGAAAACGTAAAAGCGCGTTTTTCTTATAGCACAACAATTGCTCGTCCAACTTACGACAACTTAAGCTCAGCTGCGACTGTTGGTGTACCAGGTGCCCCTACTCTTTTAGCGGGTTCTTCACCGGCTACAGCGTCAACAGGCAACCCTGGTTTAGTGCCGCTTGAATCAGATAATATTGATGTATCGGCTGAGTGGTACTTTGCAGAAACAAGTTATGTGTCGGTAGGTTATTATACTAAAGACATCGAAAACTTTATTGGTTTAACACCCATGACGCAAAACTACTACGGATTACGCGATGCAACAGCGGGTCCTCGCGCTCAAGCTGCCATTGCTGAGCTAGAATCTCGCGGACTTGCAGTAACTGACTCAAACTTATTCCAAATGGTTGCAGCAACAGAAAACAACGTAGATTTTGACTCAATGACCTACGAAGAGTTTGAAGCCGCTTACGATATCATTGCAAATAGTGATGACCCATTACTAGAATTTACAGCGCAAGTACCTACCAACAATAAAAATGCCACTATTGATGGTTTTGAAGTTGCCTTTCAGCACTTTTTTGGTGAAAGCGGCTTTGGTGTGCAAGCAAACTACACCACTGTTAACGGCGACATAGACTTCGATGTAAACGCCGACCCTACTACTACACAATTTGCACTAGTGGGTCTAAGCGATACAGCTAACTTTATTGCAATGTACGAAAACGATGATTTTCAAGCACGTATTGCTTACAACTGGCGTGATAAGTTTTTAAATAGCGCAGCGCGTTATATTAACGAGCCAGGCTTTACTGAAGAATATTATCAAATCGACTTTAATGTTGCGTACAACTACAGCGAAAAACTCTCGTTTTTTGTTGAAGGCATTAACATTACTGAGCAAAACAGCCGCGAACATGGCCGTACGTCAGCACAGTTATGGAACCTACAGCAGCTAGGCGCACGTTACAACATTGGTATGCGTTACAACTTCTAAAGGTAATACAAAGTAAAGCCGTTAGTTTTTACTAGCGGCTTTTTTGTATTTAAAACAGTATTAATGCTAGTTTAATTGTTATCAATTTTAGGGTGTTAAGTCATGACCAAATCAATAACAAAAATAGTCGTTTTAGGTGGTGGCACTGCCGGTTGGCTAAGCGCAGGCTTATTAGCTGCTGAACACCCGCACCTTAGTATCACATTAATCGAGTCGGCAAATGTGCCTATACTAGGCGTGGGCGAAGGCACGTGGCCGTCAATGCGCAACACCCTACAACGTATTGGCATTAAAGAAATTGATTTTATAACCCAGTGCGACGCGTCATTTAAGCAAGGTTCTAAATTTATAAATTGGCGTAACCTCAGCGAGGGAGAAAACTACTACCACCCTTTTATGAATCCACAAGGCTACGAGCACACCAATTTACACGCCAGCTGGCAACGTATTGCACCTGATCAAAAATTTGCCGACGTGGTTAATATGCAAAGCTTTGTATGCCAAGCCGCACTTGCACCAAAACAATTACAAACTCCCGAATATGCAGCGGTCACCAACTATGGCTATCATTTAGATGCGGGTAAATTTGCTGAGTTTTTAAAAAATCACTGCGTTAAAAACCTAAGCGTTACGCATATTACTGACGATGTAACCGAGGTTATTAACGACAAGCATTGCTATATTGCCTCATTAAAAACAAATAATAATGGCGATATAACGGGTGATTTATTTATAGATTGCTCAGGCTCTTGCGCTCGTTTAATTGGGGAGCATTTTAATAGTGAGTTTATAGCGCAAGATCATATTTTATTTAATAACAGCGCTGTTGCGGCGCAAATACCTAACTCACACTCAGATCAACCAATTGCCTCTGCTACGCTATCTACAGCGCAAAGTAACGGCTGGATTTGGGATATAGCCCTGCCAACGCGCCGTGGTACAGGTTATGTATTTAGTAGTAAATATCAAAGTGATGAAAGCGCAACAAATACACTAAAAAGCTATATAGCCAAAAGCACCAGTGAGCAACAAGCTGAGCAGCTTATCTACCGCGTATTAAAATTCAATCCTGGTTACAGGCAAAAATTTTGGATTAAAAACTGTGTTGCCGTGGGTATGTCTGCTGGCTTTTTAGAGCCACTTGAAGCGTCAGCTCTTGCCATGGTTGAGCTTTCAATTAGCATGATAAGCGAGCAACTACCGCAAAACCGCCCCCACATGAGCCAGCTTAAAACGCGTTTTAATGAGCGTTTTAGCACTCGTTGGCAGCGCGTTATTGAATTTTTAAAGCTTCATTATGTATTAAGCGAGCGCAACGACACTCCTTATTGGCAAGATATTCGTAATTTAAATACCGCACCCGAGCGCCTGCAAAACTTACTTAAGCTTTGGCAATTTCAGCCCCCTAACCGCTTTGATTTTATTGAAAACGAAGAAGTTTTTTCATCAAGCAGTTACCAATACGTTTTATATGGCATGGGCTTTAATACACAAACAGTACCTGCACAAAGTACATTTAACGACCCACGTGCTGGGGATTACTATTATCAGCAAAATCGCGAAAAAATAGCGCAGTGTTTAAATGGACTGCCAAGTAATCGCGCGCTTTTAAATCACCTTTTATCAAATAATGGGCTGCCACATAATGACTAAAACAAACGCTGTTAAAAACGTAGTAATTGCTGGAGGCGGCACTGCAGGTTGGATGGCCGCAGCGGCACTTGCTAAACTAGTTGGCAACAATATAAACATAACCCTTGTTGAATCTGACGATATTGGCACAGTGGGCGTTGGCGAGGCAACAATTCCGCCAATTCGTACATTTCATAAATTGCTAGGTATAAACGAGCAAGCATTTATGAAAGCGACCCAAGCCAGTTTTAAATTAGGTATTAGCTTTGAAAACTGGGGCGATGAAAACACCCATTATATTCACTCGTTTGGCGCTACCGGTAAAGAATGCTGGGCGGGTGAATTTCATCACTTTTGGCTGCAAGGTAAAGCACTTGGAATAAACAACCCATTTGGCGATTACTGTTACGAACTACAAGCCGCCAAAGCGGGTAAATTTGCGTTTAATCAGCAAAACCCCATTAACTATGCTTACCATATGGACGCCACACGTTACGCGCAGTTTTTACGTGAATTTTCAGAGCCATTAGGTGTAAAACGCATTGAGGGTAAAATACAAAAAGTAGTAAAAAATACCAAAACAGGCCATATAGAATCATTGATTTTAAACAATGGCGAGCACATTAACGGCGACTTTTTTATTGATTGCACCGGCTTTAGAGGCTTATTAATAGAGCAAGCATTACATACGGGCTACGAAGACTGGTCGCATTTACTACCGTGTAACAGCGCCATTGCGGTACAAACAAAATCAACCAGCGAGACCGTATTGCCACTTACCCGCTCTATTGCCCATAAAAGCGGCTGGCAATGGCGTATACCGCTACAAAACCGTGTCGGCAACGGATTGGTTTATTGCAGCCAATATATGGATGACGAGCAAGCCAAAGCGCTATTATTAAATAACATTGAAGGTGAGCCGCTTACAGAGCCCCGTGTTATTAAATTTAAAACAGGGCGGCGCTTAAAAGGCTGGAACAAAAACTGCCTAGCGCTTGGCCTTGCCAGCGGTTTTGTAGAGCCACTTGAGTCCACCAGCATTCACTTAATTATGTCGGGTATTATTCGCTTTATGCGTTTATTTCCGTTTAATGGCATTACCAATCACGCCATTGACGAATACAACAAACAGCTTAAAAGCGAAATTGAAAATATTCGCGACTTTATTGTGCTGCACTACAAAGTAACTAATCGCGATGACAGTGAGTTTTGGCAGCATTGTAGTGCCATGGAAGTGCCAAAAACACTTCAGCACAAAATTGATTTGTTTAAGCAAACTGGCCGTGTATTTTTAGACGATGGCGATATTTTTAGAGTCGATTCGTGGGTTCAAGTTATGCTTGGTCAAGGTATTGAGCCTAATCAACATCACTTAATAGCCAGCATGATGAGCGATGAAGAACTCACCCGTTTTTTACACGGTATTAAGCAACAAATAGAACAACGCGTAAGCCAATTACCACCTCATCATGAGTTTTTAAAGCAGTATTGCCCAGCATAAATATTTTTTATAAAAAAAGCCCTTAATAGGGCTTTGGGTACACACAACAACTTTTACGTTTTATTATTCACACTTAACCACGGCGCTTTTAGCGCTTTGTGGTTCAAAGCTAATATCTGCAACTGAAACGCTAATCTCTCCTGCCGTTTTAATAATAAAAGGGCTGGTTACTCTGGCAAAATCAACGCCCTTTTTAGCAAAACACGTTAAATCTATACTCATGGTTTGCCATGTATTTAAATCAGCATTTTTAAGCTCATTGGTAATATCAAGCTCGCCACCACAACCTTGTTCGCATTTCATTGCAAGGTATGTCTGTGAGCTAGGGATTTGGTTTACTTTATAGCTAAAGCTAAGGGCCGAATTTGCTTCAATGTAGGCCACTTTGTCTTCGGTAAAGTTACTATTAATTTCGATGTAGCTGGCTGCAGTACCATCAAAATTAAATTGCATCGCATCTTCTTGAATCGCTTTGTCTTCAGTGCGATAAGTAATGCCGCCAAGCTTTACACTGTTACTTGCTACTTGGTGCTGCTCGCTGTTTGAATTTAAAAACAAACGCCACGGTGTTTTAAAGCTACCATTAAATATAGATAGCGGCGCAAGGTTACTAATATCAACACCTGAGTCTTCATTTAGATTATTGCCAAGCGTACTTTCATCTTTATACGTTAAGCCAAAGCCATAGGGTAATAATGGTGAGTAATCAGCATCGCCCTTATTTACTGCGGTTTGAAGTGGTGATTTAGGCCACGAGAAAGACAATTTACCTTTAAAGTCGTATTGTACCTGCCCACTTGCATCCGCTAGTAAAACATCTGCAATGCCTTGTCCTTCAGTGCCAGGAAGCCATGCTGCTACAAATGCATCTGACGCGTTTAGCTCGCTGTTAACCCACATTGGTCTGCCCGATATAAACACCGATACCACCGCAATACCTTGCTGCTTTAATGTTTTTAATATTTTAAGAGAGCGTTTATTGTTACGTTCAAACTCAAGGTTGTCTTTATCGCCATGCCCCTCTGCGTATGGTTCTTCACCAAATACAACAATGGCTACATCGGGTTTGGTATTAAATTCACCCGTTGGGCTTAAAATAGCGTTACCGCCAGCAGCCTCTATTTGCGTTTTTAGCCCCGCATAAATAGACGTTGCCCCAGGGAAATCTGCATTTTGATTATTAGTTCCCTGCCACGTAATACTCCAACCGCCCGATTGCTTGCCTATGTTATCGGCAGCATCGCCTGCTATAAGTATGTTGCTTGATGGGTTAAGCGGTAATAAATGGTTGTTGTTTTTAAGCAGTACTAACGACTCTTGTACGGCTTGGCGTGCAATATCGCGATGTGCAGGTGCACCTATTAGCTCTAACTTACCTGAATATTTTCGATTTGCGGGGCTAGGCTTATCAAATAAACCCGCACGTAATTTAACGCGTAAAATACGTGCTACGGCGTCATCTATTCGCGCCATTGTTATTGTGCCCGCTTTTACTTGTTTAATTGTATTTTCATAAAGTGGTTTCCATGCACCCGTTGGCACCATAAAAATATCAAGCCCCGCATTAACAGCCTGCGGGCAACTTTCATTTGTACAGCCTGCAACTTGTCCGTGTCCGTTCCAATCGCCTACAACAAAGCCATCAAAACCCATTTTTGTTTTTAGTACATCGGTAAGTAAGTATTTATTGCCGTGATTTTTTTTACCATTCCAGCTATTAAACGATGCCATAACCGACTGACTACCTGCGGTTAAGCCTCCTATATAACCTTGTGCATGAATGTTATATAACGTCTCTTCGCTATCAATGTTGTCCCCTTGATCGTCGCCATCTACCGTGCCGCCATCGCCTAAAAAGTGCTTAACGGTACTAATTACGCGTTTATCACTTAAAAAGTCCTCATCGGCTCTGCCTTGCAACCCATTTACAATTGCGGCTGAATACTCACGTACAATTGAAGGGTCTTCTGAGTAGCCTTCGTACGTTCGGCCCCATCGGTCATCGCGCACAACCGCAACAGTCGGTGCAAACACCCAATCTATGCCTGTTGCCATTACCTCTATTGCAGTAGCTGCTGCAATTCGCTCAATTAATGCGGGGTTATTAGCAGCACCTAAACCTATATTGTGCGGGAATAACGTCGCCCCAATCACATTATTATGGCCATGTACGGCATCGGTGCCCCACATGGTCGGAATTTTACTGCCATCAATTGAGTCATCAACTGATGCCTGATACATGCTTTCAGCAAGCGTTATCCAATCTGCAGGCGTTGCATGCTTATTAGCATTCGGGAACGAGCCACCGCCATTTAAATACGAACCAAAACCATATTTGCGCATGTCTGCAGCAGTTATATCGCGAATTTCAGGTTGGATCATCTGCGCTACTTTTTGCTCAAGCGTCATTGTTTTTAAATACTGTGCAATCGTATTTTCAATTTCAGGCGTTTTCACTACCTTACTTTTAAGCGTTGGCCAAAGTGATAAATCACCTTGCTCATGCTCAGCCTTTTTGGCTACGGTGCTTTGGCTATTATTAGCGTTAACCTCTTGTTTATTACACGCACTTAAAACGCATAACCCTCCTATTAAAATAGGGAGCATGCGTAACCTGTTAGTGTTTAAGCTTTTTTTCATTTTTATAGCCCTGTGTTGTGTCAGTGTGTTTTTGTGAAACGCCTATTTGTTATTTAAATTTAACTATTGACCTGCTTAACAATAGCCACTAACCTAAATATGGAAGCGCTTCCTTAAAGTTATTAAATACCATCCTTAGTGATTAATCAAATTAAATATGGAAGCGCTTCCATCAATGCAATTTATAAACTATAAATAAAAGCAAAATTTACTACAAAGAAGCAGAGGTTTTCTCTTAATGAAACAATTATCTTTACCTAGTGGCTCACCACTTTTAGCCAAAAAATTTACTTATGGTGTAGCTACGGCCTCATTTCAAATTGAAGGCGGCGCAGCTGATCGCTTGCCATGTATTTGGGATACCTTTTGCAGTAAAGAAGGCAAAATAGTCGATAATTCAAATGGCGACGTAGCCTGCGAGCACTACACTCGCTGGAAAGACGATATAAACCTAATTGAGTCATTAGGTGTAGACGCTTACAGACTCTCAATTTCGTGGCCGCGCGTAATGACTAAAAGCGGTCACTTAAACCCGACAGGCGTTAAGTTTTATACCGACATTTTAGATGAATTAAAACGCCGTAACATTAAAGCTTTTGTAACGCTATACCACTGGGATTTACCACAACATATTGAAGACGAAGGTGGCTGGCTAAACCGTAACACCGCTTACGAATTTGCCCATTACGCAGATTTAATTACCAAAGCATTTGGGGAACGTGTGCACTCTTACGCCACCTTAAACGAACCGTTTTGTAGCTCTTACTTAGGTTACGAAATTGGCGTACATGCGCCTGGCATAGTAGGCCGCGAATTTGGTCGTAAAGCCGCGCACCACTTATTACTAGGTCACGGTTTAGCTATGCAAGTACTTGCTAAAAACAGCCCAAATACGCTAAACGGTATTGTACTTAACTTTACGCCTTGTTACTCCGTTACCCAAAGTGAAGAAGATTTAAAAGCCACTGCATTTGCTGATGACTATATAAACCAATGGTACATGCAGCCTGTAATGCAAGGTAAATACCCTGATATTATTAAGCAATTACCTAAAGCCCACCGCCCTGATATTTTAGATGGCGATATGGAAATAATTGCTCAACCGCTGGATTATTTAGGGGTTAACTTTTATACCCGCATGCATTATCAAGCAAGCGAAACCGACTTTTACCATGAGCTGCCACATAAAGCACCAATGACCGATATTGGCTGGGAAATTTACCCTAAAGCGCTTACAGAATTACTTGTATCGTTAAACGAAAAATACACCCTACCACCTATTTATATTACCGAAAACGGTGCAGCCATGGCTGACGAATTTAAAGACGGTGAAGTAAAAGATATCGACCGTATTGAATATTACCACGAACATTTAAATGCTCTACATAACGCAGCAGAGCAAGGCGTTAAAGTAGATGGTTACTTTGCGTGGAGCCTAATGGATAACTTTGAATGGGCTGAAGGATATTTAAAGCGTTTTGGCATAGTACACGTAGACTACAACACACAAAAACGAACTGTTAAAGCCAGCGGTAAAGCGTACAGTAAACTAATAACAAGCCGATAATTTATCGGCTTATAACAATAAGAACACACACTGTGAACAAACTCCCTTTATACGAAAAAGTCGGTTACGCCATGGGCGATGCCGGCGCTAACTTAGTATGGCGCGGTGCGCTTGCTTATTTAGCGGTGTTTTACACCGATACATTTGGCATATCGGCTGCAGCCGCTGCCATGTTATTTTTGGTGGTAAGGCTATCTGATGGCGTAACCGATATTATTATGGGTATGATTGCCGACAGAACGCAGTCGCGCTTTGGTAAATTTCGCCCATGGATACTCTACTCGGCACCGTTTTTGGGCTTGTTTATGGTGTTGTGTTTTACTACCCCCGACTTTAGCACCACCAACAAACTTATTTATGCCTACGTAACCTACATTGGTTTAACGCTTGCTTACACCGTAAGTAACGTGCCCTACTCGGCACTTATGGGCGTAATGACACCAGACGATACAGAGCGCACAAAGCTCTCTGGTTTTAGGTTTGCAGGTGCGTTTACTGGTGGCTTACTGGTTATGGGCTTTTTACCTGAGCTAGTGGCTTTTTTTGGTGGCGGCGACGATGCCAAAGGCTATCAGCTTACTATGTACTTATTTGCCAGCTTACTTATTATTTTAATGATTATAACGTTTGCGACCACTAAAGAGCGTGTAACACCGCATGCCTCAAATGAAGGCAATTTAAAATCAGAGTTATTTGATTTAACCAAAAGCCTGCCATTTATAATCCTACCTTTGCTTGCTACTACCTTGTTTTTTTATTACCGCGATTTATACAGCGGCGTATTTTTTGCCCTTGTTATGGCCGCAATGACATTCGTTATTAAAAAATTACTCAATAAAGATAAGCAAAGCTTAACGGGATCACAGCGCGACATGGTTGATCTTCTGACCAACAAGCCTTGGTTGGTGTTACTCGGCATTGGTTTTTTAACCATGATGTTTAATGGCATAAAATACGGTGTAATTGCGTACTACTTTAAGTACCACGTAGCCAATGAACTCATGGCTGGGCAATACTTTATCGCCTTGTTGGTTGTATCTATATTAGGCGCACTTGCCACAGGTAAACTGGCCGAAATTATGGGTAAACGAAACCTATTTATTGCATCATTAATGCTAAGCGGCATACTCACTACTGCATTTTACTGGGTGCCTAGCGATAATCTGGTTGCTGTATTTACCTTTGGTTGCGCCGCTGAATTTTTTGCCGCGATGATGCCAACATTATTTTTTAGTATGCTTGGTGATTCAGCCGATTATTCAGAGTGGAAAAACAAACGCCGCGCTACAGGCCTTATTTATTCTGCGGGTACATTTGTGCAAAAAACCGGAGGTGGTTTTGCAGGTGCATTAGTATTAGTGGTACTTGCAGGCTACGGCTATAACGGTATGGATGAGCTAACAATCACGCAAGCCCTACCTGGCATGCAGTTACTTATGAGCTGGATACCTGCCGCATTTGCTTTTTTAGGCGCCGCATTGATGCTTATTTATCCGCTTACTCCAGCGATGACGCAAAAAATAACAGAAGACTTAGCAATTAGACGCAGTAATGTGTAAATTAACTTTTAATGATTCTTCGCGCTTTATATTTTTATAAAGCGCGAGTAAAAACGCATATAAGCTAGGACATCAATGGCGACAATTTATCAAGTATCTGAAATGGCAGGTGTGTCTTTATCAACTGTTTCAAGGGTGCTTAACGACAACGACTACGTAAGTAAAAAAACTAAAAAAAAGGTATTAGAAGCAATGAAAGAGCTAGGCTATCAGCCAAGTTCTATTGCTCGCTCTTTGGCGTCTAGCACTACAAACAGCGTCGGTATTTTAGTTTCTGAGTTGGATGGTCCGTTTTTTGGTCAAATGATGTCAGCCATTGAAGAGCATCTTCGTATTGCAGGTAAACACGTTATTATTACCCCTGGGCACAGCGACGAGAAAAAAGAAAAAAGCGGCTTTGAATTTTTAATAGGCCGTAATTGCGACGCTATTATTGCCCACGTAGAAGCAGTATCAAACGAGTATCTAATTGAGTTAAGTAAAGGCAAAACCCCTATTTACTTAATGAGCCGCTACGTTAAAGAAATTGAAGAAAACTGCATTAGCCTCGACAACGTAATGGGCGGCTACTTAGCCACTAAAGCCATGATCAACAAAGGTCATAAAAACATTGCGTACATAGCAGGCCCGCAGTTTAAAGAAGATGCATCAAATCGTTTAAAAGGTCACAAACAAGCCCTAGCAGAGTACAACCTAACCTTTGACGAAAACCTATTTTACATAGGCGACTTTAAAGAAACCGGCGGAAGCGACGGCTTAAGGCATTTTATTCAAAATAAAGCGCAAATAACCGCCCTAGTATGTGCCAATGACGAAATGGCATCGGGTGCTATGAAATACGCCCGCGAACACGGTTTTAACTTACCAAAAGATTTAGCCATTATTGGGTTCGATAACGTAATTTTTACCAATTACCTCTACCCAACACTGACTACAATAGATAACCCAGTTCCCGAAATGGGCAGAGCTGCGGCTAACTTAGTACTTAAAGACATTTATAAAAAAAGCGGCATAACAGTAAAGCACGTGTTTCAGCCAAAGCTTATTTTAAGAGACTCAACACCCGACATTAATTAACTTTATACCTAATTTAAATCTAGTTTAAATCTAAGTTATGTAACTCGTTACGCACCCACTGCATATCTAAATATTGCTCTACGTGCTGCTGCGCAAACTTTAAAAAGTTACGTGCAGCATGCGATATGTGCCAGTCTGTTCGCATTACAAAAAACTCTATTCAGACATAAATGCTCACAAATATAAAACAATATCTACATAAAAACACTACAATAAAAAGCATAATAGATCCGATAATTTACCAAAACGATCGTTTTAAAGTTTATTTATATTGTTTAATAAAATATCACTTTACTTATTTTTAATTTGGCTCTAAATTCGCGCAAATTTTATTATTAAAGTAACCTCTCAAACTTTAAAACAGTGGTTATTTACCTTCAAGAGTCGATAAACACAAATGGCCGAATCAGCCGCCACAAGCACCTCTAATAACCCTTTAGCACCCGTTATCGGGCTGTCATTTTTTGCTATCGCATCCGGCTTTTTAATGAGCCTTATTCCGCTGTCGTTACCCGCATTTAAGCTTGATGAAAACCTAGCACCATGGCTTGCGAGCATTTTTTACTTTGGCTTACTTGTTGGCGCTACAACCATTGAACGTGTGGTGGTAAAAATAGGTCATCGATTCGCTTTTATATTATTTTTAAGCTTATTAATTGTAAGCGTACTGGCACAACTTGCACTACCAAATACCGTTAATTGGTTAATTGCACGATTTGTAGCAGGTGTTGCTGTTGCCGGTGTGTTTGTCGTTGTTGAGTCTTGGTTATTAATGACCAACACAGCAAAGTCGCGTGCTAAACGCTTGGGCTTATACATGACCTCACTTTATGGCGGCAGCGCGGTTGGTCAACTTGCTATAGGGCCGCTTGGCACCGAAGGTTCAACGCCTTATTTATTTGTAGCCTCGCTATTGTTTTTAGCTATTTTAGCGCCTTTATTAATAACTAAAGGTCAGCCCGAAAAACAGCATCTTGAAAAACTGCCATTAAAGGAAATAAAAACACTCAGCCACCCAGCTATGCTTGGATGCTTAGCATCGGGCTTATTACTGGGCCCTATTTACGGTTTAATGCCAGTTTATATTGCAGCAAAAGCTGATCAAGCTCAGTACACAGGGACACTTATGGCGGTTATTATTTTAGGCGGCATGGTCGTGCAGCCGCTTGTGAGTTACTTATCTACTCGGCTTGAAAAAAGCTTACTAATGGGGATGTTTTGTTTAGTAGGCGCAGCCGGTGCTGTGGGTATATTACAAGCAAACACTTTAGCAGGATTAATAGTGAGCTACTTAATACTAGGCGCGTGTAGCTTTGCACTTTACCCGATTGCTATAACACTTGCGTGCGACTCATTGCCAATGGCAAAAATAGTCTCGGCAACTGAGGTAATGCTTTTAAGTTACAGTATTGGTTCGGTATTTGGCCCTATGCTTGCTGCAAATTTATCTGATGCACCCAACGGTATTGTGTTTTATTTAGCAGGCTGTTTAATCACTACCTGTATTTATATGTTTATTAAAAGCATTAAAAATATTCGCGCAGGTAAAACGCCTGTTGCAGGTTAATTTTTAGCTTAAATACACTCTTATTTATTAACAGATTTTAGCTGTTAAACACCCTGCTTTAACAGCTAAAACTATTACTTAGCAATGAGTTTACTTAGCAGTGAGTTTTTTATGTGGGCTCAAAAAAAACATCTTTTTCCAGCCTTGGCTTTGCGTTGTATAAAGCCATGGCACGGGCACTAACGATAAAATAGAATAATGTACATGAGGCTGTTTTCCCGCCGCATTTCCGGTGTCCCCTAGTAAGCCAATTTGACTGTTTATGCTTACTACATCACCTGCACTTACTGAGTAGTCATTTAAATGTGCAAAATAATGCACGCGCCATTTAGGCCCAAGCACCGCAACCACCTTACCACCACGAGTTAACTCACCTGCAAATATAACAATCCCGTTTGTTGAGGCAACTACAGGAGTGTTCTTTATGCCAAAAATATCAATTCCTTTGTGTACACCCGACCTACCCCAAGGCTCGTACCAAAACGTATTATGGTTCCAATCTTTACTTGTGGCACCTTGTACCGGGATCATTATTTTTTCGGGAATTAGTAAGCCTATAATCAATACAGTAGCTATTCCAATTGCAATCCACTTAAGTACTTTCACTGCTCTATCCTTGATATTTAAATAACCAATAATTTACGTATACAGGTAAATTATTAGCCATAATAACTGAACTCATCATGAGTCGTATTTATGGTTTTATTTATGGAGTTTTATTTGAATGAAATACCCGACTAACATGTACTAAGCTGATCAACTTCAAAACAGGTTTTATAAGTAATTGAGCACTGCCCGCTATAAACAACCATGTGCCACTTTCTATTAGTGAGTCATTTAAAAAGAAAAAACTGCCAATTAAAAACCACACAGCAATCAAAAAATCGTTAAACGCTCCCAGCGCTTCATATCGTCGCTGAATGGTAATATGCTCTTGCCCTAAATCTAAAATAAACTGATTACTGTTCGAATCCATAACTGCTCACTATTTACCTTTTATTACCTAAATACATGTTTAATAAGCCACAAAGCTTACCTAAACAGTACAATAGCAAAATACGCACAATAAAAAACGCTGACCAATGCTTATTGGTCAACGTTTTTATTGTTTATATAATATTTAAAGGCTAAGCCTCAATATTGTTTATATATTTAGTAATTATTTATTTTTTATCTTTTTCTAAACGTTTCTTAAGGCTTAATGCAGCGTCAGCGGCTAATAAGCGCATAAATTCAGAGCCATTGCTTTGCTCGCCTTGGCCTGCGCCTATTACAATTTCAGGCACTAAACGGCTATTACCTAAGCTTGTAAATAAAGCAGTTTGAATTTTCACTTCTGCTTTTAGCGTTTCATCAAATACATACTTTGGATCAAGTGCAGCAGACTTAGCTCTTAAACGAGCCTCAGCTAAAACGTCCATACCTAATGCTTCTAAGCGTTGTTGCTTTAAAATCTCTTCTTGTTCTTTTGCAAGCTCCGCTTTTACAGCCACTCGTTGCTGCGCAGAAATAATGGCATTTGCCTTAATTCGTTCAGCATCAATTTGCTCTTTAATTTTTAGCTTTTCAGATTCAGCACGTTGCTTAGCAATTGCTTGTTCACCTAAAGCCACTTCAGTACGTGCTTGTTGCTCAGCTTTTTTAAGGTTTTGACGCGCTAGCGCTTCGTCAGCAGCAGCTTGCTTTTGGGCTTCAAGACGAGCATTTACTTTGCTTTCGTAGTCAATATCAATAATGCTGGCATCAACTACTGTAATACCGTAAGCGCCTAAAATTGGTGCATTACGCAGTGTATTACCTTCATCGTCCATCTTAATATTAATAGTGACACGCTGCTGTTTACTTAAATTACCTAAATCGTCAGATTTATCGCGCTCACCCGTACTAATAATTTGTTCAGTAACAAAAATACCGTTGGTTAATTGATCAGCAAAATCTTGGCTTAATTGACCATTACCACCAGAGTAATGTTGCTCTACCGACATCATACGCGCCGACGCTTTTACATTTTCAGTGGTTGCACGCATTAATAAATTAGATATTAATGTTTCTTGTGAACCAAACTCTTCGTGTATTTTAAGTAAACCACGTAAAGCACCCGACTCTGCTGCTGGTACATTGCCTGGCAATCTAAAACGAGAGACACCTCGTGCGCCACCTGTTGTCGTATCTAAAAATCGAATTGGTATTAGCGGTACAATTGCGCTTGCTGTTGCACCGGCATCGCCCGTAAAGTTAATCGAAATTACTTTTTTATATGCTGATGTAGTACCAAATGCTTTTAAATAAGGGCCGGCTTGATTTATTACGGTTAAGTTACCTGTAAAAGCAGATTGATGTACTAAACGCTCATCTGCTTCATTCCACGAAACAACTTGCGATGTAAGCGTTGCAATTACGGCTAATACAACAACAATTGATGACACAATAATTACATTACGACGACCAAACCGACTCATAAATGAGTCACTTTTTACTGCTGGGACTGCTTTTTCGCTATCCATTTTTACTACTCTCCATGTTTAATTTCTTTTTAACAAAGTAAATAATTTCCTGTTCACTCAAATGTGCGCAAAAGCTACCAGAACGATGTAACTCAACAAATATTGCAAGGATTTCTTCTTTACCTTTAGCTGTTTTATCTTGGTTTTCTTGTGTTTGATTTTTTTCTGTTAGTTGAGTGATTAAATCATCCACTATCGTGTCTTTATCAAACAATACGTTGTATTCTTTGGATTTTCTTACCCGACTTTTATGCACATTGCTGTAAATTACGTAAAGCGATACGCATAAAATAATAACCAGTAAACTTAATCCACTAATATAAAAAATCATAAGCTCTACTTAAATTGGTTTGAATATTTAACGAGCAATAACAGTTGTAAATATTGCTACACAAATGTTAAGCGGGTGATTTTACAGCAAACCTTAGTAAAAAACAGATTAAAAATAGAGTTCATCAAGTATATAGTTATAACCGTACGTAAAAGTAAGCTTTTTTAAACAAAAAAATGCCAGTCAGTTATTAACTGACTGGCACTAAGCTAAATATTTATTAAAGTGCTTTTTACATTATTCGCATGGAGCCCAATCAACACCATTTTCACCGCACTCATGCAGCATTGTTCCATCTTCTCGGCGGGTATCTCTAAACCATTGTCCTTCAATTGTCTTTGTAATACGTACGTTGTCTGTGGTTTTGTATTTACGCCAAAAGCTAGCATCAATAGATGTTTCGTCATCAAACTTATAAGGCATAGCAGCGAGTACAGTAACTAAATCTTGAGTTTCTAGATCAGCAGCTTTGTCTTTAACATTTACCCAATCAGATAATGTTTGAAAGTCGGCATTTTCCTCTCTAAAGGCAAAGTCAGTTTGGTAATACGATCCCGACTCAGTATAGCTAATGCTAAAACCTCGCTCGAACGGTGTATCTAAATTATCACTAACACATTCATCAGCTGTTGGAAAGTTAACCGATGGGCTTGTATTATCAACGCTATAAAGCACATTACTTTTCTCAAAGCTAACGTTCTCAATGCTAGAGCACCGATAAGTACGATCGGCATTAATGTATACATCGTCTCTAACTCTTAATTTTCCATTTAACGACTCTTCGCCCCAAGGCGTATCTGCTGAATTCAGTCGACTCAGAATAACGTCAATTTTGTCGAGTTCGTCTGTATTTTGAAGCTTTACTTGCTCATAAATAAGCTCAGCGCCTGCAAAAATAACTTTGTCTCTGTACCATGCATTTTCAAACTCATACTCATCATCTTTCGCTGTGTCTTGATAAATCACTGCTCTTACTTCTTCTGCGTCAGGAAACTGAGCATCTAGTTCTTGCTTATATTTATAGGCAGCTTTTAATCCCTTAACAATCGCTTGTGCTCTGTCGTACGCATCACTGTCATTATTGGCAATAAAATCTGAGTAAATTTGCTCTGTCGTCAAATTATAATGAGCAACCAAATTTTGCATAACATTCGTTATTTCGCTTTGAACATTTGCAAGCAACTCAGTATTTTCTTTAAGTGCATCACAACTTAAATTATTGCTACCAGTTTTTTGTAATTGAAGACTCAACTGCTCCCAGATAACGGTTGTTAAAGGTGATATATTTCGAATGTCTTCATCAGTCAACGCTTCAATTGAGGGCGGAAATGACATTTGATACGCTTGTGTTACCTCCCCTAAATCCTCGTCAATTGCGCCAACGGGTACATCTACATACATAGTTGAATACGGCACACACAGCGCCTGCTCTTCTGTAAAGTTAAAACTATAATTACCCGATTCTTCAGAGACTACAGAAGGTTCTGTTTGCTCATCAAAAGTACCATCACCATCAATATCTAGCCATACTATTGCACCAGATACATAGCCATCAATAACCTTACCAGTAAGAGAGATAGTTGTTACTTCTACGGGTTCTACTTTTACAGGATCAGGCTTGGCTACTATTGGTTCTACAACTACCGCTTTATCACCGCCACCACACCCAACAAGGCCTAGCGTAAACGCTAATGAAATAGCTAACTGACTTTTTTTAAAAGACATACAAAGACTTCCTTTTTTGCACTTTAATTATTAAAAATCATATTGTTATAAATTGAATTGGTTACTTTAATAAATAATAAGTAAATTTAAACAACTGAAATTTATTGAATATTTATGGGAGATGGCAACAAGTTAACATACCCTGTACCTATATCCTTGCATGGAATGTTAGATTTAGCTATTACATTTGTTAATTAAATAAAGATATCATTCGCTTTTATTTACTTTTCCTCACTAATATAAGCTATGCATGCCGAGTTTAAAGGGGTTGAGTGGTAGAGTTTTTTTGTAAACAAATGTGTTTTAATACAAATACAAAAACCCCACGTTAAGCTTTACCTAACGTGGGGTTTTGATACTCGCGAATTTTACAGCTAATTCAAGCTATAAATTTAATATTAAAGAGATAATTCTTCTTTAGCACGCGTTAAGTTATGCGTTACAAGTGAGTTTTTAGAAATTTGAACCGCTTCATATAAATCAGAAATACCAGCAGTGTCTTTTTGTGATTTTATACGAGCCACACCACGGTTACTTAATGCAAACGATGTAAGTTCACGTACTTTTAAACGAGGACCATGGCTTTGCTTAAGTAAAGCAATTGCTTGAGTACAAATAGCTTCTGCTTCTTCGTAGTTTCTTGCTTCAACATTTAAAGCACAGCTATTAAATGATTTTTCAAATGCGGGTGCTGCTGTTACTGAGTCTTCAATAACCATTAATTTATAGTCACCTTGTTTAGCCATTGCAGCAGCTGAGCAAGTTAATAATGAGCCAAGAGCGATGGTTTTTAAAAGTGTAAATTTCATGATTATATTCCTATTAAGTAAGTCGTACTTGTTGCCGACAACTGAACTTTAGAGTGTTAGCTCGATTACCACAAACGATAAAAACAAACCTAATAAGTGAATAAATCTAACCTATAGACTTTAGTCTAACACCTGTAAAAATATTTATTAATTACAATTAGTTAAAAAACATGAAAATCACTAAACAATAAATAGCAAAATACATTTTTATTATTTTTAATAATACCAATTCGCTTAATTAAGTGATCTATTTTGAGGATGGAAAAACGTGTTGATAGCTAGGCAAAAAATTCGCTATTTGGTTGTTCTAAATGAGGGTTTTTTAACGCAGGTAGCGACACGTTTAGCCCCGCAAAATGATTAAGTATTATTGCGGATTGGTATAACACAATACAAAGTTAATAAACACAAAAAAGCCGATGTTGGGATTTAATCCAACATCGGCTTTTTTACTCTCGCTATTTTATATCATGCTTTAGCAAGCACTTTATAAAAAGACCTTATAGAGATAATTCTTCTTTAGCGCGAGTTAAGTTGTGCGATACCATTGTGCTGTTAGACAATTTTGATGCCTCGTATAAATCAGCAAGTGCAGCAGTGTCGTTATGCGCTTTTAAACGTGCAACACCACGGTTGCTTAATGCGAATGACGTAAGTTGGCGTACTTTAAATTTAGGGCCGTCTGCATCTTTTAAAAGTGCGATTGCTTGTGTACAAATTGCTTCAGCTTGTGCGTAATTTTTTGACTTAACATTCAGTGCACAGCTATTAAATGATTGCTCAAGTGGCTGTGGCGCTGTTGCAGTTTCAATAACCATTAATTTGTAGTCACTTTGATCAGCCATTGCAGCAGCTGAACATGTTAATAGTGAGCTAAGAGCGATAGTTTTGATAAGTGTAAGTTTCATGGTCATATTCCTGATTAGTTAAGCCGTGCTTGTTGCCGACAACTGAACTTTAGAGAATTAACACCAAACCGACAAACGATTAAAACAAACCTAATAAGTGAATAAAACTAACCTATAGACTTTAGTCTAACTTCATAGCTTAGTTCTTAAGGAACACAGACCGTGTGACTTCCTATCTTAAAACGGCAAATATCATTTTTTTCAATGCGTTGCCGCTTACA
>NZ_WTLA01000036.1:0-33632 GCF_011378845.1 Pseudoalteromonas sp. Z9A4
AAATTGTAGAAAGCCCGAATCTAACGATTCGGGCTTTTTTACGTCTGCAGAAAAGTGAAATGTGCGCAATTAACACACACTCACATCAATACCTAGCACGTAAGTCGGGCGAGCGAAGCGACTCCCGACGCTAAAATCACAACAAAATCCCTCAATAACTCAGTCAGCCAATACAGCAGCATTTGCTACGTGACTCTCCAACCACGACATTTACAAGCTTCACATTGTAGAGAGCCCGTATCTAACGATTTTTTACGTCTGAAGAAAGGTTAAATGCGAGCGAATAACGAATAATCTATACCATAAAATCATCAAGTACTTACATTAAATACCTTCATGATCTAACTAAACCCGAGAGGTTCGCGTTTTGAAAAGTGTAGTAAAGTTAAATGTAGGTGAATAGCGTACAACTCACTCAACTATCTTATTCATATTTAATCTTTTTTACTTTCTATAAAAGCTAATTACTTTCATTTCCTTAGATAACAAATTTAATTTTGCTTTGTTACTGTCTTTGATTTAGGATCAAATCAGTTTAAAACCAAGAACTAACAGCCTGTGTATAGATTATTAATTAGCGCCATATCCATTTTATTTTGTTTTTCTGTGTCGGCAGTTGAAGTAACTGATCTATATCAAGATATTTTAAAAGTGGATGACAAAACACGAGACACTCGATTAGCTGCGAGTCGTAAAGCTTTGCTCAATGTTTTAGTGAAAGTAAGCGGAGATGAAACTGCGGATCAAAATAAATTAGCACAGCAACGCACTAAAGATATTTCTGACTATATGCTCAAGTTTGAATATGACGAGAGAGTAAATGGACAATTGAAACTCGTTGTTAAATTTGAAGCTCGAAAGATCAATGCGTTAATCAAAGAGTTAAATTTACCTCTGTGGGGAGTACAACGGCCATTAGTCGCAATATGGTTAGGTATTGAAGACAATTGGCGCAGAGAATTAGTAACACAAGAAAGTTACCCGCAATTAGAGCAGTTAATTTATGACAAAGCAGGACGCCGTGGTCTACCTGTCGTTGTGCCATTACTTGATTTACAAGATAGACGTTTAGTAGGTATTCCTGAGGTATGGGGTAACTTTTCAGAACCAGTAGAAGAGGCCTCTAGACGCTACAGTGCTGAGCGAAGTATTACAGCAAGAATGTATAAAGAAGCAGATAGCGAAAATTGGATTTTAGATTGGCGTTTTACTAATGATGATCAATTTGATTCAAATAGATTAACGGGCGATAAGCAGCAAATAGTGAGTCAAATGATTGATACCTTAGCTCGAGGCCTTGCAAGCGAGTACGCTATTGATCCAAATGCTTATTATGAACAAGCCGCGGCCACGCTAACATTAAAAGGCACGCAAAGTTTTGTTGATATTGAATTAGCAAAACAAAGATTATTGAACTTAAGCGTTGTTACGCAAGTTAAAATTGTTCGTAAAACACCAGAATTTGTAGAATTTAAACTAAACCACACTGGTAACCTAAGCGATCTTAAAAAAGGGTTAGGGTTAGACTCCTCATTTAAAGATTATGAGGATCCACGCGATTTTTATCATGTTGTTGATAAAAATAGCTTAGAGTATCAATGGATAACGCCATAATGCTAACTTCTGAGCCGATGCAAATGGCATTACCGGTTACCTTGCCGGATGACGAAACATTTGCATCGTACTTTGGTGGGGAAGATTCGTTAGAGGTTAACCATTTAAAAGATAGCTTTTCGAAGTTAGCTAAAAAGTTTCAGTATACTTATTTATGTGGGTTAGGTGATTCGGGTAAGTCTCACCTTTTGTATGCAACCTGCATTAAAGCACAAGAGCGTGGCCTATCTAATATGCTGCTGTCTATGCGCGAAGTAATTGACTTTGGACCTATGGTATTAGACGGTTTAGAAGCACTTGATGTTCTATGTATTGATGACGTGCATTTAGTTGCAGGCAATGATGCATGGGAAAAAGCACTATTCAACTTTTTTAACCGGTTTAACGAACCCGGAAAAATGTTAGTAGTAACTGCCGATTTACTTCCTAGCATGCTTAATATCTCGCTGCCTGACTTAGAGTCTCGCTTAACGTGGGGAACAACCTTTCAAATTCGTTCTATGAGTGACGACGATAAAGCACAAGCACTTGTTAAGCGCGCTCATATGCGCGGCCTTGAATTAAGTGATGAGTGTGCACGCTTTTTACTAACCCGTTTAAGCCGTGATATGCGTGCTTTATTAGATGTACTCGACAAATTAGATCATGCATCTATGGCAGCACAGCGAAAATTAACTATTCCTTTTATAAAATCAACGTTAAAGCTGTAGTAGGTCTAGAATCTAGACCCTTCTTTCAGTTATCATAAGCTATTATCAGAGCGTGTTTACCTTTCCTGATTGGAATTTGTTTAACTTAAGAGTGCTTTAATCGCGTCGTGAGGGCTTTAGCGTAGTATTTATATGCGAAACCCGAACAACAAAGAACGTAGCCTCCGAGATAAACACTTCAAACTGCATGTGTTTGGTCTTTATTTAGCGTTATTGCATCACTTATGTAGGAAACTACAGTCCAATGCTTAACCTTATTTAATAACCAACCACACTGTTGTAAAGCAATCTTGAAAGGCCAACACGCTCTTAAGCAATCACCTTCTGTGAAAGATCAGGTATCGAATGAACTTAGAAAACATATTAGCGCAAGCACTTGAGGCGGTAGCCAGTGCCAGTGAAATAGCGCAGTTAGAAGATATCAGGGTTAATTACCTTGGTAAAAAAGGCGAAATCACTAGCTTACTTAAAACGTTAGGTAAAATAGCACCTGAAGAACGTAAAGAAGCAGGCCAAGTTATAAACCAAGCTAAACAAGATGTACAAGCTGCTATCAACGAAAAGCGTGAGTTGCTAGCAAGTAAAGCACTTGAAGAAAAACTAGCTGCTGAAACTATAGATGTAACTCTACCAGGGCGTGTTATGCCTACTGGCGGTTTACACCCAGTTACGCGCACTATTGAGCGCATAGAAAGCTTTTTCGGTGAATTAGGTTTTGAAGTTAAATCTGGTCCAGAAATCGAAGACGATTTTCATAACTTTGATGCGCTAAATATTCCAGAGCACCATCCAGCACGTGCTGATCATGATACCTTTTATTTCAATCCTAAATTAGTACTACGCACACAAACAAGTGGCGTGCAAATTCGTACTATGGAAACTGAGCAGCCACCACTGCGCATTATTTCACCTGGACGTGTATACCGTAACGATTACGATCAAACACACACACCTATGTTCCATCAGGTTGAAGGTTTAATGGTTGATACCGATGTTAGCTTTACTGAGCTAAAAGGTATTTTGCATGATTTTTTACGTAACTTTTTTGAAGAAGATATGGAAATTCGTTTCCGTCCTTCATTCTTCCCATTTACAGAACCTTCAGCTGAAGTAGATGTTATGGGTAAAGACGGTAAGTGGTTAGAAGTACTAGGCTGCGGCATGGTACATCCAAATGTACTTAAGTCTGTGGGCATTGACCCAGAAAAATACACCGGCTTTGCCTTTGGTATGGGTGTAGAGCGTTTAACTATGTTGCGCTATGGCGTAAACGATTTGCGTGCATTTTTCGAAAATGACTTAAAATTCCTGAACCAGTTCCGTTAAGAGTGAAACAATAAAATGAAATTTAGTGAAAAGTGGTTAAGAGAGTGGGTTAATCCTGCTATTGATACGCAAGCTCTTTCGGAACAGCTTTCAATGGCTGGTTTAGAAGTTGATGGCGTTGAGCCTGCTGCTGCCAAATTTAATGGCGTAGTTGTAGGTGAAGTTGTTGAATGTGGACAACACCCTGATGCAGATAAACTGCGTGTTACCAAAATTAACGTAGGTGGCGACGAGCTACTTGATATCGTGTGTGGTGCACCAAATTGTCGTTTAGGTATTAAAGTTGCTGTTGCAACTGTGGGCGCTGTACTGCCTGGTGACTTTAAAATTAAAAAAGCCAAACTACGCGGTCAACCTTCGAACGGAATGCTATGTGCTTTTGTTGAGCTAGGTATTAGCGAAGAAGGCGACGGCATTATGGAATTGCCAAGCGATGCACCAGTAGGCACTGATTTACGTGACTACCTAGGTCTTGATGATAATATTATAGATGTTGATTTAACACCAAACCGTGGTGACTGTTTAGGTATAAAAGGTTTAGCACGTGAAGTAGGTGTTTTAAATAGTATTGATGTAAATGTATTAGATATTCCAGCTGTTACTCCAACAATTGATGACAAAGTATCAATTGAGCTAGTTAATGAAGATGCATGTCCTCGTTACCTTGGTCGTGTGATAAAAGGCATTAACCTTGACGCAGAAACACCACTATGGATGGTTGAAAAGCTACGTCGTAGTGGCGTACGTTCAATCGACCCCGTAGTTGATGTTACAAACTATGTATTACTTGAACTTGGTCATCCAATGCACGCGTTTGATTTAAATGCGATTGAAGGTGGTATTAAAGTACGTAGTGCAAACGCAGGTGAAGAACTTGTTTTATTAGACGGTAACACCGCTAAATTAAACGACACAACACTTGTGATAGCCGATCATAACAAAGCACTTGCCATTGCAGGTATTTTTGGTGGTGAGCAATCAGGTGTTACAGATAAAACATCTGATATATTACTTGAAAGCGCATTTTTTAATCCTGTAGCAATTGCAGGGCAAGCACGTAGCTACGGTTTACACACTGATGCTTCACACCGTTATGAACGCGGTGTTGATTTTGCTCTACAACATGATGCAATGGAACGTGCAACAGCACTTCTTCTTGAGATTGTAGGTGGTCAAGCAGGCCCTGTAGTTGAAGCTGTTGCGGCCGACAAACTACCAAAAGTGACTGAAGTACGTCTTCGTCGCGCACGTTTAGACCGTGTTATTGGTCATCATATTGAAGATGCTAAAGTAACAGATATTCTTACGCGTTTAGGTCTTGATGTTAAAGTAGAAAATGAAAGCTGGAGTGCGGACGTACCAAGCTACCGTTTTGATATTCGCATCGAAGAAGATTTAATTGAAGAAGTAGCACGTGTTTACGGTTACAACAGCATTCCAAATGTTGCACCAACTGCAAAACTTAAAATGACGACACATAACGAAGCAACTATTGCGCTTAGCAAGTTCCGCAATACGTTAGTGACTCGTGGTTACCAAGAAGCAATTACATACAGCTTTGTAGACCCTAAAGCACAAGCTATTTTACACCCAGAGTGTAAAGCAATGGTATTACCGCATCCTATTTCAATTGAAATGTCAGCGATGCGTGTAAGTTTAATGCCGGGTTTATTAGCGTCTGTAGCGTATAACCAAAATCGCCAACAGCCTCGTATTCGTTTATTCGAACATGGTCTTAAATTTATAAGCGACGAAAGTGCAGAAAATGGTGTTTACCAAGTCCCGGTTATTGGCGGCGTTATTACGGGTCTTGTAAATGGTGAACATTGGGTTGAAGAAAAACGTAACGTTGATTTTTACGACCTAAAAGGTGATGTTGAAGCCTTACTTGCAATTACTAATGACGTTACTCGCTTTGAAATTAAAGCCGAGCAGTCAGATGGACTTCACCCTGGTCAATCAGCTGTAATATATGTTGATGGCAAAAAGGTTGGTTTTTTTGGTGCTTTACATCCTCAAGCTCAAAAGTCGTTAGATATCAACAACGCAACTTTTGTTTTTGAAATTGAAATGTCAGCAATAGAAAAAAGAAATTTACCGCAAGCAGAAGGGGTGTCTAAATTCCCTTCAAATCGCCGCGACATCGCGATTTTAGTGGCAGACAGCGTTAAATCTGGCGACATTTTAAGCGTGATCGAAAAAGTTGGCGGAAATCAATTGGTTGACCTAAACTTATTCGATGTGTATAAGGGCAAAGGTATTGAGCCAAATTATAAGAGTTTGGCGATTGCTCTAACACTGCAAGCGGTTGATAGAACACTCGAAGAGAAAGATATCAATCTAGTAGTTGATAACGTGGTGGCCGAATTGGCCGAACAGTTTAATGCATCGTTGAGGGACTAGATATGGCGCTTACTAAAGCCGACATAGCTGAACACCTATTTGAAAAGCTCGGGATCAATAAAAAAGATGCCAAAGATTTAGTTGAAGCGTTTTTTGAAGAAATCCGCTCAGCGCTAGAAAAAGGCGAGCAGGTTAAGCTCTCTGGATTTGGTAACTTTGATCTTCGAGACAAAAAAGAAAGACCAGGCCGCAACCCGAAAACAGGCGAAGATATTCCTATTTCGGCACGTCGCGTGGTGACTTTTCGACCAGGTCAAAAGCTTAAAACCCGCGTAGAAGTGGGCACAAGCAAAGCAAAATAAAAAAAGGCAGCGTAAGCTGCCTTTTTATTTGCCTGAATAACCTAGTTATTAAATTATACCAACCTGCATAAATCTTTGATCAATTTGACGAATTAAATTGCACTATAACGTCGTTAAAAATGTTTTATTTAGAATAACTAGATACAAAAATTTTTGCCTAGTTCTAGCGTAATTTCCTTAACGTTAAATAGACCCCATATATAAGCAGATTGGTATTAGGTTATTTTTGCGATTATAAATTAAAACTCTCGAGGAGATACAAAATCACCTGCCATTATTTGCTGAAATGTTTGCTCTGCAAGTACATCTAGGCTGTCTAAGCTTTTACCATTCGTTATTAATTGCTGCTCAATTTCAAACACGTCAATATTTTCAATCCCCGACATTTGCGCTACTTTAGAAAATATATATGCATGCTTAAATTTATCATGTTTATAAAAAAGACTAATAAGTGATGTATACACTTCAGGATTCGGTACGTTGTCTTTTTTATTGAGTTCTAAAGTTTTATAAAGCAAATCGATGGTTTTTTCATCGTCGAACTTAATATAGTACGATGCTAAAAAAAATTGCATTTCGGCACTTTGCGTTACACTTTTGTCATTTTCTATCGCCAATAATTTAGTCAGTGCGTTTTGGTTATTATTTCGTGACCACTGGTAGTAGAGCAAACCTGGATGGTTCGTATTTTGGGTATCTTGGTATAACCGAGTCATTTCTTTAATGCTCGTTAATTGACCGTCAATACGTGACGTTTTTTTAGCTTTTAACTTAATATGTTCAATTTTGGCAGCCACAGTTATACATTGGTTATAGGATTCAAAGTCCTTGAGTAATTGGTATTTATTTTCATCAGTAGGGTCTTTGTATTCTATGTAACGTTTGATAATTACATCAGAACGCTCATCCTTACAGTGACTGTCTTTGTTTAAGTCGCTACAAAAGCCAGGTGTTTCTTTGCACACTTGTGCGAGTGTCAAGGGTTCTTCACACCCTGTCAACGTTAGCAAACCCAATAGTACACTTGCTTTTTTAAGCATCCCTTAACCCCAAATGAATATCTACCTTGTTATTCTAACGCAATCATTTAACGCCTAACAGTAGAGAATAACTTCAGATTAAATTAGAATAGCCCTGCCTGAAGTGCATTACTCTCAAAATATAGTGCATTTTTAAAGGCTATCCGTTCAAAATGATAAACTTAGGTAAATAAAATGACCTCATCTCACGAGTTAGAATACACAAATAGTTGGCAAGAGCGCCAAGATTACGCAGAAAGCATGCAACCAATCATTGGTAAACTTTACCGTAATCGTGGTATCGAAATCGCTGTATATGGCCGTCCTCTCGTAAATGCCAGTACTATCGATATTATCAAATCTCACAAAACCGTTGCTCAGTTTGAAGGCACTAAATTACGTTTGCGTGAAAGCTTTCCATTTTTAGAAGCTATCAGCAAAATGGAATTAAACTCTGCACGTATTGATATTGGTAAGCTTGCATATAGTTATTTGTTCACTGAAGCTGCAAAAGGCCGCTCAGTAGAAGAATTTGTAAAAGATGAACTTGCAGAAATAGCTGACTTACCAGCGAAAGAACCACGCGATGTTGTATTGTATGGTTTTGGTCGTATTGGTCGTTTACTAGCGCGTTTATTAATTGAAAAATCAGGTCCATATTCAGATTTACGTTTGCGCGCTATTGTTGTGCGTGGCGGTAAAGAGGGTGATCTTGAAAAGCGTGCAAGCTTACTGCGTCGTGATTCAATACACGGTCCATTCAATGGCTCAATCACTATTGATAAAGAACGTAACGCAATTAAAGCCAACGGTAGCTACATTCAGGTTATTTACGCTAACTCTCCTAGCGAAATTGATTACACTCAATACGGTATCGACAATGCATTAATTGTTGATAACACCGGTATTTGGAAAGACGAAGCGGGCCTTGGCCAGCATCTAGAGTGTAAGGGCGCTGCAAAAGTATTATTAACAGCTCCTGCAAAAGGTAATATCAAAAACATCGTATATGGTGTTAATAACAAAGATATTTTACCTGAAGATAAAATTGTTTGTGCAGCAAGCTGTACAACCAATGCAATTACACCAACGCTTAAAGCACTAAACGATAAGTTTGGTATTAATAATGGCCATGTTGAAACTGTACACTCGTACACGAACGATCAAAACCTTATTGATAACTACCACAAAGCAGAGCGCCGTGGCCGTGCCGCAGCACTTAACATGGTAATTACTGAGACAGGGGCTGCAAAAGCGGTTTCAAAAGCATTACCAGAGCTTGAAGGCAAATTAACAGGTAACGCAATCCGCGTACCTACACCTAATGTGTCGCTAGCTATTTTGAACCTTAACTTAGCAACAAGCACATCAGTTGAAGAGCTAAACGCATTTTTACGCGATACTGCACTTCATTCAGACTTACGTGACCAAATTGATTACACAGCATCAACGGAAATTGTTTCTACCGATTTAGTAGGTAGCCGTTACGCAGGTGTTGTTGATTCACAAGCAACGATTGTTGAAGATAACCGTATTGTTTTATATGTATGGTACGACAATGAGTTTGGTTACAGCTGCCAAGTAGTTCGTTGTATGCGCGATATGGCCGAAGTGTCATTCCCAAGCTTACCTCGCTAATTTATTTGCAGTGACTTAAAAGCCAGCATATTGCTGGCTTTTTTGGTCGTGTATTATTTTTAAAGCGTATGCCTTGTGATAGGCTTTAATTAAGAAAATGCACATTCGTTTTACTATTTACAAAATAATGTCAGTTCTGTGAATTAATAAGCAGATAAACTTATTCAACCTAAAGGTTTTTTTCATGAAAATCAGCAGCAATTTCGACAGTGGTAATATCAAAGTTATTGAAGCCACCGATCCTTTAAATATTCAATTAGAAATTAATAAAGATCATCAGTCTGAATTTTATCAGTGGTTTCACTTTCGTCTTGAAACAACGCCTTACCAATTGCATAAGTTAAATATTAATGAGCTTGATAAATCAGCTTACCCAGATGGTTGGGAAGGGTATCAAGCCGTTGCATCATATGACCGCCAAACATGGTTTCGTGTACCATCAAGCTATGAAAATGGCACATTAAGCTTTGAAATTGAACCAGAGTGCGGCAGCGTGTATTTTGCTTACTTTGCACCATACAGTTACGACCGCCATTTAGATTTATTATCTTGGGCACAAAGCCAAGGCGCTTGCCAATTAATAACGCTTGGTGAAACACTTGATGGCCGCGATATGAGTGTGCTTAAAATTGGTGAGCCAAGTGACGACAAGAAAAACATCTGGATCACAGCACGTCAACATCCAGGTGAAACAATGGCGCAGTGGTATGTTGAAGGTCTGCTGCACAAACTTCTTGATGACGAAGACCCACATGCAGCTGCGCTTCTATCAAAAGCAGTGTTTTACGTTGTGCCAAATATGAATCCAGATGGCAGCGCACGCGGACATCTGCGTACTAATGCTAAAGGCGTTAACTTAAACCGTGAATGGCAGACACCAAGCATGGAAAATAGCCCTGAGGTTTACCTAGTACTAAATAAAATGCGCGAAGCTGGCTTAGATATGCACTTAGATATACACGGCGATGAAGCTATTCCGTATAACTTTGTGGCAGGCAGTGAAGGTATTCCAAGTTACGATGCCCGTCTTAAAGGCCTTGAAAATAGCTTTAAAGCTGCGCTTTTAACTATTACTCCAGAGTTTCAAGATGAGCATGGCTATCCAAAAGATGAGCCCGGCCAAGCTAACCTTACGGTAGGTTCATCAGCTACTGCTGAAGAGTTCAAAGCATTAACGTACACAATTGAAATGCCATTTAAAGACAACAACGATTTACCTGATCCAGACTATGGCTGGTCGGACCGTCGTTCGTATCAATTTGGTCAAGATACGTTAGCGGCAATTGTTAATGTTGTTGATAATTTAAGATAAAACATTTATTTGAAGGGTATCAATAGTTTTGATGCCCTTTTTGCTTTTAGTAAAATCCCTTTTACAAAAAATAATAATCATATAGCAACTTCATTCCAAAACGTTTTTAACGTTTCTTCGCCGCGTATCATCACCGTATCGGTACAAATCAATCTACTTTCCTTTAAATACTGCTGATGTAGTGCCTTACAATAGCTACGTAATTAGATATTTTGAAAATTAAGTGTTAACAAAGTTGGGGTACTTAAGTTAAGATTAATTAAATAATGAGTCGGGACGGGAGAGGTAAAACCTTATTTCGTGAAACTTATGTTGCGTAGTAGCTAAAGCAGAGTCTCGTAATTAAAAATAATAAATATAACTATAGAGGATATCCATGGAAGCTTTTGTAAGCGCTGTTAATGATGTTGTTTGGAGTAATGCACTCATCTATTTATGCCTAGGCGCAGGCTTGTTTTATTCAGTATTAACTCGATTTGCTCAAGTTAGACATTTTAAAGAAATGTGTAAGTTATTATTTAGTCCAAACACGTCTGATAAAGGTATCTCATCTTTTCAAGCCCTTGCAGTATCGTTGTCTGGACGAGTCGGTGTTGGTAATATCGCAGGTGTTGCAGCAGCTATCGGTTTTGGTGGACCTGGTGCTATTTTTTGGATGTGGGTTGTTGCTTTTCTAGGTGCAAGTACCGCATATGCAGAATCTACTTTAGGCCAAATTTATAAAACAGAAGAAAACGGGCAATATCGTGGCGGCCCAGCGTATTATTTTGACCGTTGTTTAGGGCAAAAATGGCTAGCTGTTTTATTTGCTGTTTCGGCAATTATTGCATGTGGTGTTTTTCTGCCAGGCGTACAAGCAAATGCAGTAGGTAATGCGTTTACTCAAGTGTTTGGCGATGGCAATATGGTTTCTACTAGCTTTGGTGACGTAGGCAGCTTTAAATTGGTCGCTTTGGCAATTATCCTTATTGTTTTGGCGTTTATTATTTTCGGCGGAATAAAGCGTATTGCGAACTTTACGCAAATAGTAGTGCCATTTATGGCGCTTGGTTACATAGTATTGGCACTAATCGTAGTATTTTTAAATTTAGATAAAGTGGGTGATATATTTTATTTAATTATTAGTGATGCGTTTACTGCGCAGGCCGGTTTTGGTGCTGCTATTGGTTGGGGCGTTAAACGCGGTATATATTCTAACGAAGCAGGCCAAGGTACTGGGCCTCATGCAGCAGCGGCAGCAGAAGTTGATCACCCTGCTCAACAGGGGTTAGTACAAGCTTTCTCTGTTTACGTTGATACCATCTTTGTGTGTACAGCAACAGCGTTGATGATTTTAATAACGCAGCAATATAACATTGTGGGTGAGTTACCAGCAGGGCAATTTATTGTTCAAAATGTTGATGCAGCCACTGAAGTGGGTTCAGCAGCCTTTACTCAAATGGCTCTATTTAGTGTATTTGGTAGCTTTGGGCAGGCATTTGTTGGCATCGCATTGTTCTTCTTTGCTTTTACCACAATACTTGCTTATTACTTTATTGCAGAGACTAATATTGCTTATTTAAATCGTTATTTTAAAGGCAGTATTCCGCTTGTTATCGTGAAGTTTGTGATTATGTTTATGGTTGCATACGGCATGGTAAACAATTCAGGTTATATCTGGACTATTGGTGATATTGGCGTTGGCTTAATGGCCTGGATTAACATACTAGGTATTTTAGCTATTTTCTTCGTAGCTAAGCCTGCTTTGTTATGTTTGAGCGATTATGAAGAACAGAAGAAAAAAGGCGGAAAAATCATATTTGATCCAGTTAAATTAGGCATTAAAAACGCCACGTTCTGGGAAAAACGCTTAGAGAAGCAGTCAAAAGACGCAGAGTAATTAAACTTAGTGGGCAACTTAGAAAATTATCGCCCCAAAATTAGTTATTGGTTTGAATTCAAAAAAGACAACGAGAAATAAAACAAGTACAATAAAGGCGCCGAAAGGCGCTTTTTTTATGCGTAGTATGGAGAGAAGTATGGCGATTATTCGTTGCCCAAAATGTGCAAAATCAATTTCAGATAAACATAAGCAATGTCCGCATTGCGAAAGCAACATTGCAGAGCTAAACGACGAGCAAGTTTTGCAACTTCAGCGCGAACAGCGAATTAAAAAAAAGCAGATGTTTATAAATCACTCCTTTTTGGCGCTTATCTTATTTTTAGGTGGTTTTTTCTGTTTATACTTTTTACAACCGCAAGAAAAAACGCTTCAGTGGTATGCTTATACTGCGGCTATTGGCGTAGGGTGTATTTGGTATCTTATAAACCGAATTGTTTTAGTGACTCTAAAAAAGAAAAAATGACATGAATATCGACAATCTTGTACAAAATATTACTCCCGAATTATTCGAACGCTTACAATACGGTGCATCAACTGGCAAATGGCCAGACGGTACCGTTTTATCAGACGAGCAAAAGCAACAAACAGTGCAGTTGGTTATGTTGTATCAAGCAAAAGTGGCTCAATCAAACGAGCAATTTACGATTGGTGCTAATGGTGAAATGATCCAAAAGACAAAAGCTCAACTACAAAAAGAATTTAAATCAGACAACGAAATAGCTAGGTTTAGTGAACATGATCTTTAAGCACCTTTTTACACCGAAATGGAAACACCCTAAGCAACAAGTACGTCTTGATGCTATCGAAAAATTAGACATTGAACGTGATGCAACCATATTAAACACGTTAGCACTTGAAGACAGCTCAGCTGAAATACGCCGCAAAGCACTACAAAAAGTAAACGAGTTACCACTTTGGTGGAAAGCGTATAAACAAGATCAAGCATTAAAAGATATAGCAGAGCTTCAAATATCTAATGCTGTTTTAAATAGCGAGAGTGCACTAACACCGCAAATTAAAAACGAATACATAGAACGTTTTGCACCCGTTAAAACACTCGAAAAGTTAGCGTTTGCAGAAAAAGAACTGCAAGTACGCGTTAAATTATTAAAACGTTTAGCAAATCCAAAACTAGTAGAAAAAGCATTTAAAGAAGGTAGCGAAGAGCTACAAACTCAATTAGTTGAACTTGTTATTACCCATCAATTAATTAAGCCATTAGTAAAGCATGCAAAGGGTGGTGCAAAAGCAGCACTTGAAACGCATATTGAAAATGAGCGTTTAGCAATAGAAATGCCACTACAGGTTGAAAGTGCAACACGTGTTATTTTAGCTAAGTTAAATGCCTTACGTGAAAAAACAGATTTTGGTGTTGTAAATCCACAAGCCGGTGAATTAATGGCCCAGTGGCAAGCACTTGATCTCAAATGGCTAAGTGATGAGCGTGTTAAGCTTCTTGACGAAAAATATATTTCGATTACCACTAAGTTAGATGCACACATTGAACAGCTAAAAGCGATACACGACAAAGAGCAGCAAAAATTAGCGCTACAACAGCGCCAATTGCTAGCGCTTGCAACTGTTGAAGCGTTAAGTGAAGAAATAGAAAACGCCTTACAGCTAGGCCTTGAAACACCAGAGCAAATTCAGCAAGATTGGCTTGATGGAAAAGTAGCGCAAGCTAAGCAAGCTATTAGCGAAACAGAACTTGCTAATAATGCGCAATCTAAACTGGCTGTAAGCAAGTTAGAAAAACTATTTACTCAAGTTGCTAAGTTACCTGAGCTAACAACGGCTATTAAAGAGTACAAACTCGCTTTTGCAGCATTATGCGAAATTAAGCCAGCAGAAGATTTAGCACAATACGATTCAACTCTAACTGAATTTAATAATGGTTTTAAAGCAGCGCGTAGTCATTTGAATATTTTAGATAGCGCACTGCAAAGTACCTTTAAAACACAGTTAAATACGTATAAAAAGCAATTTTTAGCACCAATGAATGAGCTAGTTAAGCCACTTGAAAAAAACCAAAGCCAAGCAAAACGCAAAGCTCGTGATGTTAAACGCCTAATTGAAGAAGGTCGATTTAATGTTGCCTTTGGCGTGTTTAAAGGGTTTGAAGAGTTATTTAATACACTTACTGAGCAATATCAACAGCCGCTTGCAAACATAAAAGCGGAACTTGAAGCGCAACTTGCAGATGCTAAAGATTGGCAAAAATACGCTGCAGCACCAAAGCGTGAAGCTTTATTAGAAGAAGTAAGCGCATTAGTAAGTGAAGAGTGTACTGACCCACAACAACGTGCAGAGCAAGTAAAAGTGCTACGCAAACGTTGGAATGAGTTAGGTCGCTTAGATACAGATGAAGAAAAGCAACAAGGCGTACAGTTTGATGAAAAAATCGAGCTGTTATTTGCACCTTGTCGTAGTTACTTTGCAGAGCAAGAAGTACAACGCGAAGCGTCAAAAGCACAACGCGAAAGTATTATTAACGACATGCACGCGCTTCATTTACAGCCTACGGCTGAGGATGACTTTGATTGGAAGCAATATGAAAGCCAATACAATCGTTTAAACAAAGCGTGGCGCAGTGTAGGTAAAGTTGACCCTAAAACATACCGTACACTAAACGATCGTTATAAAAGCGAGCAACAACAAGTACTGGCTTTATTAAACGCATTTCATAAAAGTAATTCTGCACTTAAAAATGAGCTAGTAGAAAAAGCGCAGCAATTATCACAAAGCGATGATTTAGCCGCTGCGTGCCAAGAGTTGAAGCAAATGCAGCAGCAATGGCAAACAATTGGTTTTGCAGGTTTAAAAGCTGAAAATGCGTTATGGCAAAAATTTCGTCAATTTAACGATGAAACATTTACTAAACGTAGTAGTGAATTTGAGCAGCAAAAACTTGATCAAAATGAGTCAGATAAACAAGCAGTTGCAGAACTTGCTGAGCTTGAAGCAGCACTTAGCGATGTAAATCAAAGAGCACAGTTGCACGACCTAGAAACAAAAGTGAAAGGGTACACGCAATTTAGATCGTTAGCGCCAAAAGTTACTAAGCTACTAGCAGCTATTGACGATAAACTTGCATTGCTTACAAGCAAATCAGAGCAAGCTAATCTAGATGCGTTAATTACAGCACTTGAAAATAATGAAGCGTTGCCAAGTCAGTATCAAGCACCACTTAAAACAGCATTAAATACAGATCAACTTATTACGCGCATGGAAATATTAGCGAACGTAAGTTCAACCGATAAGTCACTTAGAATGGCAGAACAAGTAGCCATGTTAGATGACAAACATCGTGGCGAACATGCTGATTTAAACTATTATTTAAAACAGTTATTAGCGCTCAGTGCTGGTTCAGTTGAACCTGACACACTAACGCGACTTAAAGCGACACTTGCAGCTTAATACACTAGGGCGTGTTGACCTTTCGTGGTTGAATTTGCAGCAGACTGTTTGGTATTTAGGCAAGGCAGAGTCTATGTAGTGTGGTTATTCCCCATAAATAGGCGATAACGCAGCATAAATGCCAAACATGCGCTGCCCTTTGGGTTCTTTCTAGGGACGATTAACTCTTTGTTGCTCGGTTTTGACTTAGCCCGCTAGGTTACAAACCTCACGCCGCGATTAAATCGACCCTAGATTGAACAAATTTCAATCCACAAAGGTCAACACGCCCTAGAACCAGCGTAATATATGCTGGTTACTATTTTAATAAGCCGCTTTAATAGCGGCTTTTTTATGTACCACTAATTTATAAACAAAAGGGTTCTCATGAGAATTTTAGTTATTATTGCAGCGTTATTTTTAACTGCCTGTAATACCACGCAAGGCATATCAGTATATTCATTTACTAACTCTGAGGTTGAGTCTGTACTGGGTAAGCAATTACCAAAGTTAAGTGAAAAAGTAAGCTTAATGGGTTTACCGGTTCAGTTTGATGTAAACGACTTAAGTGTAAATATTGGACCTGATAACCGCGATGTTGTTGTGCTTGGTGCCGATTCAAGCGCTGAAATTAATGCATTCGCACTTAAATACCCAGTGCGTTTAAAGCTACAAATTGAAGGCAGCCCATTTTACGACAGTGAGAAAAAAGCGGTGTTTTTACGTAATATTAAGTTACTTGATTCGAGTGTTGATGCCGGTGGTTTTAAAGGTAATTTAGGTGCACTTGATAGCCAAGCAATGGATGTGATTAATGCTTTTTTAGCGGTTAACCCTGTTTATACTCTAAATATGGATGACCCTAAAATGATGCTACTTAGTAAGCTTCCACTTGATATGAAAGTGGTTGAAGGTGCAATTAAGCTAGTACCTCGTCTATAAGTAGATCTACCTACTTACAATATACGTATTAATTAGCCTGACTTTCAGGCTAATTAGGTTTTAATATTATGGCGGCTCCTCGTACTGTTCCCACTTCTCGGCTTTCTCGCTTTGCAAAATTAGGCTCACTTGCCACAGGTGTTGCTACCAATATGTTAGTTGATGGCGCTAAGAGCGCGCTAACCGGTAAAGGTTGGGACAATAAAAGCTTGCTACTACAACCTAAAAATATTGAAAAGCTAGCCATACAGTTATCACATTTACGTGGTGCGGCAATGAAGCTTGGGCAATTACTCTCAATGGATGCCGGTGACTTACTCAGTCCTGAATTAGCTCAATTACTTGCTTTACTGCGCTCAGATGCCAACCCAATGCCTCATAAGCAACTTGTAGCGGTATTAAAAGAGCAATGGGGAGATGACTGGCTAGCGCGTTTTTCTCATATTGAATTAAGGCCTTTTGCTGCAGCTTCTATAGGGCAAGTTCATTTAGCTTATAGAGAAAATGGCGATCAGCTAGCTGTTAAAATTCAATATCCTGGTATTGCAAAAAGTGTAGTAAGTGATGTCGATAACGTTATTTCTTTATTAACGATTTCTCGATTATTGCCAAAAGGTCTTAATATTAAACCACTTATTAGTGAGGCTAAAGCGCAGTTATTAGCCGAGGCTGATTATAAGCGGGAGGCTAAGTACTTAATACGTTATAAAAATGCACTAGCAAGTAATCCCCACTTTAAAGTGCCTAACGTATATCCAGAGCACAGCACACAACAAGTACTTACTATGGAATATATAAAAGCAGAGCCCATTGAGAGCATTACAGAGCTACCTGATAGTCAAAAAAGCTTTGTTGCAAAGCAACTTATTGATTTGTTTTTTAAAGAAATGTTTGAATTTAAATTAATTCAAACCGACCCTAACTTTGCCAACTTTCATTATCAGCTTGATACACAAAAAATTGTCTTATTTGATTTTGGTGCAACGCGAGAAATATCAACCGAGCTTAGCCGCGCTTATTTAGCTTTATTTAAAGCGGGTAGTGAAAACAACAGAGAAGGTGTACTTAGAGCGGCTTCACGCATTGGTTATTTTAAAAATGACTTAGTTGATGAATATAAAAACAACGTCATTGATTTATTCTTAATGGCGTGCGAGCCACTGAGAGCAGAGGGGGAATTTGATTTTAAAAATAGCGAACTCGCGCTCAAAATTAAAAATGCAGGGCTTGCTCTTAGTGGGCAATCTCAGCAATGGCATACACCGCCCGTTGATGCGCTATTTATTCACCGAAAACTTGCAGGGCTTTACTTAATAGCCGCAAGGCTAGGTGCAAAAATAGATGTAAAAACGCTATTTCAGCACTATTTATAGCGTTTTAATTTACACGTAAGTGCATTTTAAGTAATGAGTGCACTTAATGTATAAAATTGCCATAATGCTCGCGATATTTCGCGAGGTGCATTTATGATAAAACAATTTTTAAACGATCCTAAATTATTGCTAAACGCAGTAGGTGAGGGCATATACGGTTTTGACCTGTCGGGTAATGCGGTGTTTGTTAATCCTGCCGCTGAGCGCATGACAGGCTGGTGCGCTGAGGAACTATTAGGTAAAAAAATACATCAATATCATCACCATACTCATGCTGATGGCACACCTTATCCCGCTGATGAATGCCAAATTTACTGCACCATGTTTGACGGAAAGCGTCGTGAAGTTAAAAATGAAGTTTTTTGGCGTAAAGACGGTAGCTCATTTGCAGTAGAATACACCTCAACACCGGTTTATCAAAATGATGAGTTAATTGGTGCTGTAGCGGTATTTCGCGACATATCACTGCAACAGCAAACACAAAATGCACTGCAAGAGGCACTTGAGCAAGTAAAGCATTTAAGTGAGCAGCTAAAAGATGAAAACAACTACTTAATTGCAGAACTTAACGAAGATTGGCAAGACTCAGGGCTAGTTGGACAAAGTCATATATTTCAAACCATGTTAGATCAAATAAAACTGGTAAGTGAAACCGACAGCACAGTGCTTATACTTGGCGAAAATGGCACGGGTAAAGAATTAGTAGCTCGTAATTTGTATCGACTAAGCAAGCGTAGCGAACAAGCCTTTATAAAAGTAAATTGCGCCGCATTTACCCCAAGTTTGCTAGAATCGGAACTTTTTGGCCATGAAAAAGGCGCGTTTACAGGTGCAAATGAACGCCGTAAAGGGCGTTTTGAACTTGCTGATAAAGGCACCTTGTTTTTAGATGAAATAGCAGAGCTTCCACTTGAGGCGCAAAGTAAATTACTGAGAGTCCTGCAAGAACAAGAGTTTGAACGTGTGGGTGGCAGCAATACGCTAAAAGTAAATATTAGAGTGATTGCAGCGACTAACCGCGACCTGTGGGAAATGGTACAAAAAGGCACGTTTAGAATTGATTTGTATTATCGGCTTAATGTATTTCCTATAAAAGTACCCGCCCTTAAAGATCGAAAAGAGGATATTCCTTATTTATGCGCTAATTTAATTGCGCAGATAAATAAACGACTGGGTAAACACTTAAAAGGGCTAAGTAAAAAAGCAATTACACAGCTGCAAGCCTACAATTGGCCAGGCAATATTAGAGAGCTGCAAAATGTACTTGAACGCGAAGCTATTTTATCTAATCAGGCTGTACTACAGCTAAGTCAGCCTTTGCAAGCGGGTGGTGAAGTAGTTATTAACCCTTCACTTACGCTTGATGAGGCCCAAAAGCAGCATATAACCTCTGTTCTCGCGTTATCGTACTGGCAAATATCGGGTGATAAAGGGGCAGCAGTTAAATTGGGCTTACCTGAGAGTACACTACGCTCAAAAATGCGAAAGTTAGGGATTGCTAAAAATTCGTGACATATCGCGAAGCGCGTTTAATGTCGCGAATTTTATTTTGTTGCGTTGAAATAAACTGTTTAATATCAATGATGTAAATAAAGTTTCAGCTTGGTCTGAAAGTTGCAATTACTTGCATAATACCCGTCATTATGAAGCAAGTACTATGAAGTTTGATATTAAAGAAGAAGACATGATCATTAAGCCCTATAACACCGAAGGGCCAATTTATATCCGCGAGCAAAAAGGATTTTTTCAGCGCATACGTCGTAATTTAGGTTGGCTGTTAATGCTAACTTTTATAGCAATACCGTGGATCCAATATAACGGACAACAAGCTGTGCTGCTAGATGTGGCAACGCAAACCTTTACTATTTTTGGTCTAACACTCCTTCCTCAAGATTTTATGATTTTAGCCCTGCTATTTATGGTGGGGGCTTTTGCATTATTTTTTGTAACTAACTGGCTTGGTCGGGTTTGGTGTGGTTATACGTGCCCGCAAACAATATGGATGCTCATGTTTTCGTGGGTAGAGCAACGCATAGAAGGCACTCGAAATCAGCGAATTAAATTAGATAAATCACAGTGGACGCTAAGCACTTGGCGCAAAAAAATAACTAAGCACAGTGCGTGGATTATTATTTCAGTTTTAACTGCGACCTCGTTTATGGCATATTTTATTCCGGCAAAAAGTTTGTATATGGAAATGCTTACGTTTGAATGGTCAGGTATAACGAGCTTTTGGGTGTTTTTATTCGCTTTTTGTACTTATGGCAATGCAGGGTTTTTACGCGAAAAAATGTGCACAATTGCTTGCCCTTATTCTCGTTTTCAGGCTGTTATGTTTGATAAAGATACGTTGCTTGTTACATATGATAACGAGCGAGGTGAAAGCCGAGGGCCACGTAAACGCAAAGCTGATCCAAAAGAGCTTAACTTAGGTGACTGTGTAGACTGTAACTTGTGTGTAGAGGTATGCCCTGCAGGAATAGACATTCGAAATGGATTGCAATATGAATGTATAAACTGTGGCTTATGTATTGATGCCTGCGACGATACCATGGAGAAATTTGGTTACGAAAAAGGCTTAATTAAATACGCCAGTGAAAAACAAATGGAAGGTAAAAAAACCAATCCATTTAGGTTAAAACTAGTAGGATACGGCGCATTAACGGCTTTGTTAATCATTTCGATGTTTGCATGGATGCTGCAACGTACACCAATAGAAGCCTCAGTACTACGCGATAGGAATGCGCTCTACAGAGTGAACTACGAGGGCCTTGTAGAAAACCCTTATACACTTACTATTATTAATAAAACTCAGCAAGCACTGCATTACAGTATTGCCATAGAGGGTTTACCAGGAGCAACGCTCTCAAGTCCGAGATCTACGCTTGTACAACCGGGTGCGATGAAAAGAGTCCCCGTTACTGTAACAGCCGATGGTTACGGTATTGAGCGTAAAGTGAGTAAGTTACAATTTATTGTAACAGCGCAGGAAGATGTCAGTATTACCATAACCAAAGACAGTCAGTTTTATAAAAACTAAGATTGGTAAAGTTTCATAAAAAATGCCCAAGTAGATATTCTCCTTGGGCATTTTTTATATGCAGTTTTTATTGCGTGTTTGCACTTATATATTTCAGTGCGCTTGTTATAACGGCGACTTGTGCCAAAATACATTCTTCATCGGTGGCAGTTGGGCTATCTGGGTACACTTCTGTAGTAGTTACATAGGGTGCATCAGTAAAGCCCATACATAAACCCAACTCTCGAGCTGCATAGTTAATTATACCAAATTGCTCTTGAGGTACGCCGATTAGCTGGTTATTTTCATCGCTCGGTGCAATATGAGTGACCTTTGCAACGCTTTCTATAATGACCTTTTGAAACTCTGGCTCAGGCTTTTTGGTATCTGCAACTAAATAAAACCCGTCAGGTATGTTCCAGTTAGTATTTGTAGTGCCTTCACGCGCAGCGAGTGCGGGTCTAAATTCACTGTTATCGCTATCTGTTGTTTCGTGTAAATCAATATGAGCGATTAAGTCAGTACCTAATGATTTTACAAACGCCATAATAGCGGCTGATTCTTGAGCTGGGCTGCCGTCGTAAAATGAGCGATTAGGATCAATAGCGTCTGGGTTCCAGCGGTTTATAGTCTCATATCCCCAAGGGCTAATGCAGGGGGCAACAATAATATTAAACTGTTCGCAATATTGCATAGCCGATGTTTTAGAAAACCTAAGTGCGCCATGTACGCCACTGGTTTCGTAGCCATGTACACCACCGGTGATTAAAACAGTTGGTTTATTAGCATTAAAGTTAGGCGTTTTTAATACGTATAATGGGTAAGTGCCAGCGGCGTAATTAAGCTCGCCGTATTGCTCTATATCTAAGGTGCTCTTAAGGTCATTAATTAGCGTTACGACTTCGTTTTGGTAACTGCGTTTAATGTTTTGGCGTGCTAACCATTGGACTTTATCGCTGTTATTCCATTTTTGTCCAGGTGTGCCAATAGGGTATGTGCTGTTAGTCATAATAAACCTTTATATCAATTGTTATTAGCTCTCCTATAAATAAGGAGGGCAATTACAATTGGTAGAGTTACTTAATAAAGGTGTAGCTTAACGCTGAGTAAATTAGCGTGCAAATTAAAACGTTAAAGTCATATTTTTTATAGCGCGCGATTGCTGGGATTTAATATAGCTTTGGTTTGCGTATTCACCCGAAATACTACCGAATCGATCGCGTTTCACACTAATTGTTAAACCACACGTTTTACTTTGATCTACTTGCGAGCTGCTAAACACATCTAAACTTTGCAGATTTATTTCAAGGCGCGAAGTGTTAAGCGCAAAAAGCGTTGATTGTAAAAGTGTTTCATTATTATTGTTAGTGCAGCTACTGCTAAGTTCTACTTGGCTAGTACTATTAGGATCAGTGCCATCTAACTGAACTGTAAGGGGACTATTAATATCAAAATTTTGATTGTTACTCGGGGTTAAAATAATAAAATTTAAAGGCAACTCCACGCTCGAATTAGCATTTATACCATCGTCCCGTTTAAATTTTATATCAAACTGTTGGTTATCGTCAGTGGCATTTATGTATGCTTGGTAATCAACGTCTAAAAAGTCGGTATCTTTTGTAAGTACAATAGCAGTGTTATTAACAACAGCTTGTAATGAGTCGCTATCGCTTAAAACAATGTTAGAGCCATTAGCATCGCCTGCATTTAGTTCTGCGTTAACACGCGTGCGGTTACCATCAGAAACTAGTTCAAAACCTGCCCAAATACCTTTTGTTTTTATTAAATCCGACTCTGTTTCTGACGTGCAAGCGCATAATGCTAAAATTAAAGCCGTTGTGGTAATGCATTTTTTAAGCATGTTAGCTCCTTTAAGCCACTTAATTAGGCAGTAAGTAATTGTTTAATTAAGAATAGTTTTTACAATTATATGCCGTGACCAGTTTGTATTTGTGCATTGTTACACAACAAGGCGCTTGTAAATGTTTAGATTTGTTAATGGTTGTAAATAAAACATTAAATCCTAAGTTTTAAAAACCAATCCACTATTCAAATTGCTTATTAAATAAACACTAACTTGGCGCTAAATTTATTATAAAAGAGTGTGTTACAATCAATTAAAGCATATTTTCATATTGAGTATTATGGCGCAGTATATTGCTACTCCAAGTTGGCTAGGCCGTTTTTTTACCCGTATTAAACACGTAAGTATTGAACAAGAGCACCTTGTTGTGCATTTTAGACGTGCTCCCGCACGAACATTTTTAATTAAAGACTTTTATAATTACTCAATACTTAAAAATAGTTTATTTAGTGCCAAAATTAATTTGTGCGACAGCAGCAATACATCAATTAGCTTTTTAAACAAAGCACAAGCGAACACTTTAAATACTGCCCTTAACACGCAATTTTCAGCCTTGCTTGAGCAAAAGGTAAATAACGCAAAGATTTCGCTCAAGCGTTATGCTTTAGATGAGTTTTTACGTGATAGTTCCATAAAAACACTTAATAACGATGTGTTTTCACTTGCTAAACAGTACGCTCAAAGTACAAGTACATGGCAACAACACTTATCGCCAAGTAGTCTTAAATTTTTAAATATACTGAGCACCACCCCCAATTCCCTTGATGCTATTGCACAGTTGCGCCATAAATATGAAAAAAAACAACTGATACTTAAAAATGATTTTTTTAATCAAGTAGAGTCAAATCCATTAACAACAGAGCAGCGTTTAGCAGTAATACGTGATAACGACAAAAACTTAGTATTAGCGGCAGCAGGCACAGGTAAAACATCTGTGATGGTCGCAAAGTCGCTAGATTTAATAGCGTGTGATATTGCAAAGCCCGAGCAAATTTTGGTGCTGGCCTATAATAAAACAGCAGCTAATGAGCTTAAAGAGCGCTTTATTAAACGCGCCACATATGCAAAATTACATACCAAAGCACCCACTATTTTAACGTTTCATGCGCTTGGGCTTAAACTATTACAAAGCGCTAAAAAGCCAATCGAATTGTCAAAATTTGCAACAGACCCTGTTCAATTAAATAGTTGGTTAACGGCATGGGTAAGTAAAAAAATACAAACCGAGCCACAATTTTTAAAAGTATTTGTAGATTTACTCCATGAGCCAATTGATATATTTAGCTTTAAAGATAATGCACAGTACGAGCGATACATACGCGATAACGAATACCGCAGCCTTGCGGGTCATAAAGTAAAAAGTTATCAGGAGGTGTTAATTTCAAACTGGCTGCATTTAAACAGCGTGCCGCATAGCTATGAGGTGAATTATCACTTTGACCAAGGCACCGAGCTAAATAGGCAATATAAGCCTGATTTTTATATACCTCACTATGATATTTACTTAGAGCACTTTGGCATTGATAGGCAAGGTAATACACGTGCCGATATAGATAAAAAACATTATAACGAGCAAATTGCATTTAAGCGTAAACTGCATAAACAAAATGGCACCACGTTACTCGAAACCTTTCATTACAACTGGGTAGAAGGAAAGCTAGAGCAAACCCTCGCAAAGCAATTGAAGCAGCATAATGTTGAGTTAATACCTTTAAGTAACGATGAAATATTTCATACTTTAAATAACTCAGGGCAGTTACAGCAAGGGATTGATAAGTACATAAAATGCTTACAAGCTATTCGAGTGGAGCAGCTAAGTAATAAGCAAATAGCACAGCGCATCAAGCAAAGTGGTATTAAAAACTATCAACAATACGCAAACTTGTTAGTGCAAATTCATGAGGCTTATATAAATGAACTAAGCGCACAAAATGCCATTGATTTTGACGACATGATTATTCAAGCAACAAAGGCGGTGGTAAACGGAGATTTTAATATTGTGTGGAGTCACATTTTAGTTGATGAGTTTCAAGATATATCAAGCGCGCGAATGGCTTTTTTAAGTGCCATATTAAAGCATGGTAACGGAATACGCTTTACCGCAGTAGGTGACGACTGGCAGGCAATTTATCGGTTTTCGGGTGGTAACTTAGCGCTTACTACGCGCTTTAATGAGCTGGTGGGTAGCCACTCGCTTACAATGCTGCAAAAAACATTTAGATATAACAATAGTATTAGCGATGTAGCAGGTCGCTTTGTAATGCAAAACCCTGAGCAATATAAAAAGCAGATCAGCACACATACAAAAGTAACTACACCCCAAGTTATTTTGTTAGACGACTTATACCAAGGCACTAAATCGATAGAAATAAAAGTACAACAAGCGATAAGCACTATTCAAAAAAATGATGGATTAGCCAGCATTGCCATACTTAGTCGATACCGATACATGCTAAATAGCGTGCAACAGCATTTAAAAGATAAAAAGCATACAAACCCTCTCCATTTTTGGACATTGCATAGTGCCAAAGGGCTTGAAGCTGATTATTGTATTATTATTGGTTTTGAACAAGGTAAATTAGGGTTTCCGAGCGACAATCAAAATAACTTGCTGGTTGAGTCGTTATTACCAAAGCAAGATGAATTCACTCACTCAGAAGAAAGGCGTTTGCTTTATGTAGGGATTACACGCGCTAAACATAAAGCGTATTTAATTGCCGACCCTTATGCATGCTCCGCATTTATAAAAGAATTAATAAATGATGATTACCCCATTCAAATTGGTTCCGCACTATTTAATAAGCCGCAACTAAAGCAAAGAGAATGTAGTACGTGCAGTGACGGGTTAATAGTGCCTAGAACTGGCCAATATGGTGATTATTATAGTTGTACTAATACGCAAATTTGCGAAACTAAATTGCGAGTGTGTAATAGCTGTAGTAGCCCATCGGTTGATAAAAATACATACTCACAATGTGTGAATGCAGAATGTAAAACGCAGCACCCAATTTGTGAAAAGTGTGGGCGCGAAATGCGCAAACGCAAATCTAAGCACGGTGAATTTTTAGGGTGCAGTGGTTTTGCTCTTAAAGAAGACAGCTGTAAAAACACACGAAAAATAAGTGCTTAACGGCTAATAAGCAGGTTTACACCTGTCTATTTTATAGAACAATGTAAATAGAAATTACATTCATTTTATTGATTTTAACAAGTTATCAATGTCTAATAGAATAATGAGCTTTAACTGTTGTTTATTATGCATTTTTTCAATAGATTCTTTTTACTAAACGACCACTATTCAGCCCCTGGTCAGGTTGCTAATTGGCGAATAAGTGCACTGCGCATTATTATATCATTGGTAATGGTGTTATGTTTATCTGTGGCGTGTCACACGTACACAAGCGCTATTGAATTTAACTTAATTCATATTGTTGTATTAACAAGCAGCTTTCTTGCTACTTCATGCGGTTTACTTATAGCAAGTAAGCGTTTTTATCACTTTAGCGCTCATGCACTTTTAATCGCTATTGTGGCCGCTAGCGTGTCAATGAACTTATTTTTAACAGACTTAGAGCTTGCAAAAGTGGGCTCTATGTATATGTATTCTTGTCCGATAATTGCACTTATGCTGCTTGGTTATAGAACAGCCTTAGCTTATGGCATATTAAATATTGTGCCGTTTTATATGATCATAAATAGCGTTGATGTATCGGGTTTGACTGGCATAGCGCAACAACTTCCCGACGCGGACTTATACATTACAGGGCTTATATTTTTATTTTTTAACATATGTATTCCCCTTGCTGTAGCACGCACAATTGTGGCTGCTAAGCGTTTAAACAAAACAATGATAAGCGCTAATACACACCTTAAAGACAAAAATGAGCTTTATCGAAGCTTATTCACCGAATCAAATAAAGCCAAAATTATTGTTGACGAAAACCTTGTCATTACTGATTTTAATCAACATGCTATTGATATGTTTGGAATAAAAAAAGAATTAAAAGAAGAATGCGTTAACCTCTCTCATTTATTTCCTACTTTATCTTTTGACGATCCAAATGCGCAAAATAAAATTGTGAAGTACAAAAAAAGCTATTTTAAAGCCAGTTATCAGCAAATAACAATGAGCACAAACTACCGTGTATACGACTTTTACGATTGCACGCAAGAACAGCTCATTAAGCAAAGCTTGTCTATGATGGAGCTAGAAAACAAACGATTACGCTTCAGAGACTCGCGAACAAGGCTACCTAATAGAGAATGGTTTGAACTGCAATGCGATAGGCTAACAAGTAAGTACCAAAAAGGTTTTTATATTGTTGTTGCGCAAAGTGCAAATAGTGAATACTTAAATTTAAAGCTCACTAAAGCCGACTCTCAAGCCTTACTGATTAACGCATACAAGCGTTTAAAAGCGATGCCAGATGAGCCGCTGTTGTGTGCTCATATAGGAGTCGGAAAGCTCGCTTTTATAATTGTGGCAAACTCGCAAAACGAGCTTGAAGATAAGCTATTAATACAAATAAAAAATACATTAGATAAAAAATATAATGTGTTTGGCACTAAGTGTCAGCAATCATTTTTATTTGGTTTTGCAAAATATCCTGATCATGGAAAAAACAGCACAATAGTACTTAGCAATGCGTGCGAAGCACTTAAAATCGCAAACTGTAATACTCCACTAAGTGGGTATAACGAAAAACAGTCACAAGCTTTTATCGAAAAATACGAAATTTCAATGTTGCTAGACGAAGCGCTTCAACAAGGCGATTTGTCGGTGCATTATCAGCCTAAAGTAGATGCAACGGGTCAATGTATAGGGCTTGAAGCTTTAGCGCGTTGGAATAGTCCAATACTGGGTAATGTGTCGCCCGTGGTGTTTATTCCTATTGCGGAAGAATACAGGATGGTTAGTCGGTTAACCGATCTGATTATTCAAAAGGTGTGTGCTCAAATTGCTGACTGGACTAAAGCGGGTTTACCGAGTGTGCCGGTGGCAATAAATATATCTCTAATTGATTTTAGCCAAACCGATTTTATGTCAAAACTGGTTAAATACCTTGCCGACTTTAATGTAAAGCCGCCTCAAATAGAGTTAGAACTGACTGAAACTTCCCTTGAGGCTAACCAAGCCCATTCGTTAAAGCTTATGCAGACACTGCAATCGTGGGGTTTTACTATTTCGGTCGATGATTTTGGGGTAGGATATTCTAATATTGCACGCCTTGCCGACTACCCAATTAACAAACTCAAGTTAGATCGCTCATTAATAAGCCAAGTAACGAGCTCAAAGCGTCAAAAAAGTTTAGTTAAGGCAGTACATGCTATGTGTAAAGAGCTTGATATTAAGTGTGTAGCCGAAGGGGTAGAAACCCAAGAGCAAGTAGCAATAATGGCGCAAATGGGGTGTAAAGAATTTCAGGGCTATTACTTTGCTAAACCAATGCCAGCTGAACAATTTGCAGAACATGTTAGCCGCCATGGCTTAGTGTTTAACCCTAAAGAAGTGACAGCTCAACTTTAAATGTATTTAGTGACCACTATATAGAACATACTCACCTAAAAGCTATGCATGTTCTATTAAAGCTAGCTTGGTTTTATTACCTAATTACAGAGTTGTTGGGCGTTTATAGTTATTTTGCACTGTTGCACAGCTCCCGACTTCCAATGCTGTATGTCTGATTGCGCAGTACAGCCTGCATCTTCAATTAAAGCAGTGTCAGCATCACATAAAAGTAATACGGCGTTATCATCTTGTACATCCACAATAAACGTGTACTCGTTAAAGGGCGTAAGTTTGCTTAAATCGTTATTAACGGCAGCTTTTAATAACTCATCAGAGGATGAATAGGGGGTTTCACTAAACTTTAAAGTGCCGTCTACAGCTGTAGCAATATCTTTTAATTGCGAGGCTAAATCGGCCATTATTTCTGGATTGTTATTTTTTGAAGTGTAACAACCGCTAAGTAATACAATTAAGCTTATGCAGAGTAAGTGTTTCATGCTATTTGCTCCATACCGTCATTGTGTTGTGCTCATCGTAGCCCGTATCTAGGTTCCAGTTTTTAATTTCACTGTAATCAGTATCTAAAAATACGGCATTGGCAATAATGGTTATATAGTGCTGAATGTTACTAACGGCAAAGTCAAAAATATCGTTGTAATGCATTGGCTCGTGCGGTGTTTTTAGCTGTTCAATAAAAGTGGAGTCTACTTCGTTTGGGCGAGGATAAAACAAACCTAAATCAGCAGCAACATGGCGTGCACAGGCAAATAACCGATAGCTTTCTTCAGCATTATTTACTACAAACTGAAAACCGTTATGCCATGTATTAAAGTTAGGCGCGTGTTGTGCGGCGTAGTGTGGGTGAACTGTTAATAAAGCATGTTGCCAAATTTGTGCAATATCGGTATCAAAATTATCGTCTTTGTTAGTACAAGACCCAATATTTTGTTGTACGCGATCAGCGTAGCCTAACTCACCTAAATTTAAACGTTGCCAAATAAACGCATCTTGGTTCATTTCACAGGTACGGTGCGCAGTTTGGTTTTGCTCATATGGGCCAACTTTTAATTCAACAACCGGATGCACCGTTATATCTGCAGCAACATGGGCCATATAACCGCATAACCAAGCAAAGCACTTTTCAAATGCTTCATCTTCAAGTGTTTTACAGTATTCAATCATGGCTTTAAGTAAATCACCCGTGCGCTCGTAATGCATTAGATCGGCCCATGCATTTTGGCTAGGCTGCGCTACAGCTAAATAAGGGTAATCGGGGGCTACACAACCTAGTTCAAGGTATGCTTGGCGTTTACTTAAAATAAGTTTTGCCTTTTTAGGCATATCCATTTTAGCGAGTGACTTGGTTTGCGTTGCAATATTAACCGCAGTAATGTGCGCAAAAGCACCTGGCATTGTCATATCCTTATGATTTATAAATAGGGGTACAGATTAACATTGAGACAGCGTTAAATAAAGTTAACTAAATGCAAGTATAGGGTGGTTAAGGCTATTACATTAATTGTTCAACTAATTGGCCATTTTCATATAATTTAGCATATTGACGTTTATGTTCTTCAAATAGGTAAGCTCTTAGCTGCTCTTGTCCGCTATGAATTTGAGTTATTTTTGCTGCAATCCCTAGGCTACTTTGCCTAACAGGTTCTACATCCATTGATATATTTTCTTTGTTGGGTAAAGTAAAGCTCATGTGCTGTAATTTGTTTAAGCTTTTTCCATTTTTCAATGGTTTTAAAAATATGCCCGTACTGGAAATTGATTCAATATTAAAACCTTGGCTTTTAATATTTAGCTCACTCCAACGCCAACTTCGCTGAGTGCCTTTTGTATCAATTACCTCCGGTGCGCTCAAAGTGGGGTTAATTACACCTAACTCATCAATTTTTAATTGCAAGGGAAACCAAAGTTGGTAATTAGCAACTTCAGCAAGCAAAGTTAAATTAGCATGAGTAAAAAGGTGAGCAATACTAGCGGGTACAGAGCTTTTCATTGTAAGCATATGATTACGGGGAGAGCGCTGCTTTGTATTTGGTTTGAATAACTCAGCTAAAAAATTTACCTCTTCATTAGAAAAGTCCATATTTCACCCCGGTTACATAAAACAATGCACCACCGTAATTTAAACAATGGGTTTGGTCAATAAATGGTCGGTTTAAATTTGTTTGGTCAATATTTACGAGGGTAGGGGGCAAGCTAAACAATTTATTAAAATGATGTGTTTGACGTTATTATTTTTTCAGTGGTTAGCATTATTTAACATTTATAAAAATATATTTAGGCTCAAGTGGCTAGCTGTTAAACTGCAACACATTAGTTTTATAATTTATATTAGAGTTTACATTATGATATGTGCATTTTTACGTAATCAACAGCCTAAATTACGAGTTATATTAGTGGCGTTACTGGGTGCTGGTTTTTCAATAAATGCAGTGGCTCAAGAGCAAAGCCAAACTTTAATTTTAGTGGGCTCAGAGCTTGCAACTTGTACTAGCGCAAAGCTTAATAACTGCGAAAAAGAGACTGTTGTTGAAGGTAAATCACGTAATCTATATAGGGTTAATAACTCTCAAATAAAAAATATCACGCAGCACTGGCCTAATAATAACATTGAGGCAAAAGCGGCTGTACTAAAAACACTTAAAGCCATGCAAAGTAAATCGTCAAATAGCGCATCAAAAACTGATTTACTCTGGCAGTGGCGCGATATAAACAACCAACAACTGCAAAGCCTTACCCAACAAGAATACAACTTTGTATTTGATATGCTAGAAGTACCGCTACTTAATAAAAATGGTGAGCGCTCTAAAGAGCAAGTAAATACCGATTTTAATAACGAGAGCGCAACTAACAATATTTTGCAATTTGTATCGGGCAGTTTAAAAGTTAATAACGCAAATCCCACCATGCTGGCTATTACAGCATCGAGCCGAGACCCTTATGAGTCGGCGGATTTAGCGCAGAACCTTTTAGCACAATCAAATATAAGCACTCAATGGTTAGCACTTACCCCAGCGCTTGCTAAAGCGATTACGAGTAACTCGTGCGATGAATTACCCGCACTTAGAAATGCATTAATGAATGTGTATAACCGTGAAGCAATTTACCCCGATCGTACAAAAGCCGAATACGCTTTATGCAAAAGTGGCATTGACGCACTTGTATCACTTATTAAAAACAGTACCGGTGTGATGTTTAATAGCGGTAATGCAGCCTTAACTCACAAGGTGTTGTTTGATCAAAACAACAATCCATATCCGTGGACGCAAGCATTGCAAACCCGCCCAGTTATAGTCGGTGAAGGAGCGGGCGCTGCAATCCAAAGTAAAATAACGGGCATGCTTACGAATACAACAAGCCTTGAGGCTCTTCGTAAAAGTGAAACTAACGCTAATGCTGGTGGACTTGGTAGCTTTAACTTTGGTGTTATAGATACTCAATTTAGCGAACAAAACCGCACGTTTAGACTCGCAGCTGCGCTAAATAATAGCGAAGCGAGTAATACTAAAACACAAATGCAGCATGGCTTTGGTATTGATGAAAATACAGCTTTGGTTGTTATTAAATCGCCAGAAGTTAGTTTAATGACCGTAATAGGTAAAAGCGGTGTAGTGCACTTAACTGAGCAAGGCAAGCCTCAAAAAGAGGGTAATAACTATCGTTATTCGTACTGGCCTGCTAGTAGCGTAATTGATATTACCAACAATACGTTTACTCTGAGTGAGCGAACTATAAGCCAAGCGTTACCCGAGATAAAAATACCGCCATTACCAGTACAGCGTTTTGGTTCAATTTTAACAAACTCTAAACTGCGCTCACTTACTCAAGCTATGTGCTTAAGCCAAGAGCAAAGTACGGTAGCCCAACAAGACGAGTTTATAATTAGCCTTACAGCAACGAGTGACACACAGTATCATCGCGTTAATGCAAAAGAGTTTGGTTGTGCGCTAAGCAATTTAGAGTTAGCTATAAAGTCAATTTAGTTACTAACCTGAGCCAAGGGTTTAAGTTTTTGGCTCTTCTCTATAAAATAGCCACCATAATGATTTAAAAGCCTTACTAAAAGAGTTTTAAGATGAATAATGAAAATGACGTAATTGATACTTTAGCCGCACTAGAAAGCTTTTTAATAGATGTCGAAAACGGTGGTTTTGGACTTAAAGGTGTTGCTGGTGTTGGCATGGCTACTAATAACAAAGATGGCAGCCGTTTTGTTGCTGTGTTTGACGATAATCAAAAGCTACTTTTAGCACGCATGATTACAGAAGACGTATTCCAAACAGGGCAAGATATGGTACGTAATGGTGTAGGGCGCAAGCACTAGTATTATTTAGTTAGAAAGCGTGAATTGACGCTTTTATTTATTGGCTATTATAAGTTTAAAGAAATAACCCGCCGCGAAATTTTTAAAAGATACTTGATTCAATAACAGATAGAGACGCAAAACGTAGTCTATTCTTACGCAAATGTTTAAAGAGGCTATTCAAGTATTTGAACGTCTCCGCCAGTTATGCGTAAGCCAACAAGCCTCTAATGCATAACTAACAGGTTGTCGGCCAATAGAGGTTACAGGCGCTCAGTGGCAAGAGTTTAATTTTGATAAAATAATCCGGGCAAGCTCAGCCGAGCACGTAAAGCAAAAAATATGGCGAGAGAACCCATAAAGTACCGATTACTCAAAATATGGTTATGTTGCTTGATGAGTTACGTGCAGCATTTGGCTATCTCAATTCTAAATATGTATTTCCTAGTACAACAACTAATAAATCAGGTCTTGGTGAGCAACCGATTGACAGGCACTCACTGTCACGCTCCATAAGTCGAAAGTTAGATCAATTGGGAGTCCCAAAATTTGTACCTCACGATTTAAGGAGAACAGTCGCTACTCGCTTAGGAGATACTGATATTGGAACAGACCCAATAGTAATTGATAAAATACTCAATAATCAATTGTAAGGTGTTTATAATATGCAGGAATATATGAAAGAGAGAAAGGGCTTTAGTCTGATGGGAAAAAAGATTAAAGAGTATATTCAAAATTAGGGTAAACCTTTGAACCAATAATTAAATTTAAAATTGATTGATATCCAGTAAATAGTTTATTGTACGAATTACATACTCAACTTTCTTGCCTCCATTATTTTAGCTGGAGGGTATATCTTATTTAGAAATGTTTCAGTATGATTTAAATTAAAAGTACACCTAAAAAAGGGTGAAGGTGTAGTGGTACAGTGATTTTGGCCACCCATTAAGAAAGAAATGTTATGCTGATAAGCATACAAATTTGGGTGAAAAAATGACGAAATTA
>NZ_WTLA01000037.1:0-33545 GCF_011378845.1 Pseudoalteromonas sp. Z9A4
CTGAATATCAAGCATGAGAATGCTCCTTAAAAAAGGAGTATAAGATCATACTTTTAAGTCAAGGTAAAGTTCGTGATCTTGCCCTGACATTACATCTACTCTAAACCTTTATTAAATATATATATTCTAATTAATAACAAAGTTGTATCCTGAATAATAAGTGCTATATTTATTTCGATGATAAAACAGATATACTGTCAGTATATTAACAATAAAGGATGGGTTAATGTTTTCAGGACGACCGATTAGTAAAAGATTATTAATCTCAGTGCTTACTCATGCTATTTTTTTCATCAGTGGTATTGTATTAACTTACTTTGCCCACACTGCACATCAAGATGCTGTTAATAACAAAATAAATGAAGCTCTTAACAACCGCCTTTCTTCACTATCAACAGGCGTTACTAGCAGATTCGACTTATATAAATATGGGCTATACGGTTTAAAAGGATTTATACATGGCATTGGCGTTAATAATTTAAGCTACCAAACAATTTCTAATTACTCTAACAGTCGCAACTATGCCCAAGAGTTCCCAGGTGCGAATGGTATTGGTTTTATAAGAAAAGTGAATGCCGAAAACTTAGCCCAATTCTTAAAAACTGCAAAATACGATCGACCTAGCCAAATATTCAAACTAAATAAACTAGCTAACGAAAGTGGTGAGCACTTTATTATTCAGTATATATTTCCTGAGCAAAGTAATTCACGGGCTCTAGGACTCGATATTGCATCGGAAAGTACACGTAAAGAAGCAGCATTAAACTCTGCAATTAATAATCAAGTTCAATTATCGGCACCTATAACGTTAGTCCAAGCAGATAAAGAATCTCAACAGGGTTTTTTAATTTTATTGCCCGTTTATAACAACATTATTATTCCTACAAATAAAAGCCAACGTTTAGAGCAATTGCTTGGATGGACTTACTCTCCTTTACTCATCAACAATATTTTAAACTCACTTTCACAAGCCGATGAAAATAGATTAGTGATCAGTGATATAGGTAAAAACGCTAATGTCGATTTTTTTAGTTATGGAACTGTAAGCGAGACTGCTAGTTACCAATCAACTAAAGTGATTGAAGTTATGGGGAGAACATGGAAAATTACACTTAGTGCCTCAGATGCGTTTATTAAAACACTCCATTTACCAAATAAATACCAGGCTATTGTCAATGGTATTTTTTATACGCTTATTTGTATGTTTATAACCTTTATCGTTCAGCTATTTTTTTACCGTAGGGAACAAAGAACACAACGAAGAATCACTAAAGCTAAACAAAATAAGCATCTGCTGCAACAAACAAATTTAAAATTAGAAAAAGAAGTAAAATTACGCACTAAAGAAATTGCCGATATAAGTATGCTTCAACAAAGTATTTTAAACAGTGCCAGTTATTCAATTATTGCGACCGATATAAACGGCTTAATTACTTTATTTAATCCCGCCTCTGAAAAGTTATTAGGCTATAAAGCGCAAGATATTATTGGAATTGAGAATCCGGGCATTTTTCATTTAAAAGAAGAAATTATAAAAAAAGCTAAACAACTTAGTACTGAATTGAATAAACCCGTATCCCCTGGTTTTGAAGTGTTTATCTTAAAAGCAACGGCTACAGAGCCTGATATCAATCAGTGGACATACATTTCCTCTAAAGGTGAGCAAATACAAGTTAATATAAGTGTCACCTCTTTATTAAATAACGAAAATGAAATTGTTGGCTATTTGGGTGTAGCATACGATTTGACCGAACAAATTAATCACGAACAAGCCCTTGGGCATGCTAAAGAATTAGCTGAACAGGCATCACAAGCTAAATCTGAATTTTTAGCAAATATGAGTCACGAAATACGCACACCTATGAACGGCATACTAGGCACATTACAGTTACTGCAAGAGCAGCCACTGAATGAAAAATCAAAAGAGTATTTAAAAAAATCACTTTATTCGACCCGCTCACTCACCACTATTATTAATGATATCCTCGACTTTTCTAAAATTGAAGCTGGGAAGCTTTCATTAGAATATAAATCGTTTGACCTTTTTGAACTTATTCACCACTTAGAGTCTGATCTTGGCCTGCAAGCCAGTGATAAAAATATATATCTTAAATTTATAATTAATATTGAGCATAAGTACTGGGTAGGCGACCCAGTTAGACTCAGACAAATATTTTTAAACCTAATATCTAATGCGATTAAGTTTACGTCGCAAGGTGGCGTTACAGTAACGTTTTGGCTAACCGACGAAAACAAAATATGTTGTTGTATATCCGACACCGGAATTGGAATTTCTGAGCAAGCAATAGAGCGATTATTTGAGCGCTTTGAACAAGCAGAGCAGTCAACCACGCGTGAATATGGCGGTACAGGTCTTGGCTTACCTATTACTAAATCATTAATAGGTTTAATGAATGGCGAAATTAAAGTAACAAGCCAATTAGATTCAGGTAGTCAATTTTATGTGTACTTATCATTAAAACAAGCACAGATTGATGAAAGCACATTAATAACAAAAAATGTTGAGTTTCCTGACCTATCTGGAAAAACTATTTTATTAGCTGAAGATAATAAAATAAATCAGCTTGTTGCATCTGCGATGCTTGAGCCTACAAAAGCCACCATTATTATTGCCAACAATGGGTTAGAAGCAATCTCATTATACGAGTCACACAAGCCAGACATTATCTTTATGGACATTCAAATGCCTAAAATGGATGGTCTTCAGGCATGTAAAAAAATTAAGGCACTTAATAATGAACAAATTGTTATCGCGTTAACCGCTAATGTTTTTACAGAGCAAAAAGAAATATACAGGCAGTTATTTGATGGTTACGTTTCAAAGCCAATTGAAAAAAACGAGCTTGTAAGTATGTTATCAACACTCTATTTAGTTAATAGTTAGTCATTACAAAGGCATTAAAAAACCCAGTTACTAATACCTTTCGATATTAGTAACTGGGTTCTAAGAATAATGGTGGAGGGAGAGGGATTCGAACCCTCGTTAGGGATAAACCTAAACACACTTTCCAGGCGTGCGCCTTCAGCCACTCAGCCATCCCTCCACAGTGCTGCAATTGTGTAATGCAACAGCGCGCTATAGTATGAAATAGACCCTTAAGGTGCAAGGCATTTTTAAATTTGGGCCTTTAAATGCTTACTAATCAAGCAACACATACCTATAGGCACAAAAAAACGGCTAAATCTAAGACTTATCCGTTTTTAATTTATACTTTTAAAAGTTACTTAGCCATGCTCGCAGTAAATTCAAGCATGCGATTAAGTGACTTAAGTGCGCCTTCGCGTAAATGCATATCAACGAATACTTCTTTGCCTTTAGGGCTTATGAGGGCTTCCTCAATCGCTTTTAGGCCATTCATTGCCATCCAAGGGCAATGTGCGCAACTTTTACATGAAGCGCCCTCACCTGCCGTTGGAGCCGCAAAAAACTCTTTATCTGGGCATAGTTGCTGCATTTTATAAAAGATGCCGCGATCGGTTGCTACAATAAACTTTTTATTGTTCATTGTTTGCGCTGCTTTAATTAATTGGCTCGTAGAGCCAACCGAATCGGCAAGTGCAACAATTTCTGCTGGTGACTCAGGATGAACTAATACGCCTGCATCTGGGTGCAGTGCTTTCATATCTTTTAGGGCTTTAGTTTTAAATTCGTCATGTACGATACACGCACCATTCCACATAAGCATATCAGCACCGGTATTTTTTTGAATATAACTACCAAGGTGCTTATCTGGGCCCCAAATGATTTTTTCGCCTTGCTCATCAAGGTGCTCTACTATTTCAAGTGCACATGATGAGGTTACAATCCAATCTGCACGCGCCTTAACGGCGGTAGAGGTGTTTGCATACACAACCACTTTACGGTCAGGGTGCTCATCGCAAAACGCAGAGAACTCGTCTATCGGGCAGCCAATGTCTAACGAACACGTCGCTTCAAGCGTAGGCATAACAACCGTTTTATTTGGCGTTAAAATTTTGGCGGTTTCGCCCATAAATTTTACGCCCGCGACGATAATCATATCTGCATCGTGACGTGCGCCAAAACGCGCCATTTCTAGCGAGTCGGCAACGCAGCCGCCGGTTTCTTCAGCAAGTGCTTGAATTTCAGGATCGGTATAATAATGGGCAACAAGTACAGCATTTTTGTCTTTTAGTAATTGTTTTATACGCGCTTTATATTCGCCTTGCTCGTCTTGTGTTAACGGTGCTGGCTTAGGGGGAAATATATAACCTTCAGGCATAATAGTTTGAGCTAGACTCATGTTCTCGACCACTTATCTACAGTGCATTAATTAGGGCGAATTATACGAGAATATGAAAGCAAATAACAGCAAACTAGTAAGGCTGTTTATAAAAAATAAAGTGGGAAATTAAAAAAGAATATAAAGGAAAGTATTAGAGAGTGGTGGGTCATGATGGATTTGAACCATCGACCAATTGATTAAAAGTCAACTGCTCTACCAACTGAGCTAATGACCCGCTCTAATATAAATCTGCTTTGTAAAAAGCTGCGTAAATCCGCCGATTAATACTTTCATAGAATGGTGGGTTATGATGGATTTGAACCATCGACCAATTGATTAAAAGTCAACTGCTCTACCAACTGAGCTAATAACCCGCTCTATGCGCTTATTCAATTAAGAATGAAGCCTACGTATATCCGCCGACTGATGCCAAACCGTATCCACAAGGAATAAAGAATGGTGGGTCATGATGGATTTGAACCATCGACCAATTGATTAAAAGTCAACTGCTCTACCAACTGAGCTAATGACCCGCTCTTATATAACTTTTCATAGAATGGTGGGTTATGATGGATTTGAACCATCGACCAATTGATTAAAAGTCAACTGCTCTACCAACTGAGCTAATAACCCGCTCTATGCACTTATTCAATTATGAATGAAGCTTACGTAAATCCGCCGATTGATACCAAACCGTATTCACAAGGAATAAAGAATGGTGGGTCATGATGGATTTGAACCATCGACCAATTGATTAAAAGTCAACTGCTCTACCAACTGAGCTAATGACCCGCTCTATTGTTGCGTTTAAATGCAACTTATTACTTTACGTAAATCCGTCGATTGGAACCAATCACTATTCAAAGGAATAAAGAATGGTGGGTTATGATGGATTTGAACCATCGACCAATTGATTAAAAGTCAACTGCTCTACCAACTGAGCTAATAACCCGTTCCAGTTGCTAACTTATTTCTAAGTTAAGCCTGCGTAAATCCGCCGATTGATGCCAAACACTATTCACAAGGAATAAAGAATGGTGGGTCATGATGGATTTGAACCATCGACCAATTGATTAAAAGTCAACTGCTCTACCAACTGAGCTAATGACCCGCTCTGACGTTGCGTTTTATAACAACTTAGTATTCTACGTAAATCCGCCGATAAAAGACCATTCTAAGAATGGTGGGTTATGATGGATTTGAACCATCGACCAATTGATTAAAAGTCAACTGCTCTACCAACTGAGCTAATAACCCGCTCTTTTTGTCGCATTTCGAGTGGGGTAACCATTCGTTTGCTGCGGGCGCTTATAATACTTATTTATAAAATGAGTGCAACCGAAATTGTCTCTTTTTTTAAGTTTTTATGTCTAGATGCACAAAATTAAACCGTTTGTGCTCAAACTACATGCAAATCCAAGATTCTTCGAGAGTTTCCATGTAGTTTGCTCGCCTTAACTAGAAATTTAATCGCCAGTGAACTTTAGTTTCCTAAACGATCAGTTGCTAGTTTTGCAGCAGTTGTACTCGGGTATTGATTGATAAGATCGCTCAATATTTTCTGTGCTTGTGCTGTTGAACCTTGATCCTGTAAAAGCGTGCCTAACTTTAACATTGCATCAGGGCGTTTATTTGAATTTGGGAATTCGTTAACAACCACTTTAAAGTGCTCCACCGCTTTTACGCCGTCATTCTTAATAGTAAGCAACTGCCCTAGCCAATAATGCGCGTTAGACGCATAGACAGAATTTGGATAAGTAGTTAAAAACGTTTGAAACTCAGGAATTGCTTGATCATAGCGTTTATCTTTCATTATTAACGCGACAGCACGCTCATACGCTTCGTTTTCAGACAAATCATTGCTGTAGGTCTGTGCATCGTTTGGCTGCGTATGATTAGCTACAGGAGCTGCTGCTGGCTGTGTATAAGCTTGGCTCACGCGGTTTTCAATTTCTTGATACAGCTCACGCTGACGCTGCAGTACTTTTTCGAGCTTGTAGCTTTGCTCTTCGGTTACACCTCGAATTTGGCTTACTTCGTCTTGTAACAAGTTAAGCTGTTGCTGTAACTCAACTTGCAAAAAGTTACGCGACTGCATCATATTCTCAAGCGACGCTAATCGCTTCTCAATACTTGATTGTGAACTTGCAGCTTCTGAAACAGGAGCGGGAGCAGCCATTAACTGGGTGCTCCCGCTCAATATCATGGCTGCCAAAATGATTTTCGGCTTCATAATATCTCTTATCTTAGTAAACTAGTACCGCACGGCGGTTTTTAGCGAAAGCTGATTCAGTGCGAGACTTAACCATTGGCTTCTCTTCACCGTAGCTTACTACTGACATTTGGCTAGCTGAAACACCTAAGCTTAATAGGTATTTTTCAACTGCTTGGCCACGGTGCTCACCTAGTGCAATATTGTACTCAGGAGTACCGCGCTCATCTGCGTGGCCTTCGATTAGTACTTTAACAGATGAGTTTTGAACTAAAAACTCAGCATGTGCACGAAGTAAGTCTGCATACTTGCTTTCAACTGTTGCAGTATCAAAATCGAAGTAGATTACTTGCTCTTGACGAAGTGCTTCATATTTTTGACGAAGTTGCTCTTCGGCTTGTTGTTCTGGAGAAATTGTCGCTACTTCAACTGTATCATTGTTCATTGATTGCTCAACAACGCCTTGATTTGATTGATTTGCAGCACCTTCGTCTATATCTGAAGATGAGCTACAAGCTGCTAATGTCATTACTGGCACAGCAATTAGCAGGCCTTTAAGTATTTTGTTAAGTTGCATTGAGTAGATTCCTATTTTGAGTAAACCAGTAATATTACTGTAAGTATGGCGACCAAGCTGGTGCCTTTACTTGTCCGTCTAGCACAGGTAACCGTGCTTTAAAACGGCCGTCCATCGATACTAGCGCAAGTACCTGTTTATTATTATGAAGCGTGCTATATATAATCATCGAACCATTTGGCGCTATGCTCGGTGATTCATCTAGGCGTGTTCTTGTTAATACTTGGAACGCACCTGTAGCCAGCTCTTTCTTAGCAAGATGGTACTGCCCGTTAGTACGGTTAACCATCACTAATTCTTTTCCATCTGGAGATATAGAACCGGCAAGATTCATATCTCCATCAAAGGTGAGTCGTTGTGACCGACCTGTTTTTAAATTTAACTTATAAATCTGAGCATTACCACCCCTTTCAGATGTAAATACGATATCTTGACCATTTGGATGCCAAGATGGCTCAGTATCTATGCTACGGTGATTTGTTAAGCGTGTTTCTTTGCGTGTAGCTAAGTCAAGCATGTAGATTTCTGTTGCACCCGTTTTATCCTTAGAAAGCACTAATAATAGCCTTTTACCATCTGGTGAGAACTGCGGGGCCCCATTAATACCACGGTAACTTGCTATTATTTCGCGTTTACCGGTGTATATATCTTGAATATAAATCTGGCTTTGACGGTTTTCAAACGTTACGTACGCTAGCTTAGTACCATCTGGTGACCATGCTGGCGACATCAATGGCTCTTTTGAGCGAAGTAACACCTGCTCATTAAAACCATCATAATCAGCAACAACGAGTTGATACGGCTTAGGATCATTATCTCGTACTATTACATAAGCAATTTTAGTTAAAAATGCACCTTTCTCGCCAGTCAATTTTTCGTAAATAACATCACTGATTCGGTGCGAGTAACGGCGGAAGCCACTTTCACCAATAACACTTTCACGCGCTTCTAAAATATGACCTTGGCTTTTAATTAATTTACCATTGCTCATCATTTGTGTATTGCCACCGGTAATTTGGCCGCGAATAACATCAACCAACTCATAACGAACCAAGTAACGCCCATTAGTTTGCTGTTCAACTTCGCCGACCAATATGGCTTCAACCCCTTTATTAACCCAAGATGCGTAATCAATCTCGCCATCTTTACTTGGCTGTTGTGGCATTTGCGCTACATCTACAGGTTTAAATTTTCCGCTGCGCATTAAATCGGCAGCAATAACACTGCTTAATTCTTCAGGGATTGGACCTATACCTTGATATTTAAAAGGTACTATAGCGATAGGTCTTGCACCATCTACACCCTCAGTTATTACAATTTCAAGGGCTGCATTAGCAACACCCATAAACCCAAAAAGTAACACTAAACAGGCTGTCTTTATTTTGTTGAACATATCATTCCTTTAAAATTCTGGCTTGATTGTTAAATTGATATTCTTAAGTTGTTCGAATACGTCTTTATCTTTAGATACCGGTAATGTGTCGGCCATACGCACAGCTCTTAATGCAGCTTCACATACCAACTTGTCGCCGCCTAATGATTTAACTTGAGTCACCAAACCATTAAAGCCTAAACGAATATTGACTCGGCACTGTTGGTTTTTCATTTTTTGATCAATCAGAAGGTTTTGCTGAATACGCGCCATAATTAATGCACGGTACTTATCAACTTCGCTCACCACTTGTTGCTGACGTATTTTACTACGGGCAGCCTGCTCTTTGGCAAGTTGCTCTTGTAACATTTGCTCTTGCATTGCTTGCTGGCGTTTACGTTCTGCCTCGGCTGCACGCTCTTTAGCTTCCTCTTCACGTTTTTTACGTTCAGCTTCTGCTTTTTTAAGCGCATCTTCTTCGGTTTTACGTTTATCAGCAGCTGCTTTTGCTGCACTTTCAGCTTCTTGCTTTTGCTTCTCAGCTTGCTTAGCTTTAGCGCGCTCTTTTTGCTCGATAGCACGTGCTTTTTTAGCTTGTGCTTGCGCCTCGGCAGCTTCTTTTTCTTTAGCTTTACGCTCTAGCTCTAGCTTTTTAATATGCCTAGATTCAGATTCGCGTTGCTTACGTGCATTTGCCGCTCTGCGTTCTAAATCGCGGATACGTTTGTCTTCAGCACTTTTTTTATCTTTTTCTTTCTTTTGAAGCTCAGCAATTTTTTGCTCAACTTGCTTTTGATCAACTGTAACAGCCGACACCGCTTTATCTGGCGTAGGTATAGCCGAATTAAGCGTTACTTCCATTACTTTAGGTGCTGGCGGATGAATATTTGCAGACGCATACAAAAAACCACCAATTCCTAAATGAAGTACTATCGATTTTACTACTGAACTATTCATACAGCTACTTCCCCTCAAAGGATTCAGTCATTAATCCTACTGATGGTACGCCTGCGTTTTTCAAAAAATCCATTAGTAATAATACTTCTTGATACGACACCTTACCCGAGCCTTTGATCATGACCGGCACATCAGGGTTTTTCATTAACTGTAATTTTATAACCGCAGCTACATCAAGTGCTTCCATAGGTTCTTCAGGATCAGTACCTACGCTTACATAATATTTACCCTCTGCATCAATTGAAGCAATAATGGGCGGAGTATCTTTAGTATCAACTAAATCAGACTCTTCCATTTTAGGTAAATCAACTTTTACACCATGTGTAATAAGCGGTGCTGTTGCCATAAATATAATAAGTAATACCAACATTACATCAATGTAAGGTACTACATTAATCTCTGCGACCGGACGGCGCTTTTTACGCTGATACATTCGCTTGTGCCTCTATTTGTGTAGCTGCTTGACGGTGTAAAATATTAGCAAACTCTTCCATAAAGTTAATATAGTGAGACTCAAGCTTTTCAACACTGTTTGAAAAACGGTTATAAGCAATAACGGCCGGGATTGCCGCGAATAAGCCCATAGCAGTCGCAATAAGTGCCTCTGCAATACCAGGTGCTACCATTTGTAATGTAGCTTGCTTAACTTCACCTAGTGCAATAAAGGCATTCATAATACCCCACACTGTACCAAACAAACCGATATACGGACTAATAGAACCTACCGTTGCTAAAAACGATAAGCTAGATTCAATTTTTTCAATTTCACGAGAAAGCGCAACACGCATAGAACGGTGCGTCCCTTCCATAACAATACTCGCACTTTGAAATGTATTCTTTTTATGACGAGCAAACTCTTTAAAGCCTGAAGTAAATAAGGCTTCAATTCCTTGAGACTGACCGCTGCGTGACGATATTTCGTTATACAATTTGCTTAAATCAATACCGGACCAAAATTTTTGCTCAAATTTCTTAGCATTTGATAGTGCATCTGATATTGCTTTTTTACGCTGAAATATAATTGTCCACGACATTACAGACATGGCAACTAGCCCTAACATTACTAACTGAACAAGCAAACTTGCTTCTAAAATTAGATCTAAAAAATTAAGCCCTGATCCCACGTTAAACTCCTAAGTAATTTCAAAATACGGCAAATTGATTAATTTGTGTAAATATGACCGCTTACACGGCCAAAAGTTGCATCTAGTGTATCTACTCCATTTCAAGCTGACAACGATATTGCTATGAATAGGCAACAAAAAACGTTAAAAAACAGCTTTAGTTAGCATTACCCTTTGCTTCAGCAGTTTATTTAATCTTTTAAATAAACTCGCTAACTATAAATATGCGTAAATATATAAGTAAAACGTCATAAAATGCGTCGTTTATTCAAAATAAGAGCATAAACACTCAAAAGTTGTCAGCCCCGTCTTAATGTAATAGTAAAACTAATACCGAGCCACAATGAAAGCCATCGCTTAAGCTTTAAATTTCATAAACTTATAAACTTAACGATTAATTAACGCGCAAGATTAAAACAACAATAAAATTCACCGGATTAGTTTTTATAATCTGAAAATACAAATTTTCTAGTTTGAATAAAAAGGTGATCTTACGTATTATTCTCTCATACCGAACTAGCGCACTGAATGAGATAGCTTCATTAAGCCAAGTTCTTAGTAATATGATATTTTATCGTATTACATTGTTTTACTCTTTCTGGATAAAACCAAATTAAGTAAAACGTAGTTCCCTGGATTACTTCCTTCAACTTGTTGTTTGCCCGCATTTTTTGCGGGCTTTTTTTTGCCTGCAATTTATTACGCTACACACTATATTTATAAAATAATAATCGCTTTACTCAATCTACGATAAGTAATTCGCTTACTAGTTTGAGCGAAGGGCAGGATAGCTTCGCGAGTCTTAACGTCCTGTGAATTAACAGTTAACCATAAAGCGTATAAATTTTTAAGTAACATTTGCAACAGTGTGTTGAGGTTTTGGGTAAAATACCAACTTGTATAAATATTTGAAAGAAAGGGGTACTAAGTCAATTACCTGCTGCGCAATAAACCACAGCAAGTAATGTGTATGAGGCTAGTCTTTTTTAGGAAGTAAACCAAAGTGATGGTATGCACTGTCAGACACTATTCGCCCACGCGGAGTACGCTGAATAAATCCTTGCTGAATTAAAAATGGTTCTATCACATCTTCTATTGTTTCACGCTCTTCACCAATAGCTGCAGCAACATTGTCGAGCCCTACTGGGCCGCCCATAAATTTTTCAATTATGGCGAGTAAATATTTGCGATCCATATAATCAAAGCCACTTTTATCTACGTCAATCATATCAAGCGCTTGCTTAGCTACTTCGGCGTTTACTGTACCGTCAGATTTTACCTGTGTGTAATCGCGTACACGACGTAATAAACGGTTTGCAATACGTGGTGTACCGCGCGAGCGTTGTGCAATTTCGGTTGCGCCATTGTCACACATTTCTAAACCAAGATAATGTGCAGAGCGCCCTACTATGTGCGACAAATCTTCTACAGAATAAAACTCTAATCGCTGCACAATACCAAAACGGTCACGTAGTGGCGATGTAAGCGAGCCTGCTCGCGTAGTGGCACCAATAAGTGTAAATGCAGGTAAGTCTAATTTAATAGAACGCGCAGCTGGGCCTTCACCAATCATTATATCAAGCTGGTAGTCTTCCATTGCTGGATACAGTATTTCTTCAACTTGCGGGCTTAGCCTGTGTATTTCATCAATAAACAGTACATCGCCTTCTTCTAAATTAGTAAGTAACGCAGCTAAATCACCTGCTTTTTCAAGTACAGGGCCGGATGTTGTTTTAATACTTACGTGTAATTCGTTGGCTACAATATTTGCAAGCGTGGTTTTACCAAGCCCTGGTGGGCCAAATATTAATAAATGATCGAGCGCTTCACCACGGGTTCGGGCAGCTTCAATAAAAATTTCCATTTGCTGCTTAACATGAGGCTGGCCTCTGTAGTCGGCTAAAAGTTTTGGTCTTATTGCACGATCTATAGAGTCTTCATTTGTTTTTTCAGTCGCATCAACTAAGCGATCCGCTTCAATCATGGGTTACTCACAACATTGATTTTAAAGATTCTCTAATAAGAACCTCAGTAGACATATCGGGTTTGCTTATCGATTTTACTGCTTTTTGAGCTTGTGGCAATTTATAACCTAATGCAAGCAGTGCCGATACGGCATCATCGGCTGCGTTATTAGCTATTGTCGCATCGCTCATTGGCTCTATTACTGCGCTGTCGCTAAATGGCGTAAATAAATCATTACCCCAATCTTTTAATCTGTCTTTCATTTCGAGTACTAAACGCTCGGCTGTTTTTTTACCTACACCCGGTAATTTAACTAGCGACGTTGAGTCTTCGTTATTTACACAGCTTACAAATTGCTTTGCCGACATGCCCGATAAAATAGCTAAGCCAAGTTTTGGCCCAACGCCATTTGCTTTTAATAGCTCTCTAAACAAGGCGCGTTCAACTTTATTATTAAAACCAAATAATAATTGAGCATCTTCACGCACTACAAAGTGGGTGTAAACAATCGCGTTTTCACCAATTTTTGGTAAATCGTAAAAACAGGTCATTGGCATTTGTACTTCGTAACCGACACCACTTACTTCGAGTAATATTTCTGGTGGCTGTTTTTCGACTAAAATACCATTTAAGCGGCCTATCATAGTTATTTCCTTAAACGTCCTCTAACGATTTTGCTTGCGCTACCCGCTAGTTTAATTAAATTTTGTTCTGAGTGAGCGTGGCAAATCGCAATAGCGAGTGCATCAGCTGCATCGGCCTGTGGCGTACCTGGTAGTTTTAAAATATTTTTTACCATGTGTTGCACTTGAGTTTTATCAGCGCCACCGTTACCTACTACTGCTTGCTTAATTTGCCTAGCTGAATATTCAAATACGGGCAAGTCGGCCATTGCAGCACCTACAATAGCAGCGCCTCTAGCTTGGCCAAGCTTTAAAGCAGAATCGGGGTTATGCGCCATAAATACTTTTTCAATGGCAAAGGTTTCTGGCGAAAACTGCTCAATAAGCTGTGTAATGCCTTGATAGATCATTTTAAGCCTAACCGGAAAAGGATGATCGGCTAACTTAATACAACCACTGCCTAAGTATGTAAATTTAGAACCTTGGTGGGCAACAACGCCATATCCGGTCAAACGTGAACCAGGATCGATCCCTAAAATAATGGCCAAACAGCACTCCATTGTTATTATTTTTAAATTACGCTAATAATGCCAGAGCACTGTATAAATTACCAGTACAAAGAAAAACAAAAATGCCCACGTGTTAGGTGGGCATTTGAAGGAGCATGTTAGTTTAAGCTTACCCTAGTGCACGCACTAATCCTTGGGTATTTTGTTTAAGTGTTCGGGCAATCATTAAATAGCCTAAACCAGCCACAAATACACCGCCAGCTACCGGACCAATAATCCATATATGCGGATGTAACTTACCTGCTAAATCAAACATTTGTTGCTGCACAATTAAAAGCGCTATATCACTAAAAAATGCAGCAACTAAGCCAGCTAAACCGCCGAGTAATAAAAACTCGTACAAGGTCGCGTTTTTAATTAATCGGCTTTTAGCGCCAAGTGTTCGCAGTATTACAATTTCTTGCATACGCTCACCTAAACTAGCTTGCACTTGCGATATAAGTACAAGCGCGCCACACAGCACAACAATTGCAAGTACAAAGCCAATGGCGAGTGATACTTGCGAAATAGTTGTTTGTATTTGCTTAACAAAGTTATCAATATCAATCGCTGTAATAGTAGGGTAAGTACGCAATAACTGGCTAAAGTCACGCTTTTGATCTGGGTTTATACGTACCGACGAAATATACGTCGCCGGAAAATCTGCAAGTACATCTGGGCTTAAAATAATAAAAAAGTTAGGTTTAAGCGTGGCCCAATTAACTTTGCGCACACTGGTAATTTTAGCGTCGAATGACTGCGGACCAATTAAAAATGTAAGCGTATCGCCTATCTCAACATCTAAACGCTCAAGCATCGACTCCTCTACTGAGGCTTCAGCCATCGCATTTTCACCAAACCACGTGCCTTGTGTTACTTCATTCTGGTCAGGCACATCTTTAAGCCATGTAAGGTTTAGCTCACGGCCAATACCTGCACGTGCTTCTTCATCTTTTTTCTCGTTGTCTTGCAGCGATACAGAACGTGCTACCAACTCGCCGTTTACCGCATTTACGCGCCCACGAATAGTGGGATAAAACTCTGATACTTGAATATCTTTTTGAGCTAAATATTCATTAATTGGCTCAAGCTCATTTTGCGTAATATTAACTAAAAACGCATTAGGCGCATCGGCAGGAAGTTGCGACTGCCAATCAGATATCATGTCGTTTTTAAGTACCACTAAAAACAGCAGTAATTTAATCGCTAACGAAAAACTAATTAACTGTACCGCGTTCACATTTGCACGCTTTTGAATAGATGCAATTGCAAGCGACCAACTGTTACCTGGTTTTAAGCCAAGCTTTCGACCGCCACCAAATATTAATTTAGATATCAAAAACAACACACCAATTAGAGCAAGTGTTGATATAAACAAAATAAGCGTTATTTTTATGTTGTTACTGAATAACCACATTAATAAAAACACGGTTAGCGCACTCATTCCTAAATGCACACGACTTACTGCCAATTTGTCACCTAAGTTACGGCGCAGCACTCTAAGCGGTGGAATATCAAATAAATCAAATAACGGTTTAATAGAAAACATAACGGCACAAATTACGCCAGTGCTTATAGCCACCAGCCAAGGTTTAAAGCCACCCAAAGGTAGCTCTGTGCCCATACTTTTTGATAAGTAACTTGTTGCTATTTCTTGCAAGCCATAACCAATTAACAGCCCAATACTTACCGCCATTGCACACACAAGCAATAAATGCAGCATGTATATTTTGCGGATCATTGAGCGGCTACCGCCTAGCGTTTTCATCATCGCTACTGGATCGTATTGGCGTTCACAATAACGTTTTGCTGAAACGGCTATAGCCACTGCGGCTAAAATAATACCTAATAGGCCGGCAAGTAATAAAAAGCTCTCTGCACGGTTTAAACTATTTGAAATAGGTGATTGACGGTCTTTAACGCCGTACCATTGTTGGTTTTCTTTCATTTGTGGTTTAAGCCACTCGTAAAAGCTATTTATATCGGCCTCACTACCTGCATAAAGTTGGCGATAATAAACACGACTACCTGGCTGCACAACTTCGGTTTTTGCCACATCGTCAATATTAATAAGCACGCGGCGGCTGCTTGAAAATACATTAAATGGCGCATCGGGCTCTTCTACAATAACTTTTGAAACATTAAATAATGCAGCACCAAGCTCTACTTGCGCGCCTATATCAATATTTAAACTGTAAAATACTGATTCACTTAGCCACACATTACCAGGCGTTGGTCCGCTATTAGCAACCTTAGTTTCACCTGTTAAGGTATCTTTAACTTTTAACTGCCCTTTTAACGGGTACGCATTAGATGCCGCTTTTACTGAGCTAAACTGCATTTCATCATCGGCAAACAACATAGTGTCGAAGTACACCATTTGCGCCGTTTTTAAATTTTGGCTCTGTGCTTTAGTAATAAAAGCAGTGTCGAGAACATGATCGCTTGCAAGTACACGGTCTGCTGCAATAAAAGCACTGCTTTTTTGCGCAATACTTTGCCCTATTCGCTCAGTAACCATAGACAGTGTAAGCACGGTTAAAACAGCAAGGGCGATAGCTGCGCTTATAACTGTTAGCTCACCACGGCGAAATTCTCGCGAAAATAACTTAAGCGCTAACTTAACCCACATTAGCAACGTCCTCTACTTGGCTTTTTACCAGTAAGCCCGCTTCTATTTGAATAATGTGCTCACATTTTTGTGCAAGCCCTTCATCGTGAGTAACCAAAATAAGCGTAGTGCCGTGTTGCGTGTTTAAATCAAATAATAACGATTCAATCATTTTACCGTTTTTGCTGTCTAAATTAGCCGAAGGCTCATCAGCAAACAATATTTTAGGCGTACCAATAAATGCTCGCGCAATAGCAACACGTTGTTGCTCACCACCAGAGAGTTGCGACGGGTAATGATCAATTCGATGGCTCAAGCCTACTTTTTCAAGTAATGCAATTGCTTGCTCTTTTGCATCACTTTCGCCAGCAAGTTCTGCTGGTAGCATAACGTTTTCTAGTGCAGTTAAGCTTTGTACTAACATGAACGATTGAAACACAAATCCAATTTTAGCCGCGCGCAGTGCAGCGCGCTCTTCTTCATCTAAATTGTGTAATGGCTCGCCATCTAAAAATATTTCGCCGCTGCTTGCGGTATCCAACCCTGCTAATAAACTGAGTAACGTTGATTTACCAGAGCCCGACGTGCCAACAATAGCAACAGACTCGCCATGCTTGACATTAAAGCTGATGTCGCTGAGGATGGGCAGCTCACCTTCAAAGGTAGAGACTACTTTAGACAAACCATTAACCTGAATTATATTTAATTGAGAAAGCGCTGACATATGACTCATTCAATCCTTCGTTTAGTATTCATTTTGTTTTTAGTTATCAAACCGCTGAGCGCAGCAGCCGACAACACGATTTTAATACTCGGTGACAGTTTAAGCGCAGCCTACGGACTTCAACAAGAAGAAGGCTGGGTAAAATTGTTACAAGATAAATACGATGACGAACACGCCGACATTGAACTTATCAACGCCAGTATTAGTGGCGAAACATCTGGTGGAGCCCTACGCCGTTTAGATGCATTGCTTGAGCAATACGAACCCACTCATGTACTTATTGAGCTAGGTGCTAACGACGGTTTACGTGGTTTTCCAGTCAAAAAAATGCAAACTAACTTAACGTCTCTTATTCAAAAAAGCCAAGCAGCTAATGCGATGACCGCCTTAATGGAGATTTACATTCCCCCTAATTACGGCCCGCGTTACAGTAAAATGTTTACTGACACTTTTTCGCGCGTTAGCGAAGAAACAAATGCGCATTTAATGAACTTTTTTATGCTCGATGTTGCTGGTCAACCTGAGCTAATGCAAAACGATAGTTTACACCCTAACAAAAAAGCTCAGCCATTAATACGAGATGAGATGTATGACTCGATCAAAAAGTGGTTAAATAAAGACTAGCCAATTAGTACACCGCAAGAGTGCTTTTTAGGTCTCTTGCGTAATAAACACTCAAACAAACAATCGCTTATTGATTTTTAAAAAAATACACGTACTATTGCATACAAATCGGTATGTGGCGCAGCTTGGTAGCGCACTGTCATGGGGTGGCAGGGGTCGAGAGTTCGAATCTCTCCATACCGACCAATTAATTCCTCTTTATTTCAAATTGTTATAAATTAAACTCTCTTCTTTATCGCACAATTAAATTAGTGCTTTTAAATATATATCGCACATTTATCGCACAACACATACCTTAAATTATTTTATACTTTTAAGGTATAAAAGGGGGGGATATATAGGAAGACAGCTAATGGCCCCCTTATAAACCAGCTTTATCATTATTTTAAAAAATAAACACATTTAACTTGTCTCCATGTTTTTCAAATTGTAATTTTAATCTAAAAGTACATTAGAGAATGTTATGCACATCAATCAAAAAAGAAAAACCACTTCACACTTATTATTTGATGAAATTATTTGATGAAATTATTTGTGCAATTGTGTTTGGCTCAATACCCTGTCTTTTAGTACTACAATTTTCAGGTGTAGAAGGCCTAGTTAGCTTTTTCGAAGGGATTACTCCCCCTGACTATCTAATATACTACTTTCTTCTACTGACTATTTTGCATAGTGTTGTTTGGGCTATTTCTAAATACAGCTTGTCTTTATCCGATTGTACTAGAACGTTTAAATACAGATTACATGCACTTTCATATCAAGTTGGTTTTAATCTAGTAGGTTTTTATCGAGCTATAGCAGGTTCACTCCCTTTCATTGCAATACCTATATTAATTTATGATTCGACAAGAGATAGCACCCTTAAAGCTATATTTATGCTTTTATTTTCAATTGCTAGTTTACTAGTCGCCTACTGGCTAACATATTGGCAGCAAAAGACCGCACCAAGAATTAAAGAGTTTTGATTTATGCTTAAGCGAACAAAAAGTTTGAAACTTAAGGCAACAACTAACTTGAAAAATGCCGGACACCTGTGAATTGGAAATTAAAAGAAGATAGGCAGCTTTGAGTGGTTGAACTCACAGCACTTAGCTGAACTTCGCCAAAGAGCTACAAGCAAACATTGAGTTAATCGATTTTAATAATTAGCTTTTAACTAAATTTAAATAAACTTTAAAGCTGGTAGTTTGATTGTTTGAACTGACCTCTATATCTCCACCGTTTGCTTGCGCTAGAGCTTTAACTATTGCAAGCCCTAAACCTGCTCCGTCGCTGTGTCGTTGCCGCGACTTATCAGGTCGATAAAAGCGGTCAAATAAATAAGGTAAATGCTCAGAAGGTATTCTCTCCCCTGTATTAATCACTGAAATGCATATTTTTTCAGCGGTGGTCATTTCACTGTTTACAGTGATTGATGAGCCTTTTGGGGCGTATCTAATTGCATTGGATAGTAAGTTTGATAATAATTGGCGAAAGTGTAATTTGTCACAATAAAAACAAAGGTTTTGACCTTTTTTATTAAATGCAATCAATGAGTCTTCAGCCAAAGCGTCAAAATACTCAAATAACACTTCAATTTCATCATGGCTTTTTAGAGTGTTTTGAACGGGTTTAATTAGCCCATTTTGAGTTTTTGCGAGCCAAAGCATATCACTAACCATTTTAGTTAATCGCTCAAGTTCTTCTAAGTTAGAAAACAATAATTCTTGATACTCTTCCAACTGCCTTTTTTTAGATAATCCAACCTGTGTTTGAGTAACTATATTTGTGAGTGGAGTTCGTAGTTCATGAGCAATATCACTAGAAAAATTTGATAAGCGAATAAATTCACCCTGGAGCCTGTCGAGCATTGAGTTAAACGACTGCACCATATTAACAAGCTCAATAGGCACTTTATTTTCATCGAGCCTTACATCCATTTTATTAGTTTGGATATCGTGTATTTTCTGACTTAAACCTCGTAAAGGGTTTAATCCTTGATGTATAGCAAACCAAGCCACCAATAAAATGAGTACCGCTGAGCCAAACATAATAACCCAAAGGCTTTGCTGAAATTGATTGAGAAAGTGTAAATGAAAGCTCATGTCTATCGCTGTAGTAATTTTGTATTGCTGTTGCCCAGTACTTAAATTACTCACCAGAGCTCGGTAGGTGTGGGTATCATTTTGCCATGAGGTAATGTTGTTACGGTTAAAGCCAGTTGAAGCCTTAGCACTCATTACAAAATCACTAAAATCTCGTTCAGAGCTTTGAAAAATGAGATCTCCTTTTGCGGTATTTACCTGATAGTAAACACCGTGATGACCCGCTACAGCGTTAGATAATTCATTTTTAAGTTTCAGGTTTGATTTATAGTGTTGTGTTAAAACTAATTCAATAGATTGATTAATAACATGCAGTTCACTACTATCTTGCTGGAAAAAATGATGTTTTATCGAACTATTTATTAAGGTGGCAACTAAAGTTAAGCACGCAATAACGGTTACAGCCACAAACAACACAACACGCATCGTAAGTGATAAAGGCCGTGACTTAATAGCCATCAGTTTCAACCTCTAATTTATAGCCCATACCACGAACTGTATGAATTAATTTAACAGTAAAGTCATCATCAACTTTTGCTCTTAGCCTACGAATGGCAACATCAATCACATTGGTGTCGCTATCAAAATTCATATCCCATACTTGAGAAGCAATTAACGAACGTGGCAGTACTTCACCTTCGCGCCGTAACAATAGTTCAAGTAAGCTAAACTCTTTATTACTCAATAAAATACGCTTGCCTGCACGTTGTATTTTTCGCTTTGGAATATCCATTTCTAAATCAGCAACTATCAGTATATCGTCAACTGTTTGTACTGCACCACGGCGAATAAGAGTGCGTACTCTTGCTAAAACTTCAGCAAAAGCAAAAGGCTTTATTAAATAGTCATCAGCACCAAGTTCGAGCCCCTTTACTCTATCGTCTATGCTATCGCGAGCAGATAAAAATAGTACTGGGGTTTTGTTATCTGCTTCACGTAGCGACTGTAAAATTTTCCAACCGGATACGTCAGGTAACATGACATCAAGTATTATTACATCAAATAATTCGGTCATTGCTAGGTGATGACCGTCAAGACCATTGCGCGCCAAAGAAACCTGAAAACCAGCTTCACTTAGTCCCTGTTTTAAATAATCTCCCGTTTTTGCTTCATCTTCAACAACTAATAAGCGCATACAATTCCTTCATTAAAGTCCTAACAACTACCTCTGCAAATATTATGCAGTATCTGTCACTACAGCAACATGACACCAAGATTACAACTTTGTAATGTTCGCGTCATGTTGAAGACAGGTCTATTTTCTATACTCAATACATATTCTGCTATGAAGGAGTAAGGAAATGGGGTTTAAAAAGTCATCACAACAGGTTAGCACACCACGAAGACGATTTGTTCAAGGCTTAATTGCAGGAGGTGTACTTGCTGCTTTTCCGAGTGTATTACATGCTGCATCATCTTTAGTAGCAGGAACAATAACAGGCACTGTACCCGAACTTAGCGGCGAAGTAATTGATCTGGTTATAGATGAATCGCCGGTTAACTTTACTGGCGTAGTACGTATGGCGACAACTATCAATGGATCTATACCCGCTCCTACCTTGCGCCTCAAAGAAGGCGATGACGTTACTATTAGAGTAACAAATAAGTTATCAGTACCGAGTTCAATTCATTGGCATGGCATTATTTTACCGTATCAAATGGATGGCGTACCAGGTATCAGCTTTAAAGGCATTATGCCGGGCGAAACCTTTGTTTATAAATTTAAACTGCAACAAAGCGGTACATATTGGTATCACTCACATAGCGGCTTTCAAGAAATGACAGGCATGTACGGTGCATTAATTATTGAACCGCGAGAAAACGATATTATTAGTGCAAATAACGAGCATGTTATTCAATTATCTGATTGGACTGATGATGACCCAATGGCGCTGTTCCGTAAATTAAAAGTACAGAGTGATGTATTTAACTTCAATCAACCCACTGTCCCAGAGTTTTTCGATGACGTTTCAAGCAGCAGTATTTCAAATGCTCTACAGCGCCGAAAAATGTGGAATCAGATGCGAATGAATCCTACAGATTTAGCTGATTTATCTGCATCAGCAATGACTTTTTTAATGAACGGTAGTACTCCAATGGCAAACTGGCGTGGATTATTTAAAGTCGGTGAAAAGCTTAGGTTAAGGTTTATTAATGGCTCTAGTAATAGCTTTTTTGACGTGCGTATCCCCGAGTTAAAACTAACGGTTGTACAAGCAGATGGGCAAAACGTTGAACCAGTGACAGTTGATGAATTTAGATTCGGCCCTGGTGAAACCTACGACGTAATTGTTGAGCCTAAAAATGATGCCTATACGATTTTTGCTCAAAGTATGGATCGCTCTGGTTACGCAAAAGGAACTTTATCAAGCTCGCCTAATATTGATGCGCCAGTACCTGCACTTGACCCTGTTGAATGGTTAACGATGACCGATATGATGGGCAATATGACCCACGGCGGTGAGCATTCTGCAATGGCTGGTATGGCAGGCATGTCAGATATGAACTCTAAAGAAATGGATCATAGCGCTATGGGGCACGGTGCAATGGCGATGGATCATAGCAAACATGGTATGTCTGAAAACCCATTAGCGGTTGCCAGCTCTAAAGTGCGTCATGCAAAAACGGAGTATGGAGCTTCAGTTGATATGCGCGTTGATATGCCGAGAACAAATCTTGATGATCCTGGTATTGGTTTACGTAAAAATGGTCGTCGTGTTTTAACACTTGCAGATTTACACTCACTTGAAGGGATCACTAACCAGCAAGAGCCAGAAGCTGAAATTGAGCTGCATTTAACCGGAAACATGGAGCGTTATAGCTGGTCATTTGATGGCTTAGAATTTGGTAAAAGCACGCCAGTGCATATGAAGCATAACCAACGTTTAAGAGTTATTTTACAAAACGATACCATGATGACGCACCCTATGCATTTGCATGGTATGTGGAGTGATTTAGAAAACGAGCAAGGTGATGTGCAAGTGCGACGTCATACGATACCTGTTCAACCCGCACAAAGAATCAGCTTTTTAACCACCCCTCACGATGTAGGTCGCTGGGCTTGGCATTGCCATTTATTATTCCATATGGATGCCGGTATGTTTAGAGAGGTAGTCGTATCATGAAACAATTAAAACTATCTAAATCATTAGGTTTATTAATGTTAACAGGGGCTTCATTAATTAGTTTCCCTTTATTAGCGCAAAGTGAAATGGCACAAATGAATAGCGCTAAGATGCAACCACAAGGAGGAAGTGCACCTAAAGATGCAAGAGACCCCCATGCTTACTCTGCGGGAACAACTTTAACAGAAGGCCCATATGCGCTTGAGGGCAATGAGCGATTAACACTCGCTGATGAGCATCCATTTTACGCATTACTAGGCGATCGTCTTGAATATAACGAGCAAGCAAACGCAGGTGTATTTGACTTACAAGCATGGTACGGCACTACCTTTGATCGATTGGTAATTAAAACCGAGGGTGATTTCAGCGAAGGAAGTATTGAAGAAAACCAAACCGATATTTTATGGGGTCACGCCGTATCAGCATATTGGGATACTCAAGCAGGTGTTCGTCTTGATTACAATAAAGAAGGTGAAAATCGGCAATGGTTGGCTTTTGGCTTACAAGGTTTAGCCCCTTATTGGTTTGAACTTGATATGACAGCATACGTAGGTGAGCGAGGCAATACCGCATTTACGTTAGAGGCAGAGTACGAACTATTACTCACGCAAAAGCTAATTATACAACCGCGAGCCGAAATTACACTTTATGGCAAAAACGATAAACAAAACGAACTTGGAAGTGGCCTATCAAGCAGCGCGATTGGCTTTAGGGTTCGTTATGAATTTACACGCCAGTTTGCGCCCTATATTGGCGTTGAATGGAGCAATAAATTTGGCAATACCGCCGACTATGCCACATCAAGTGGACAAAGTAGCAACAACACCGCATTTGTTGCGGGTATTAAATTTTGGTTTTAATCATTTTAAATAAGAGGTAATTATGAAGTTTTTTAATTCTGCAGTAGCTATTTTAGGTTTAGTACTTACATTTTCCGCATCAGCGCATATATCACTCAAGCAATCAACACCTGCGCAAGAAGCCATGTTAATGAAAAGCCCAGAGCAACTTTCGTTAACTTTTGGTGGTGAAGTAAGGCTAGCAAAAGTCATCATCAAAGATGAAAAAAATAAATCAATAAACTTTGATTTCAAACCAAGCTCTACCCCAAGCACAGACTTTAGTTGGTCATTACCGAGCCTAGCCCAAGGCACTTACACGGTTAAATGGACAGCACTCGGTGGTGATGGACATAAAATGACCGACACGTTTAGATTTATGGTACACAAAAGTGAATCGCACAAGATGATGCAAGAACAATCTAATACCCACAGCAAACATAACCATTAAGTAGCAACATAATGCAATTAAGTGAATGGTCAGTACTCTTACTATTATTAAAACTAGCAAGCTATATCGCAATTGCAGGGCTTGCGGGCACTTTATTAATACGCTTTATGTGTGGCAACAGCAATGTTGCAGGGCATCACTTAATTAGCTTTTATCAGTTATTAAAACGTTGGCAAATTACGTGTGTAGTTACAGGTAGTATTGCTGCACTTTTACAAGTACCAATAGAAGCTGGAGCAATGGCTGAATCAGGCTTTATGGGAATGTTTGACCCCTTTATGCTTGAAATTGTTTGGCAATCAGTCATAGGTGACCAAGCAACGTTTAGAATACCAGCGCTTATTATTGCTCTAATTAGCGCATGTATGTGGAATGTGAAATCAGATGATAACGTAGCAGGTTATAAAAACGGTGCCGTTATACTAATCATGCTTGGGTTTATCGCTTATAGCTTCACTTTTACTGGGCACAGTGCAAATGAAAATGAGTTAGTGAAAAGTATTTTAACCTTTCACCTTATTGCCATTGCGAGCTGGTTAGGGTCATTGTGGCCGCTTTACAAAAGCTGCACTTTACTACCTACCAGTGAAGTAAAGCGGTTAATGCATTACTTTGGTCAACTCGCTATTGTTATTGTATTTGTACTACTTATTTCGGGCTTAACTCTGCTCCTGCAGTACCTAGAGTCATTTTCTGCATTGTTTACATCAAATTATGGGCAACTAATTTTATTAAAGCTGTTACTCGTCAGCGCGATGCTGTTACTAGGTGCATGGCATAAGCTTTTTTTAGTCCCGCAAATCACTCAACAACACCATATAAGTATATTAAAACGCTCGATCACTGTTGAAATATTAATTGCCCTATTTGTACTTATTACAACAAGTGTATTTACAACACTTGTTGGTCCGCCTATTTAACGATTAATAAAAAAGGAAAATGTATGTTAATTAAATCCTCTAATTTAAAAATTTTATTGCTACTAATTTTTAGCGCTGTTAGTTCTTTTGCTGTGAACGCACACACCCATGAAGAGCACACAAAAAAAGGCTGGGTCTTTGTTAATGTTGATAGCGAAGCTGCAAAGGCAGTTAGCTTATTTCATGCATCCCTAAAACAAGGCGATGCCAAAGGTGCCCGTAAATTACTGGCCGACGATGTCGTCATTTTTGAAGGCGGAATTGTTGAGCGTTCTGCAGATGAATACGCGAACCATCATATGATAGCGGATATGAAATTCTTAAGTGCAGTTGATAGTGAACTGCTAGAGCATCAAGTTCACACAAATGGAGACATAGCTTACTCAATTTCAAGAAGTAAAACTCAAGGAAAGTATAAAGGGAAAGATATTAAGTCTACGGGAATGGAATCAATCACATTAAAAAACACCGATAAAGGTTGGAAAATCACTCATATTCACTGGTCTAATTAAGGAGTTAACAATGCGAGTAATCTACATTACCTCAGCGTTTTTTTTATCATTAACTATGTCATTTTCGGCAATGAGTATCGAAAAACAGCATAAAACATCAATAATCTATGAAAATTCAGAAAAACCTGAAATTGAGCTTACCGTTTATAAAAGTAAAAATTGTGGATGTTGTAATAAGTGGATTGCTCATTTGAGTGAAAACAATATTCAAACAAAAGCAATTAACGTTAATGACATGGGGTCGATTAAATCTCAGTATCAAATAAAACCTAATATGCGCTCATGCCATACAGCCGTGTCAGCCGATGGATTTGTATTTGAAGGTCATGTTCCCGTTAAACATATAAAACAGTTTTTATCTGGGCAACACGCTCCGCACATTACAGGCTTAAGTGTACCAGCCATGCCTATTGGCACTCCCGGAATGGAAATGGAGGGTATATTTCACAAATATAATATTGAACTACTCACTGACAACTCAAATGAATAAACCTACAGATACATAAGTAAATCCAGCGAGCAATTTTAGCCTAACGGCATAATTTTTGATTTAATTGTTAAATACCCATTTTACACAACAGGAAACACTGATTTGTGAGCTTGATAGTGTAAAAATTACTCACATGTAAAAACAAAATACAAAACTTTTAAGGAGCAATACAATGTCACACTATTCAAAATTTTTTTTAATGATAGCAACATCCACAATAACCATGTTTGTATTGATGTATTTGAACACCTACCAACTTAGTCATGTTTATTTTAGTGAAACTCGTACTTATATGGCGCTTTATATGGGAGCCACGATGGCAGTGATAATGCTACTTTTCATGCTCAATATGTATAAAGATAAAAAGAAAAATATAACAGTACTCATTGCTAGTGTTGCCGTATTTGCAGGAAGTTTATTTTTAGTTCGCTCACAAGTGACTGTTGATGATAGCTCATGGATGTCGGCGATGATCCCACATCATTCAATTGCCATACTCACCAGTGACAGGGCAAAAATCAAAGATAAACGCGTTCAAAAGCTAGCTACAAATATAATTGAAGCCCAAGAGCGAGAAATAAAAGAAATGCAATGGCTCCTAAAAGATATAGAGCAAAACGGCATTGCACAAACCAATGCTCAAGCACAATTAAGAGCTGTTCCAGATTTCAATTCAAATAAATAAATAAACCGCATAACATAAGGAGTAAAGCATGAGTAAATCAGCCCAACTTTTTAGAATGGCAACAGATGAGCATATTTGTCCGTTTGGTTTAAAATCAAAAGACCTACTAGAGCGAGAGGGATATACAGTTGATGATCAGCTTTTAACTTCTCGAGAGCAAACAGATGAATTTAAAAAACAACACAGTGTAGAAACTACACCTCAAGCATTTATTGATAATAAACGTATAGGTGGCTACGACGATTTACGTGATTACTTTAATAAGCCACAAGCAGCCCAAGAAGGTACAACTTACACGCCCGTGATTGCGATTTTTTCGGTTAGTTTTTTGCTTAGTGTGGCATTTAGTTTTGCATCGGATAATAGCTTATTATCAATGCAAACCGCTGAACTGTTTGTAGCCCTAACAATGGCAGTGTTAGCAATACAAAAGCTTCAAGACTTATTTAGCTTTACTAATTCATTTATAACCTATGACTTAGTCGCTATGAAAGTAGTCAGGTACGCTTATGTTTACCCATTTTTAGAAGCATTTGTTGGCATTGGAATGATAGCCGGATTACCAGCCTATATTATTGCCCCTATTTCATTATTCATAGGTGGGGTTGGTGCTGTTTCAGTGATAAAAGCAGTCTATATAGATAAACGAGAGTTAAAATGTGCGTGTGTAGGCGGTGACAGTAACGTACCACTAGGGTTTATCTCTCTAACAGAAAACTTATTTATGATAGCTGCCGGTATTTGGATGTTTGTTAGGTAAATAACAGCTTTAATTTAAAAATATGATGACGAGCTTATTTATAGCACGAACCAGACTCAGTAGTTGAGTCTGGTTCTGCCTGAACTTAAAACGCCATCAATTTGCTCTGGCTTCTCTAAGGTATCTTGAAGTTACAACGAGACTAAAGTTTTTTATTAATTGCATGATTTAAAAAAGCACTAGCCCTCTAACTTTATTAAATAGATCTAATCTAAATTTGATTCCAGGATTCTTTTGGCAATAAATTTTTAATCATCCTAGTGTTTAAGAATTTATAAATTTAATTTATAAATTTTGTGAAATTTTTTCTAGTCCGCTTAGAGCGAATAGCGGTCATTGTGATTGGCTAAATATAATAGTTAATTAGTCAAATTGCTGTTTGCTCACATATACAAGTAAACGTGGTACGCGTAGACATTTACGCGGCTCGCGTACCGTCAAATTGTTACCCCCCTCATTACCTCCACAAACCGATATAATGAGGTAAATATATCAATTAGAAAAAAACGATTTTAATTGGCGAGTTTAGTGTACTCCAGTTTTTTATTGATCTTTAAGCTTAGCACGCTACAAAGCGGTGCGGGGATGAGTGATAGCCAGCCAGGTATTGAGGCGCTAGTTACATTAAGTTGTTCGAGGCGGAGGGTGGACTATATTTATTTAGTCAAGACGATTGAGGCATCTACTTAATAATTGGCTATAAAAAACATCTTATTCTTTTTTATTGACTACAATGAAGCAGCAAAGGGAAATATATAATAATCGAGAGTATTCAATATTATGTGATTCTCCTTCTTTAGAAATCAGCTTGAAAGGAGCAATTTATGCGTTTATTTTCACTTTTTATTGTCATAACCGGTTCTATAGTGACCTCATTTATTGCCATTATTTTTCTTTTAACATTCCTATCGGATGATACTCAAAGGAGTAGCTTTAGCCATACAATTTACCTAGATGAAGAAAGTGGGAAGATGTATTTTCCTGTAGTAAATAAACTAATGCGTAATTTAAATGAAATATTTAATGTGGACTATACAGCAGATGATTTAAGCAATGAGTATAAGCAAAAACTACTCTAATGCTTTTTCTATATGAATGAGCTCAAAATTGAACCAACTGAGTCAAATAGAATTCATTATCTAAAATCCTGCGAACCTAAGTTTCAAACTAAACCCTAGTGCTTTTACTCGCTGAAAAACACGTGCCTCAAGGTATGTTATAAATACAATCAATTATTATTAGATAATGACTCTTAAGTAAGTGGAATTTGATGCTTTATGCGATTAAGAAGACAACTTACTTTAGAGTCTTAACTTTCAATTAGTCTCTGTAAAAATGCATTTTATTAGCTCAGCTACTGTAATAGTATCATGTTGCTTATTTGATTCTCGTAAACCAAATAGAGAAATGAAGTTTTAGTGATTTATTTTAATAGCTTAGTCTATTCCTACCTAACTGTTTAGATATATATAATTTATCATCCGCGACTTTTAGTATTTCAGTTTCCCCCTTTAAGCCTCTCAACGTTGCAATTCCTGCACTGACAGTCAGGTGTTTAAAATTAGAACCACTGTGAGGGATATTCAGTGCACTAATATTTTTTATTACATCTTCGGTTACTAAAATACTTCCCTCTAAATCGGTAGATGGAAGAACTATAACAAACTCTTCTCCTCCAAAGCGAATCACGACGTCGCGAGGTCTTTTTAATGTTTTTTGTATTGTTTGTGCGACAATCTTTAGTGCTTTATCACCTTCTAGGTGGCCATATATGTCGTTAAACTGTTTGAAAAAGTCAATATCTATGAAAATGAGAGCGTAATCTTCATTCATTCTTTTTGCGTTCAGAGCAACTTTTTCAATATGCGTATCAAAATAACGTCTATTGAATACTCCTGTTAAGCTATCTAAAAATACCAAATTAGTTAACTTGTCTCGTTGTAACTTAATCGTCAGATGAGTTTTCACTCGATTAAATACTGTTTTTTTTGTAAAGGGTTTTTGAATAAAATCAACTCCACCTACATCCCAACAGGTATCTTCATTTTCATGTGATGACGTTATAAAAATAATGGGAACATTGCTAATTTCAGGAAGGCTTTTAAGGTATTTACACGTTTCTATTCCGCCCATCCCATCCATTACTATATCCAGTAAAATTAAATCAGGGGTATGGTTTTCGCACCACTTTATGGCTGCTTCACCACTTTCAACAGATTCAACTTTAAAGTGGTTTGAGAGTATTCTTTTCAGTAATAGAACATTTAAAGGCTGATCTTCAACAACTAGCACTTTGGACTCGAACAACTCAATTATTAAGTTTTCATTATTACCAACGCTTTGAGTATTTAATCCCAAAATTATCTCCCTTCCTATAGTCGATCTTGATACTAAAGCTGCAGTAAATCACCAGCTCTAGTTTTTGTTTTTTATCAATAACTTAAAGCGTAATAAGAGTAGAATATTGCATGATTTTAAGCAAGCACTGAAGTCATGGAATTAGTTGTTTGTGACTAATCATTTGAAATTAATTAATCCTAAAGTACAGTTCAATGCTTGGCGTAATCTATATTATAGTTGACTGAATTTTGGCCTATAAGCATAATTTTATGCCTGTGGTAAAAACGACGGCTGGGCAGAATCTATTTAAAATTTTCCCTCTTGCGTATCTATATATGAAACGCAGTGCTACTTTCAACTAAGGTTACTATATTAGAATTAAATTACATTTAAAAATAAGCTTGATTTGTATGATACTTTTGGAGGGCTTAACCTTGACTGATAATTTTAAAATACTGGATGATTTAACTAAAGAGATAAATGAAGGGGCTGGTTATCACAATTTACCAATAGAGCTTTTAATGACTCCTGATTTTATTAAAACACACTCTTGCTTCACTGATTTTGAATGCCTATTGCTTTCAAGTCGCTTGAAAGATAAATACACGACTAATTCAGACTTGTATTCTAGTGCTGAATGGGAGCTTTTTATTAGTAAAAATACAAACGTCAATTCATGGAGAGAGTTGCGAATTAAAGCTGCTATCATATATGTAAAATCAAGATTACCTCATCAGTTATAATCTCCAGAGCAAAGATACTTACTTAAAAATACCACTCTATAACAAGCCTTCGAAATCCTTTTCCATTTTCATTGCTAGTTGATTGAATTTTGGACATGTCAATGATGCACCTTAGATGTGAAATATCTTTATATTTTAGTGATATACATTTCAATATTTAAAGAGCACATCTATACTGTTTTACATGTGCTTATACAAAAGTATTGGGAATGAATGTGCCTGGTAATATAAAAAATTTAGAATCAGAAAACAGAAAGCTAAAACAAACTATTGTTGAACTATCTAAAGAAAGAGATAAATATAAAAAAATCTTTGATGTTTCAGCAGATGCACTTTCAATTATTGATTTAACCTCTAGCAAGTTTATAGAGTGTAATCAATCCGCTATTGATATGCACAGCGTACAAAGCAATGCTAACTTCCTTAACCTTAGCCCTTCTGATTTATCACCTAAGTACCAACCCTGCGGCAGACTCTCTAAAGAAATGGCTAGAGAGTATATAGAAAATACTGTTGTATATGGCTCACAAATCTTCCAGTGGACACACTCTCGCTTAGATGGAACTACTTTCCCTTGCTTGGTGTCGTTAACCTCCTTATCTATTGGTGACAGTCAGTTAATCTTGGCTGTTGGTCGAGATATATCAGACCTAGCAAAAACTCAAGAAAAGCTGAGCACCGAGTATTCAGAAAGAAAACGTTTTGAAAAAGCTTATTTAGGTGAAAAAGAGAAATTTGAAAAATTTGTAGATTTAGCACCTATCGGTATCGTAATAAACGCAATAACTAATGGTAAATTTGAATTTACCAACCAAGAATTCGAAAAAATTACTGGGTATAGTGCCGAAGAACTTAACCAAATGGATTATTGGCAACTCACCCCGAAAAAATACGCAGAGCAGGAGCAAGAGCAATTGGACTCTCTCTCTGAGTACGGTTATTACGGCCCATATCAAAAAGAGTACATTCACAAAAATGGTGAAGTATATCCTGTACTACTTTCGGGTATAAAAATTACAGACAGTAAAGGACAAGTATTCATTTGGTCTGTTGTACAAGACATTTCATATCAAAAAAATAGTGAGCAACAACTACAAGTAGCTAAAGACAAAGCCGATCTATTTGCACTACGTATGCAGTTAGCTAATGATTCAGCAGGAATTGGTGTTTGGGAGTGGGATTTAAAAACAGGAGTGCTAATGTGGGATAACTGGATGTACAAATTACATGGCATTACAGAATCTCAGTTTTCTGGTGCATATGATGCATGGATAAATATTGTGCATCCTGACGACATTGAAAACACTAAAAACCAGTTAGAAGCCGCTATTAGTGGCAATGGTTCATATGATCCTGAATTTCGTGTTGTTCATCCGGATGGCAACATAAGAACGATGAAAGCAAGCGCCGAAATATTAAGAGATTCACGCGGCGAAGCAATTAAGGTGGTAGGCGTAAACTACGATGTTACAGAGCGAGCTGATGCATTACGCGTTTTGTCAGAAGCAAAATTAGCCGCTGAAAATGCTGTAAAGGCAAAAAGTGACTTTTTGGCCAATATGAGTCATGAAATACGCACGCCAATGAATGCGATTCTAGGCGCTCTACAATTACTGAAAAACACTAACTTATCTACCGAATTGAGTACAGTACTTAAAAATGCATCCTTCTCAGCCCATAGTCTCTTAATCATAATAAACGATATTTTAGATTATTCGAAAATAGAGTCGAATAAATTACAAATTGAAAGTGTCCAGTTTTCATTAACCGAAGTCTTGGAGTCAGTAAAGTATGATCTAGACTCTTTAGTTAGTGGAAAGCGAATTCAGTTTCTCGTTAATAAGGGGAAAAGCTACAACGAATACTGGATAGGTGACTTAGTTAGGGTTAAGCAAATTATATTAAATTTAGCGACAAATGCAGTCAAGTTCACAGAAAAAGGAAGTGTTCAAATAAACGTTAGCAGCCAACTCTATCAGGATAAACAAGCTATTAAGATTGAAATTATCGACTCCGGTATCGGTATGAGTAAAGAGGCTGTTGAGCATATTTTTGAGCGCTTTACTCAAGCTGATACCTCTACAACGAGAAAGTACGGTGGAACTGGGCTAGGTATGTCCATCACAATCAGCTTAATTGAAGTGATGGGGGGTAAAATGGATATTCAAAGTGCATTAGGACGAGGCACAACGATAAGCCTTATTCTGCCTTTAGATCAAGTTGATTTTGCACCTGTTAATAAGGCAAAAAAAGCATTATCCGCCCCTAACTTAGAAGGTAAAAAAATATTAGTTGCAGAAGATAATAACATTAATAAAGTGCTAATAGAGGCAATGCTTAAACGAACTAATGCAAACGTTACAATTGTTGAAAATGGTCTACTGGCTGTTGAAGCGGTCCAATGCAACAAATTCGACTTAGTATTAATGGATATACACATGCCTATAATGGATGGTATTGAGGCCCAACAACAAATACAATCTTTAGATCCAAGCCTTACTGTAATGGCACTTACAGCAAATGTTATGGAAACAGATGTAGAAAACTACTATCGTAAGGGTTTTACCGCACATATTGCAAAGCCGATAGACATAAATAAATTGTATGGAACTCTGAAGCATTATTTCAATAGTTAAGAGTCTGATATTTTGCATTATTTAAATGCATTTGGGTCATTTATGCTTTTAAAGAAATTTAACTGAAGTAGGTTTATTGGCACGTGCCAGACCCTAACTTCGAGTCTGGCTTAGGTTCAAATTTAAGCATCGATCTGTTCTGATACTTCTAACGCATCATCAACTTCTATTCCCAAGTACCTGACAGTGCTCTCTAGTTTTCTATGGCCAAGTAGAAGCTGACAGGCTCTTAAATTTTTAGTTTTTTTGTAAATTAGTGATGGTTTGGTATGTAGTGGTCAATAAAATTTGGCCACAGTTTTGGAATCTTGATATCTAACCTCAGATTCATTTGGCGCTAAACCGGCATTATAATGAT
>NZ_WTLA01000038.1:0-28128 GCF_011378845.1 Pseudoalteromonas sp. Z9A4
TATGATGTAGTTCCCCCTTAGCTCAGTTGGTTAGAGCGACGGACTGTTAATCCGCAGGTCCCCCGTTCGAGTCGGGGAGGGGGAGCCAATTCTAAGAATTCCATAGACATCTCATACTAATTCCACTACCCTTTCGTATATAACTAAAGCATTAGATTTTTATTTAATGCGTTGTACTTAGTTTATTAATCAAGGACTTCATTCCTTCCCTTTTGAATTATAAAAGACCGAAATAATGGCTGGATTTAAAAAACTTATTTTTATACAAATAATATCATGGTTATTGTGTGTTGCAGCAGGAAGCTACCTCATATCTATAAGCTTTGATACTGCGGTAAGCGATGCTCAAAAAAATGCACAAGCTACTGTTACTAAATATGTTAATGACCTTTCTTTAAACGAAATCTCTGCTCAAAACTTAAAACAATCAATTGCAGATGGTAAAACGTTTTCAAGCTTTACTCTAAGAGATTACCAAGGTGCTGAGGTATTTAGCATTAACCCCCCTACTCAATTACCAATGTTTGCTGACTTTGTACTATCGAGTTTTAACTCAGCACGCCCTCAGTTTGCAGTAAACAGCGCTAGAGATATAAAAGTCGAATTTGTGCTTAATATTGAACATTTAGCTACGCAACTCCAAACATCTCTTTTTATTGTTATTTTTATTTCTGCCATTTTAGTTATTATTCCAATAATTTTAATGAAATCTATTTTTTACCATTTAAATAAAAATATAAGCACAACGGTTGCTGACATTATCGATATTTATATCAATCAAAACCATGTTGATAATGATTTAGAAACAGTATTAGATGGCACTCGATTGAAAAAAATGGGGAAAGATTTAGTACCTAGCTTTAATCGTTTATCTCACTTTTTGAAAAACAAAAACGAAGATTTACAAAACGCAGCAATGAGTATTAAACATGAAGCGTACAAAGATGTAATTACTTCACTTGGTAATCGTAATATGTTTGTTGAGTATTACGAAAAACACGTTGAAAACAGTCAGCAAAGCACATTTGGTTCTTTAGCTATGGTTCGTTGTAGCGAGTTACAAGCTATAAACCAAAGCCGTGGTTATCAAAAAGGTGACGAATATATAAAAGGTGTTGCCGATATTATTAAACATATATGTGGCACTTACACTAACAGTCAAGTATTTCGGTTGAACAGTTCTGACTTTGCTGTGGTACTACCCCATATCCCTTTAAAAGAAGCAGAACGCTTTGGTGAAAACTTACAATCACGTTTTACCCAGTATCAGCAAAATCAAGAGCTAAGCTCAGTGGCTAATACGGGTATTGTAGGTTACGAAAAAGGTAAGCCTTTAGGTGAACTGCTTTCTGTTGTTGATAATGCGATGAGCATGGCGCAATCAAAACAAGTAAACGCTTGGCACGTACAACGCGAGACCGATTTAGCTAATAATATGAGCGCTGGTTTTGGTAATCAAAACTGGCGTAAGGTCATTAGCGAGGTAATTGAAGCTAAGCGTGTACACTTGGTAGTGCAAAACATTATGCCACTTGGTAAAAGTATAAAAGCCTACGCTGAAATACAGGTTCGATTTAAAACAGAAGACAATCAAGTGCTGCCTACAGCTTCCTTTCTAGCGATGGCCGAAAAGCTTGGTATGGCAATAGAAATTGATCGCCTGATAATCGACTCTTCTCTAGAAAAAATTAAAAGCCGTAACTTGTCTGAAAAGTTTTTTGGCTTAAACGTAACTGCCTCAAGCGCGCACAATGACCAGTTTGTTATTTGGTTAGAACGTCGATTATTAAAAGATACGCATATTGCATCTAAACTAGTATTTGAAGTAAGCGAATTTGGCTTACAACAAAATATTAAAGCCAGTAAGCGCTTTATTGATATGGTGCACCGCGTAGGTGCCCGCGTAACAGTTGAACGTTTTGGTGTTGGTTTAACCTCATTTAAGTTTTTCCGCGATTTAAAACCTGATTTTATTAAAATGGATGCAAGTTACACTCGCGGCCTAGAAGACGATAAAAACAATCAGTACTTTATGCGCTTAATGGTCGATTTAGCCCACCGCATCGGTGTTAGCGTATTTGCTGAAGGTGTTGAGAGCCAAGAAGAAAAACACATTATAGAAACGTTGTGTTTAGATGGCGTTCAAGGTTATTACATAGAAAAACCTAAAGACATTTAACTAGTTTTCAATTAATACAAAAAAGAGCATTCGTTGCTCTTTTTTTTGTTTCTGCTATTTGACTAATTCCTTACATCAAAATCACATTAATTTTACAGCCTTGTGATCAATATGTTTGTCCTTGCGTTTATTTAACTGATAACGACTCGCAAATGTTGTTTATCGGGGCAGAAAAAAGGATAATACGCAGGACTTTAATAGCGTGAGGCACACATGACAGAATATGTCTTGTTATTGATCGGAACAGTTCTGGTTAATAACTTTGTATTAGTACAATTTTTAGGCTTATGTCCGTTTATGGGCGTATCAGGTAAGCTTGATACGGCGATTGGTATGTCTTTGGCAACCACGTTTGTGCTTACCCTTGCCTCTGTAACTAGCTATTTAGTTAATCAGTATATTTTAATCCCTCTGGATATCGCCTTTTTACGCACCATGAGCTTTATTTTAGTGATTGCCGTTGTAGTGCAATTTACCGAAATGGTTGTGCGTAAAACAAGCCCTACTCTATATCGTTTATTAGGCATATTTTTACCGCTGATCACCACTAACTGTGCGGTATTAGGCGTGGCTTTATTAAATATCAAAGAAGATCATTCGTTTTTACAATCTGCGGTGTATGGTTTTGGTGCTGCGGTTGGGTTTTCTTTAGTGCTTGTATTGTTTGCAGCACTACGAGAACGTTTAGCAGCTGCTGACGTTCCTACGCCTTTTAAAGGCGCCTCTATTGCAATGATCACTGCAGGCTTAATGTCGATGGCGTTTATGGGTTTTACTGGATTAGTGAAGTTTTAATATGACCTTGTTTTATGCCTTGATAGCGATTGGTTCGCTAGCACTCATTTTTGGACTTATTTTAGGGTTTGCAGCAATTCGCTTTCGCGTTGAAGGTAACCCTATTGTTGAGCAAATTGATACTATTTTGCCGCAAACTCAATGCGGACAGTGTGGCTACCCGGGTTGTCGCCCTTACGCCGAAGCCATAGCCAATGGCGATGAAATAAATAAATGCCCACCGGGCGGCGAATCAACCATGAAAAAGCTTGCCGGCTTAATGGGTGTTGATGAAAAACCACTTGCCGGTGGCGAGCAAGCAGAACCTATAAAAACAGTGGCTTATATTCGCGAAGATGAATGTATTGGCTGTACCAAATGTATTCAAGCCTGCCCGGTTGACGCCATTTTGGGCGCAACTCGTCAAATGCACACTGTGTTAATTGATGAATGTACTGGCTGTGATTTATGTGTTGAGCCTTGCCCTGTAGATTGCATTGATATGCTACCTGTAGCCGAAACTAAACAAAACTGGAAATGGCAGCTAGATGCTATTCCTGTTACACAAATAGATTAGAGGTTTGAGTGGACAAGTTACTTGAACAAATAAAAAAAGGCACCGTGTGGGCATTTCCTGGCGGCATACACCCACCACAACAAAAATCACTCTCTAATAGTGCGAGTATCACTCGCCTACCTTTGCCCGACAAACTCATTGTTGCGCTTAAGCAACACATAGGCGCAAACGGTAAGTTACTGGTAGAAAAAGGCCAACACGTCTTAAAAGGCCAACCACTTACAGCGCCTGCTGCTAACTGGTCGGTACCTGTGCATGCGCCAAGCTCTGGCGTGGTTACTGATATTGCACCTATGCCATCAGCACATCCATCGGCCCTACCTGAACTAAGTGTTATTATTGAACCAGACGGCAAAGACGAATGGGTAGATCTAAATAAAAATAAAAGCCCTGCTGAGCTTAGTCATGACGAGCTTATAAATATTATTCACCAAGCCGGTATTAGCGGTATGGGTGGTGCTGGTTTTCCTACTTATGTAAAAGCAGATACCAAGCAACCTATCGAATTTTTGATTGTAAATGCTGTTGAGTGCGAACCTTATATTACTGCCGATGACGTTTTAATGCGCGAACACGCTAAAGAAGTTATCCAAGGCATTGAAATAATGCAGCAACTTTTAAACCCAACACTGTGCATTGTGGGTATAGAAGATAACAAGCCTGAAGCTATTGCAGCAATGAAGCAAGCAGCTGAGCATAACTCAAAAATTATTATTCAAACGGTGCCAACTATTTATCCATCTGGCGGTGAAAAGCAATTAATTAAATTACTTACTAACCGTGAAGTTCCTAGCATTGGTATTCCAGCCGATATTGGTATTTTAGTGCATAACACCGGGACTTTGTTTGCCGTACAACAAGCCGTTTATGAAGGTAAACCACTCATTGAACGTATAGTTACGGTAACAGGTAACACTATTCATAAGCCTGGGAATGTATGGGCACTACTTGGCACTGAAATAAAGCATTTACTTGATTGCCAAGGTTTCTCGCCTGTACCGCAGCAAAGTGTTGTGATGGGCGGCCCAATGATGGGCTTTACGCTACCCACAGTACGTATTGGCATAGTTAAAACAACTAACTGTATTTTAGCGCCTGATCATAAAGAGCTAGCGGAGCCCGGCCCTGAAAAAGCCTGTATACGTTGTAGTGCTTGTGCTGATGCTTGCCCTGCTTCTTTATTACCACAGCAATTGCAGTGGTTTGCTAAATCAAAAGAGTACGACAAGCTACAAGAGCATAATTTATTTGACTGTATTGAGTGTGGTGCTTGTGCATATGTGTGCCCAAGCGAAATCCCTCTTGTACAGTACTACCGTATAGCCAAAGTTGAAATTAAAGAACAACAAGCTGACAAAATTAAAGCCGACAGAGCAAAAGAGCGTTTTGATGCACGAAAAGAGCGTTTAGATCGCGAGCAAGAAGAACGTCAAAACCGCCACAAACGTAAACCTGCCGCTAAATCTGCTGACGAAAAGCAAAAAGTAGCAGAGGCACTAGCCCGCGTTAAAAATAAATCAGATAACGGCGATGAAAAATCAGCTGTTGCAGCCGCTATTGCACGCGCTAAAGCTAAAAAGCTAGGCGATCAATCTGCTGAATTAGAACCTGACAACAGCGAAGTAGCAAAAGAGCGCGCACTACGTAAAGAACAAGCGCGTAAATATAAAGAGCAAAAATCTCAAACAGATGAATCGGCCGATACTGTACCCGTTGATGATAAAAAATCAGCAGTCGCTGCAGCCATTGCCCGCGCTAAAGCTAAAAAAGCAGCACAAGCATTAGATAACGCTGAACAAACAGTAAGTGAAGAGCCACAAAACGATGCCCCTGTTGATGATAAAAAATCAGCGGTAGCTGCGGCCATTGCTCGTGCTAAAGCCAAAAAGGCAGCACAAGCATTAGATAACGCTGAGCAAACCGTGAGTGAAGAGCCACAAAGCGATGCCCCTGTTGATGACAAAAAAGCAGCGGTAGCGGCGGCCATTGCTCGTGCAAAAGCTAAAAAAGCGGCTAAAGCATTAGATGGCGCTGAGCAAACCGTGAGTGAAGAGCCACAAACTGATGCCCCTGTTGATGACAAAAAAGCAGCCGTAGCGGCGGCCATTGCTCGCGCAAAAGCCAAAAAAGCGGCTAAAGCATTAGAAGACGCTGAGCAGTCCGTGAGTGAAGAGCCACAAACTGATGCCCCTGTTGATGACAAAAAAGCAGCAGTAACGGCGGCCATTGCTCGTGCAAAAGCCAAAAAAGCAGCTAAAGCATTAGAAGAAACCGAGCAAACCGTGAGTGAAGAGCCACAAAGCGCGGCATCCGTTGATGATAAAAAAGTAGCGGTAGCTGCGGCCATAGCTCGTGCTAAAGCTAAAAAAGCGGCTAAAGCACTAGAAGATACCGAACAAACTCAGCCCCAAGAGCTACAAGTTGATAGCGCAGCACCTAAGAGTGCAGAAAGTAACACCGATGACTCATCAGTTCTTATTAACGCAGATAAACCTAAATCAGCCGACGATAAGAAAAAAGCCGCCGTGGCTGCTGCAATTGCGAGAGCAAAAGCTAAAAAGTTACAAAAAGAAGGAAATAATCAGTCATGAAATTAACCATGGCCAGTTCGCCGCATAATCACAGCCATAAATCGTTAACGCGATTAATGCTTAGCGTTATTGCTGCGTGTATTCCTGGGCTAATTGCTCAAGTTTTCTTTTTTGGAACCGGTGTACTTATTCAACTGGTGCTCGCGCTTGTTGCTGTAAGCGTATTTGAAGCTGCAATAATGCTAATACGAAAGCGCCCTGTTTGGCCTGCATTAAGTGATGGCAGTGCGTGGCTTACTGCCGTGTTATTGGCACTGAGTATTCCACCACTTGCCCCTTGGTGGATAATCGTTATTGGCTGTTTATTTTCTATTGTTATAGTTAAACAGCTTTATGGCGGCCTTGGGTTTAACTTATTCAATCCAGCAATGGCGGCTTATGTACTGCTTTTAGTTTCGTTTCCGGTACAAATGACCGCATGGTTGCCTGTTACCGATTTAATAAATACGCCAATAGGCTTTGCTGATCAGCTAAGGCTAATATTCACCGATTTTACGGCCTCTGGGTTTAGCCTTGATCAAGTACGTGCAGGGGTTGATGGCCTAACAATGGCAACACCGCTGGATACTGTTAAAACAGACATAGCACACGGTTTAACCGTTACCGAAAGCATGCAAAAGCCATTATTTAACGAATGGGCTGGCCTTGGCTGGGTGTGGGTTAACTTAGGCTTTTTGGTGGGTGGTTTATACTTATTAAAAGCAAAAATAATTAACTGGCATATTCCTGTAAGTTTTATCGCAAGTTTAGCTGTATGTAGTGCTATTGGTTATATCGCATCACCTGGTACAGAGCCGGGCACCCTATTTCACTTATTAAGTGGTGCCACTATGATGGGGGCCTTTTTTATAGCAACCGATCCGGTATCTGCAGCAACAACTAACAAAGGGCGCTTAATTTATGGCGCGCTAATTGGCTTACTAATTTATTTAATTCGTACCTTTGGTGGTTTTCCTGATGCCATCGCATTTAGCGTATTATTGATTAATATTGCAGTGCCGCTAATCGACTACTACACACAGCCACGTACTTATGGCCATGGAGCAGTAAAATGATCATTTCGTCAATGGCTAAAAATGGTGCTATTTTAACTGCGTTTGCTTTAGCAACAACGGGCTTAGTTGCCTCTATCAACGCGCTTACTGCCGATAAAATTGCAGAGCAAGAACAACTGCAACTTACTGCGCAGCTACAAGAAGTGCTCGACCCAAAATCGTACGACAATCAATTATCACAAGATTGCGTAATTATTACTGACGAAAAACTAGGCCCACACGCAAACCAAGTAATTTACCGTGCTCGTAAAAACAATAAACCAGTCGCTGTTGTTATTAGGCATGTTACGCCAAACGGCTACAGTGGCGATATTAACTTATTAACAGCTGTATTGAGCGACGGCACTATTGCTGGCGTGCGTACGACTAAACACGAAGAAACCCCTGGTTTAGGCGACAAAGTAGAAGTTAAAAAATCACTTTGGATCACAACATTTAAAAGCTTAACGGTTGAAGGCGAAGAAGACGCTCGCTGGGCTGTAAAAAAAGATGGCGGCCAGTTTGATCAATTTACAGGCGCGACCATAACGCCACGTGCTGTTGTGGGCTCTGTAAAAAATGCCGTATTGTTCGCACAAACTAATTTTGATGATATTTTTGCAGCACCTAATGCCGAATGTTTGGAGGTAGCTAAATGAGTGAGTTAAAAACATTATACAAAGAAGGTGTGTGGGTAAATAACCCTGCCCTTGTACAGCTTTTAGGTTTATGTCCACTGCTTGCCGTTACCTCAACTGTAACAAATGCCTTAGGTTTAGGCTTAGCAACTTTACTCGTACTAATAGGATCAAATGTTACCGTATCAATTGTGCGTAACTGGGTGCCAAAAGATATTCGTATACCTGTATTTGTAATGATCATCGCGGGCTTTGTAACAATAGTTCAATTACTTATGAACGCTTATACCTTTGGTTTATATCAATCATTAGGAATTTTTATTCCGTTGATTGTAACTAACTGCGCCATTATTGGCCGCGCCGAAGCTTACGCCTCTAAAAACCCTGTTCATTTATCAGCATTTGACGGCTTAATGATGGGTTTAGGCTTTATGGCTGTACTGTTAGTATTAGGTACTATGCGCGAACTAATCGGCCAAGGTACGCTGTTTGACGGTGCCGACTTATTACTTGGCCCATGGGCACAGAGCTTGCGCATAGAAGTATTTAATTTTGATAATCAATTTTTACTGGCAATTTTACCACCGGGTGCCTTTTTAGGGCTTGGGCTACTTATTGCTGCAAAAAACGTAATTGACGCACAAATAAAATCAAAACAAGTTGCACCGCCAGAGGCTGAAAAAGGTCCTCGAGCACGTGTTACTAGCTTAACTTAAGGGGAAAACGTATTAGAGCAACAATTAGCACTAATACGTTTTAAGTTGCATGAATAAAGAAAAACGTCACCAAATACTGTCGCGCCTGCGCGAAGATAATCCGCACCCAGTTACAGAGCTTGAATATTCAAGCCCGTTTGAGTTGCTAGTAGCAGTAACTCTTTCAGCGCAAGCAACCGATGTAGGTGTGAATAAAGCCACTCGAAAGTTGTTCCCTGTTGCTAATACACCCCAAGCCATTTTAGATATTGGGCACGACACACTGCGTGATTATATAAAAACCATTGGCTTATTTAATTCTAAAGCTGCCAACGTGTACAAAATGTGCCAAATTTTGGTGGATGAACATAACAGCATCGTGCCAGAAAATCGTGAAGCGTTAGAGGCTCTACCAGGCGTTGGCCGTAAAACAGCTAATGTTGTACTCAATACCGCCTTTGGCTGGCCTGTAATAGCCGTAGATACACATATATTTCGTGTATCTAACCGTACCAAGCTTGCCATGGGTAAAGATGTTGTCGCTGTAGAACAAAAGCTTGAAAAGATTGTACCAAAAGAATTTAAAGTAGACGTTCACCATTGGCTAATACTACACGGGCGCTACACCTGCGTAGCACGTAAACCAAAGTGTGGCAGCTGTATTATTGAAGACTTATGTGAGTTTAAAGAAAAAACTGAATAGCCCCAAAAGCGCGGTAAGTAGTCGCGAGTTTACCTCGCGCAATGAAGCACAAGCCTCAAAACCCCAAAAAGCGCGGCATAAAGCCCCGCCTACAAATATAACACTCCCCTGTAGTCGCGAGTTTACCTCGCGCAATAAAGCACAAGCCTCAAAACCCCAAAAAGCGCGGCATAAAGCCCCGCCTACAAATATAACACCCCCTGTAGTCGCGAGTTTACCTCGCGCAACAAAGCACAAACCCCAAAAGCCGCGCCTATCAATCCATCTAGATAAAACATTTTATACGTGAGGGCATGTTAGTGAAATTGCACAATTATTAAAACATTATCAAAGTATTAATTTCACAAGTCTCACTCCTTTGGTTATGCTAGTGAGCATTATAAAATTTTATTGCGAAACCCTCTATGCTACCTCTACTTCGTATCTTGATAATTGAGCAAGACCCAGCCACTTTACAAGGGCTTTCAACTAATCTGTCAAAGACCATTCCTAACTTTGAGCGAGACGATATTCATATCGATATTATTGAATGCCTCGAGCTTAAACACGCGTTGGAACATGTAGAGGAAGATGGTGATATTCAAGCCGTGGTTCTAAGCTGGGATATGCACAACAAAGTGGGTGAGCGGATGTATAGTCGCTTTATCGAGGATTTAAAGGCAATTCGTCTTGAGTTACCGGTTTATGTTATCGGCGACGACACCAAAGGGCTGGAAATCGTTAACGAATCAGAAGAAATCGAATCCTTCTTTTTTAAAGATGAAGTAATTTCTGACCCAGAAGCGATTTTAGGTTATATGATCAACGATTTTGACGATCGCTCTGAAACACCATTTTGGACCGCGTATCGTCGTTACGTCGGTGAAGCAAACGACTCTTGGCACACACCGGGTCATAGCGGTGGCTCCAGCTTTAGAAACTCACCTTACATCAAAGATTTTTATCAGTTTTACGGCCGCAATGTATTTGTTGGCGACCTGTCGGTTTCGGTAGACTCGCTAGGTTCATTGTCAGACAGCACCAATACCATTGGTCGCGCTCAAGAATCAGCTGCGGCGACATTTGAAGTTAAGCACACCTATTTTGTTACAAATGGTTCATCTACCTCAAATAAAATCATCTTGCAGACACTCCTGCGCAAGGGAGATAAAGTAATTGTCGACCGTAATTGCCATAAGTCAGTACACTATGGCATCTTGCAATCAGCTAGTTACCCCATTTATTTGGCGAGTATCTTAAATCCAAAATATGGCATTTTCGCGCCACCGTCGTTGGCCGACATCAAATTAGCAATTGAAAACAATACTGATGCTAAATTACTAGTGCTTACCGGTTGTACTTACGATGGCCTGCTTAGCGACCTAAAACAAGTCGTAGATTATGCTCATCAATATGGTATTAAAGTGTTTATAGATGAAGCCTGGTTTGCATACTCTTTGTTTCATCCTAGCTTTCGTCATTATTCTGCAATACATGCTGGGGCTGACTACATTACGCATTCGGCGCATAAAGTAGTATCGGCGTTTTCTCAAGCGTCTTATATTCATATTAACGACCCCGATTTTGATGCCGATTTCTTTCGAGAGATTTATAGTATCTACGCTAGTACATCGCCTAAATATCAGCTTATTGCATCGCTTGACGTGTGCCAAAAGCAATTAGAGATGGAAGGCTACAAGTTGCTCAATGCGCTGCTAAATCATGTTGAGGAGTTTAAACAACAGATGGCCTCGCTTAAGCAAATTAAAGTATTAGCTAAGCAAGACTTTATGGAAATATTCCCGCATTTTAGTGGTGATAATATGGGTCACGATCCATTAAAGATCCTTATTGATATTAGTGAGCTACCTTACTCATTAAAAGATATTCATAAATACTTACTGGATGAAATTGGGCTAGAGATAGAAAAATACACACACAGCACCATTTTAGTTTTACTCACGCTTGGCGGCACGCGCTCAAAAATAATTCGTTTGTACAATGCGTTGAAAAAGCTAGACAGCGGTAAGGTAAAACTATCGAAATCGACGCGCAGAGCTCGCTTGCCTGAAAATTTACCAGCCATCGACTTGGCGTGTATTCCAAGCGATGCTTTTTATGGCGACCGCGAATCTGTGCCTATTAGCAAAAGTAACAATCGCATTTGTGCCGGTTTAGTTACTCCATATCCACCGGGCATTCCGCTTTTAGTACCGGGCCAGCATATTACTAATGATCATATCGAATATTTGCAAGAGTTGGCAAGCCAAGGGCTAACAATTCAAGGCAGTTTCGATGGTGAAATTTATGTTCTTAAGGGAAAAGTTAAAAAATAAAGGTATTGGTTTAATACTATCGCGAGCATTATTACTGGCGGTAGTATCGTAAGATATTGCCGCTGTAACATTGAAGGTTTGTGTGAGTTTGAAGCTCAAACGGGCTAGATTTTTTGTTTGCTTTGGGCTGTGAGTTCAGCCACTCGACAACATAAAATGTTGATGATAATTGGCAAGGTATTTTACTGTGTCGGATGGCGCTTCGCTTATCCGTCCTACACTGGCACATACCAGTCTACATAACTAATCTAACTTGAATTATAAACATGAAAAAAGGCGGTAAAACCGCCTTTTTAATGTTTATAATATTTTAACTATTATTACAGCTTGTAGCTTAAGCCTAAGAATAAGCGTGGGCCGTAGTCATTCACTTCACCTAGGTTACCTTCAACAAAGAAATCTTGTGATTTAGGTGCGCTGAACAAGTTAATTGCTTCTGCTTTAACTCTGAAGTGCTCATCAATTTTGTATGATGCGCGCATTTCCCATACGCCTACGCCATCAACATAACGAAGTCGAGTACCATTTGTAGTATACGGTTGAAAATACTCACTACGATATTTGTAAATAACAGCAGTATCAAATCCACCAATTTGGTAGTAGAGCTGGCTGCTAAATACATGCTTAGAGAAACCAGGCACTGAGGCCGACTCAATAATACCATCAGTTAATTGTGTAGTATTACCATCTACGTCAGTCTCAAACGTATCGCCGTATAAGCTATCTTGGAACTCAAAATCAGTGTCTGCATAGTTGTAACCAAATTTCATACCGATGCCGTTATCCCAGCGGTAAGAAAATGAAGCTTCAAGACCTAGTATTTCACTGTCTTCATCTGATGTAACAGAGTTAGTAATTGGTAATGAAACAGTTTCACCGGCAACAGTAAAATCTTCAATTACTGTTTGTTGTTGAAAACCACCGTTGAACTGTTTGTAGTATAAGCTTAACGCTAAGATTGAATCTTCGTTAGGGTACCATTCAAACGCAGCATCGTAGTTCCACGACATAAGCGGTTGAGTGTCTGGATTACCAGAACCATTTACACCCACTAATAAATCGCTGATTGATGTTGCTGTACCTTCTGTATCTTCTTGGAATGTACGGCTGTAACCTAAATCAGATGGATCTGCGCGTGACATACCACGGTATATACTTGCACGGAATAAAATATCTTCACTGTAGTCAATAACTAGGTTAAAACTTGGTAAATACTTCGTGTAGTCACCACCGCTTTTTATTTTATCCAATGAACCATTATCAGATTCAACCAGAGAAAGTACACCGGTGTCGCTTGTTACTACGTCAAAGCTATTTCTAAAGCCAATCGAAGTTACTTCTGTGTCTACAATACGAAGACCAAAGTTACCGCGAATGAATTTACCAAACATTTCAGTATCGTAATTCGCCATTAAGTACACTGATGTTGTTTTTTCTGTTACATCAATTGTACCTGCATTTTCATATTCAACTTCTGGGTAAGCAAACACACCATCAGCGTTAGAACCAGCTACAGCTTGTGAGAAACATACGTTGTCGTATGTAGCCCATGATGAACCTGTACCGCTATCTACAACGTTACCGTCACTATCGACATTTGTTACAATATCCCCATCAGATACGCTTGATAAAAAGCCTGATTCCGGAAAGTCAATTTGACAACCTTGTAATACGTCAAGTGCTTCAGTGCCTGAGTCTAGCGTGTATTCATTTCGTGAACCATTACCTTGGCTACCACCATACTGTAGAAAGGTCATTTCAGATGTTCTAATACCACCTTGAATACTGGTGAAAACATTACCATCTAGAATATAGTCAAAATCTAAGCGCGCTGAAATAACTTCGTTTTCACGAACATTTTCACGGTCAAGTCGTGTTCTTAAGCTATCTGTAAAGTTTGAAATATCTGTTACGTCAAAATCTGTTAATGTGAAATGAGGGATTTCATCACCCATATCCCAAGAAAAGAAATTTCGGTCTGATGTTCTACCACGGTTAGATATTTGAAGTTCTTCGCGTTCTGTTTTTGAGTACGCTAAATCTAAATCAACAGTTAATCTATCAGTAACTGTATGTTCTATATTTATGCCATAACCTTGATAGTTTTCTTCACGAGAGAATTGCTCACCCGCTGATTCAATACGCTCTTCACCTTCCCAATGTAATATACCGCCTACATCGTTAGTTACAAGTGTTGGACCGGTTACACCTGGTGTAGCACGTTTTTGTAAAAAGATTAAATCGTGGCGTGCTTCTTGTTGTGTTCTATCTGAAATTTGTGCATCAATGTTGACATCCCAATCAGCTGACGGCTGGTACTGCAGTGCAAAAAACATTGCATCACGCTCATCTGATGTCTCGTTTTGGCGGTAACTACGGCTACTGCCAGTCCAAGCATAAGGAGTACCATCACTTACTGCTTTACCCGTTTCAGGATCAATTTCTGTATCGTAACCTTGGTTGCTACTACCACTAACTTGATCTTCACAGTCGCCTGCGCTGCTACGATAAAAACCTTCGTTGGTATTATTAGGATCGTTTAAACACGCCCATAGTGAAGAACCAGATGGGCTAGAGCTTCTGTATTCAGCTTCTGGTTGACTAATTTCTTGGCGCTGTACACCAAACGACACACCAACGGCTTGGCCATTATCAAATTCAAACTGATCAACATAACTAAACGTGCCACGGTAACCCGCGTCACTTTGAAGCGAGTTATCTACGTTACCTTCGTCTGGGTTGTAATTTAATTTAACTTCAGCTGATACGCGTTGTTTGCCAAAATCAAGTGGAGTTATAGTTTCAAGTGCAATAACACCTGCAACGCCACCTTCAATCATTGACGCATCTTGCGTTTTATAAATTGCTACTTTTTTTACAAGTTCAGAAGGGAACTGTGAAAAGTTAACTGAGCGGTCACCACTACCATTGGTCGCTTCACGGCCATTGATGTGAGTTGCACTTAAAAATGGCCCAAGACCACGAATAGTAATTTCTGTTGCGCCACCATTTTCACGGTGAGATGCAGCACCTGTAATTGATTCAAGTGCTTCACCGATAGAAAGTGCTGGTAAATCACCAATGTCTTCTGATGATAAGCCATCAACAACGGTTGTTGACTCGCGCTTGATCGCTATTTGATCTTGTATAGTTCTACGGGTACCTGTAACGCTAATTATTTCAACGTCATCTTCAACCTCTGTCGCTTTTCCCTGATCTTCCTGTGCGCTTGCTGTGAATACGCAAGAACTTGTCATGCCTGCGATGACCGCTGTTCTTACCCATTTTGCAACTGGACGCATTGCAAACTGCCCTGTTGTAGAGTTATTACTATCTAGTGACTTCAACGACATTTGAATTCTCCGCTGGTTGTTGTTGTGTGATTTTAGTGTGTTAGCTTGTTATGCTGATGTTTATTTTATGTGACCTTTGACATTAATATACTTAAACGCAGCACGATGATCAACCAATTTGAGATTTAAATGTTACCAACAGGTATACCAATTGCCACTTAACGGCTTTACCATGATGTAAGATAGGTTTAAAGCGAAGAATACTAATAATTAAGAACAAGGAATGATTAGTAAAATTAAATCAAATAAAACTAAGTACTCGGAGCTAATAACACCCAAGTTTGAAGGATTGATTAATGCTGTTACTTAATAGGTTTTTAAGAAATTAGGTTCTGATACCGATTGAGTGAGGGAAGTGGATATTAGAAATGCGTTAAATAAATTGTTAAAAAGTAGGGGCTATTATCTTGCCCCCTACTTTATTTATATACTAAGTGATGCTTTATAACATAGCTTTATTATAAAACTCTACAGGCTCATTTGAGCCCAAAGCAACAGGCACACGTTGATGCAAGCTAGTTGGCGCAATATCTAAAATACGCGTTCCTCTAGAGGTTGCTTTACCACCTGCGTTTTCAACTAAAAGCGCTAACGGGTTTGCTTCATAAAGCAGTCTTATTTTTCCGTTATCGTTACCACTGCGTTTATCTTGCGGATACAAAAATAACCCGCCTCGGCATAATATACGATGAACGTCGCCTACCATCGCTGCATTCCAACGCATTGAGCTTTTTTCAAAGCTTTCACAGGTGTAAAGCAATTTATCAAAATACACTTGTGTCGGTTCGTCCCAATAACGGTAGTTAGCCATATTAACGGCAAATTCACGACTCTGCTCTGGCACACTCAACTGCTTATTTGTCAGTAGATAACCGCCATGCGTTGAGTCTAATGTATAACAACGCGTTGGACCGCCAGTACTCATTACAAGTAATGATGAAGGGCCGTATAACACATAGCCTGCACATACTTGATTTACACCAGGCTGACTAAATTGCTCGTCGCTGTCGAAGGCAACATCATCACGGGCTAAGTAAATAGTAAATATAGTGCCTATTTGCCCATTAACATCAATATTAGAGGAGCCATCTAGTGGGTCAAAAGCAACAATAAACTTACCTTCAGGATGGCCACCTACCGCATGATCTTCTTCCTCTGATGCAACTGATCGAACGCTGCTGTCGTCAAGTAGTATGTCTTTAAGTAGTTGGTTTGCAATTACATCTAGCTTTTTTTGAACTTCACCTTGGATGTTTTCATTCAATGTTGAACCTAAAACACCGGCTAATTCACCTTGGCTTACTCGAAAAGCAATTTCTTTACTGGTCGCTAAAATTGTGCGAATAAGTAAAATAAGATCGGTATCTACACCGTCTTCTTTTAATACTGTATTTAGTCTTTTCATGCGCTATACCTATTTACACAATTTAGATCGTCAAAGCATTGCTCTAGTCTTGCAACCATACTTTGCTCTGAATGACGCAGCCATACGCGAGGGTCATAGTATTTTTTGTTTGGCTTATCATCCCCATCAGGATTACCAATTTGCTCTTGTAGGTATGCTTGGTTAACTTTGTAGTAGTCTAAAATACCTGTCCAACACGCCCACTGCGTATCGGTATCAATATTCATTTTAACTACACCATAAGTTAAAGACTCTGCAATTTTATCGTATTCAGAACCACTACCACCATGAAACACAAAGTTGATTGAGTTGCTTGGTAAATTAAATTTTTCTGATACGTAAGCTTGTGAATCTTTTAAAATAGTTGGCGTAAGAACAACGTTTCCTGGCTTATATACACCGTGAACATTGCCAAAAGACGCTGCAATTATAAAGTTAGGGCTAATACGACTTAAACGCTCATATGCAAATGCAACATCTTCAGGCTGAGTGTATAAAGAAGAGCTGTCTAGGTGTGAGTTATCAACACCGTCTTCTTCGCCGCCTGTACAGCCAAGCTCTATTTCTAGCGTCATCCCTATTTTTGCCATACGTGTTAAGTAACGTTCACAAATTTCAATATTTTCTTCTAGAGGCTCTTCTGAAAGATCAATCATATGTGAGCTAAACAATGGTTTGCCAGTCAGTTCAAAGTGTCTTTCACCTTCGTCAAGTAAACCATCAATCCAAGGTAGTAGCTTTTTAGCTGCATGATCAGTATGAAGCATCACTGCTACTTCATAATGTGCGGCAACCATATGTACGTATTTTGCAGCACTTACCGCCCCAAGCACCGCTGATTGTTGCTCTGGTAAAGATAGGCTCTTACCACAAAAAAACTGTGCTCCACCATTAGAAAGCTGAATAATAACGGGCGAGTTTTTCTTTTTAGCAGCTTCTAGCGTCGCATTTATAGATGTTGTACTAACAACATTTACTGCTGGCAACGCATATTGATTAGTACGCGCATGTTCATACACAGCACTTACTTCGTCGCCAACGATTACGCCTGGCAGTATTGTTGGAGCTAAATAATTCATTTATGAAATCCTTTCTATTTTAAAGCTTGGATACAAGAATCGGTAATTGCTTGCCAATTTTCTTGCTCAACCCATTCTTTTTTCGCTATCCAAGTACCGCCAACGGCGAATACATTATTTAATGAAAGGTAGTCTATTTTATTACTTTCGCTAACGCCACCTGTAGGGCAAAAACTTACTGATCTAAATACTGTTGAAACAGCTGATACAAAAGGTGCTCCACCAGCAAGCGATGCTGGGAATAATTTTTGCTCTTTAAAGCCATATTCAAGCGCCATTAAAATATCACCTGTGTTTGATACACCAGGAAGTACTGGTACATTACATTTAGCAAGTGCAGTAAGTAGCGCAGGAGAAACCGCTGGCGTTACAATAAAGTCAGAACCCGCTTCAAGTGCTTGCTCTAAAATGTCAGTATTTATGACTGTACCCGCACCTACTTTTAGCTCAGGCACTTGTGCTTTAATAGCTTTTAATGCCTCTATTGATGCCTCTGTTCTTAGTACTACTTCTACTAAAGTAAGGCCAGCGTTAGCCATAGCTTTCGCTATTTGAACACCTTGCTCTGGCGTATCAGCTTGAATTATAGGTAGCAGTGTTTGTCCTGACATAAGTTCAGAAAAGCGAGTCATAACGTTGTTCCTTTATAAAAAGTAATGCGGCCGAGGTATGGCGGCCTTTAATGTTTAATTATTTTGTTATACCAATTGCATTAAATTAATGAGCTATTATAGCGACAAGAAAATAGCTCAATAACAAGGCTAAAATTATGATACATAGTTGTTCTATATAAATAATTTTTAACGTAGTTAGTGAGTTATTTAATACGCTAAGGTGATCATGTTTTTAATAAAATTGGTATCAGATACCAGCTTCAACCATTGCTAGCTGAAATATATCTTTTGGAGCAATAGCGCCTGGCTGTTGTATAACAGCACCTGCTGCTTTTGCAGCAAGTTGTACAGCACTTGAAATTGATTTATCAGATAAACGAGCACCTAAATAAACACCGTTAAAGGCATCGCCTGCAGAGGTAGTATCTACAACGTTTGTTACCGGTATTATAGTGTGGCTTTGAAGCGTATCGCCCTCTTTTGTCACTACCGATTCAGGGCCATTTTTAACAATAATTTCTTCAATTTGGTAAGGTTTTAAATATTCAACAACCGCTTCTACGCTATGTACGTCATAAAGTGTTGTTAAATCTTCAACGCCTGGAAGGGTAATATCTGCAAGAGTAAAGGCTAAATGATACTGCTCTTTAGTTTCCTCTACACTATTCCACAAACGCGCTCTGTAGTTAGGATCAAAAACTATTTTAACCCCAGCATCTTTAAGCTGCTTTACCACTTTCCAAAATTGCTCACGTGCGCTTTCTTCAATTATTGCTAATGAAATTCCTGAAAAGAAAAACATATCACCTTGGCTAAGCTGCTCGAGTGCATCAGCATCTAAAAAATCAACAACCTTTTTAGCTGCAGAATCATTACGCCAATAAATAAAGCTACGCTCACCATGCTCATCTGTTTCTATGTAATACATGCCGGGTACTTTGGTATCGTGAGCAAATACGAGTTGTGTACTTATTTGTTCACTTTCAAAGCGCTCAAGCATTTTTTTACTTAAATTATCTTGTCCTAAAGCCGTAACAACCGAGGTAGTAACCTGCGGGAAGCAACGTTTTAAATACACTGCAGAATTATAAACATCGCCTGCAAATGATTGGTGAAGTGTAGCTGCGCTCATAGCTCTAAGCTCGACCATGCATTCACCGATAAAGTAAATATTTTTCATCTTGGAAGTTACCCTATGTAGTTAACTGCTATGCGCTTATACAGATTATGTTGGCATAGCAGTTATTATCTAGATTATTGAGGCTTTTTAAGAGGTTCTATTTTTGGAATTAAAATCCAAACAGCTGCCATTGCTATAATGGCTAAAGAAGCACCAATAACAAATGCTGGCGTGTAGTTACCATCAGCAGTAAGAATAGGCACTAGCGATGTAAGGCCTACAGCACCAAGCTTTGCCGCCATGCCAGAGAAACCTGATAATGTACCTACAGCTTTTTTGCCTAGTAAATCACTTGGTAGTGTTTGCACGTTACCAATTGCAGTTTGAAAACCAAATAAGATAACAGCCATGATTAGTACCGCAGTTGTTGGTCCACCTGGATTTGCCATTGCAAGTAACGCAGGTAGCATAATTAAACAACCCAGCGTAATAGTTAGCTTACGTGTTTTGTCTGTATTCCAGCCTGCTTTAAGTCGGTTTTGAGCCAATAAGCCACCAAACCATGCGCCAAACATTGCGCCAACATAAGGAACCCAACCGTATATACCAATAGATTTAACATCCATGCCATATACTTCGTTTAAGTAAATTGGAATCCAAAAAACAAATAACCACCAAATAGGGTCAATTGCAGCAGAGGCAATAATTACGCCCCAGCTTTGTTTACGAGAAAGTAGCTCGGCTGTAGATGGATTATATTCTTCTTCATCTTCGCAAGTTACATCACCATTATCATCAACACGTCTTTGACCTGTTAAGATGTATTCACGTTCTTGTGCAGTAAGCCAAGGATGAGAGCTAGGCGGCGCTTTAACTAAAATTAACCAAGGCACTAACCAAAGAAAACCTAATACACCGACAAAAACAAACACCATTTTCCAGCTAAAGTAGATAGTTAAGTATGCAATTAAAGGGATAGCAATAATGCCACCAATTGCAGCACCAGAGTTAAAAATACCCTGTGCTAAGGCGCGCTCTTTAGTAGGAAACCATTCAGCATTACCTTTAGCTGCGCCCGGCCAGTTACCGGCTTCTGCTACACCTAAGATTGCGCGAAAAATACTAAGGCTAAGTACACCTTGTGCAAATGCATGTGCAACGGTTGCAATAGACCAAACACCTATCGATAAAACAAAACCGAAGCGTGTGCCTACCCAGTCAAATATTTTACCAAATATGGCTTGACCAAATGCATAAGCAAATACAAACACAATTGAAATATTAGCGTATATTTGTTTGCGTTCTAGCGCTGATTCATCAGGGAACAAATCTTCAACAATGTCCGGCCAAAGCACACTAAGTGCTTGACGGTCTATATAGTTAATAATGGTCGCTAGCGCAATTAGCGCTATAACCCACCAACGTAAGCCTTTAAGTTGCATAATTAATCCTCAAGAAAGTCTTCACGCGCTGGGCTAAAGGTATCAATCAGGATTCCACCTGTTGGACAGGTAGCACCATGATCAGCAAATGGAGGGATTAAGCAGCTATCACCCGGTTTTAAGATTTTAGTTACGCCATCAATGTTAAAGTGAAACTCACCTTCAACAACATACGTTACTTGAGAATGTCTGTGAGCATGGTTATAACCAATAGCCCCTTTCTCAAACCAAATTTTAACGGCCATTAGCTCTTCGTTATAACCTAGCATTTGACGTTTTAGACCATTTCCTAAATCTTCAATTTCGGTCTCGCTGCCAAATGAAAAGTTTGCGCTTTGCTTTTGCATCCTGTTTACTCCTGATTATTGTTCATCATATAAACGCCTAATCGGCCATTTAAAGTGAACTCTTTATTTTGATAATTGAATGTATTTTTAGCTGAGGTTGGTGCTTTATTAATAGCCACTAAATATGACTTGCCTTTAATATCAAGTTCAACAAGTGTTAAATCGCCCTGCTGACTATATTCAAGCTTTGTAACTCTACTAACAGCTTCTAACGTATATTCTTTACTTGGATTGTATTCACCGTGAGGCTCTAATACAGATATAAATTTATGATGCTTTTGACCCTCAACACGACGAATAAAACCGTTTTCGTTGCGTAAGTTAAAATCAGGGTCGTTTGCGCCTATTTGAGTAAACAAGAAAGACTCATCACCTTTAACCAAACTCGTTTGCGTATAAAAGCGACCATTTTCGTTTAACCACGTTACTTTAGCTAAACCACTTTGAGGTTGCGCTTGAGCTTTAAGCCATAGATGCTGGTAGCCATTTTTAGTACCTAATGCAGACAGTTGTGTTGCATTCGCTTTTAGCTCAAAGCTGGTATCTATAAGCTGACCTTTATAATGCAAAGGCAAATCAAGCTGATGTGCTTTATTTGCTGCAACATCAAATATATCAAGTGCAACTGTGCTTTGTAGTTCAGGTAAGTTAATAAGTGCAAGCGTACGCTCAAGATCAACGCCTTTATAAGCTGTGCTTATTTCGCCGCTTGAAACCGTGCCGTATTCATTCGTTTCGAAAAAGTTAAGTGTAGGGTAATTACTATTTCCTACTTCAACATTTGCATTAAAATGCGTTGTTTCGTCAACCACTACCGTATTGTGCGCAACAGTGTGTTTAGCGTAAGTTTCGTTTTCAGGTAAATAACGACCGCCGTATTTAGCTTCTACATTTAAAAAACGTGCTGCGCCATAATCAGATACAATTTCATTACCGTGATCGTAAAACTGCCATGTTAGTTTATCAAAATGACCGTGACCTAAGCCTTGTGCAGCAGGTTTAAATAGTAGAGCTTGATCGCCACCTACCTGCGTTCTCATTACAACTAAAGCACCTTGATTTCCGTCATTACCATCGCCGAAGGCAACAGATTTAAACGAATAAGGTTTTGCCATGTTGTTATCAAGTGCTTGAGCTACTTTTAGCCCATCACCAGAGAGAATTATTTGGTCTTGTTGCTTGGCAATATCTAAATAACCTGCATCGTTGGTTAAGCCATACGCTGCCGTTACCCCATTTACTAACTCAATGGTATCGATACCTTTACTTTTTATTGCATCGTTAATTGGGAAAAACAAACCGTTGTAGCTAAGTTGAATCGTCGTATCAATCGCTTTTAATAATATGCCATCGCGATATTCAAATATTTTTCGTTGTGGTTCGTTGTTTTCAATCGCTTTAGCAAATGTTACAAAAGGTAGTAGTGCAAAGCGTTGATAGTAAGGGCCTTCGTTATAGTAACCTTGTGGTGAAAACAGCATTTCTAGCTGCTTAATAAAGCCACCCTTACCCGACTTTTCTAAATCGTATAATGATTTTTCTACCCACTCAGGTTCACCTAATACATACCCTGCCATGCCAACACCCGCTGTTGCCCATGTTCCATGATTATGTACTTTATTAAATGTAGACGGTTGGCCTACTGATGTGAACAACGAAACAGGACGTAGTAAGTCATTTTCGATTGTTTTAATGTTATCGGCATTTAACGAGTCATGAATTAGATCATAAGCTTGTATTGTGTAAACAAGCCACATTGCTTCATTTAGGCTTTGCCAAAAAAACTTACCTGGATTTTGCGAGTCCATTTTACGTTTTGGATGCAGACCAAGCGTTGGGTATAATTTTGCGTACTCAAGCAACATATCACGTACATAGTTTGCGTATTTATCATCTTGGCTTAATTGATAAATAATGCCTGCGTTATACATAAGCTGATAATTTTTTTTGTGGCGTTCATGTGTATAACCACCACCACCATCTTTTGGTACAGGTACCGCAATTGGTTGAGCTATTTGTTCGTCTACTTGCGCTTTTAATAGCTCAAACGCAGTAGAAAATTTACCTTCGCTGCCTATTGCTTGGCGCATATGACTTACGTCATCAGTAGTAATTACTAAGTTTGGGTGCGCTGCATGCGCACCCAATGATGTAAGTAATGTAAGTGCTGCTACAGCCGCTATTTTAAAACGTGTTTGGCATTTTAATAAGTACATAGTATTTACCCTGCCTTATTTAAAATGTTGTTATTTTTTAATACTGCTGTATGTGGGCCTTTTACTCTTAGCTCTTTAACGCTTGGTGCTTTAGTTGCATCAAATGTATTATCTGAGATTTCAGTTTTAGGCTCGCCTACTGTGTGCTCTACAACAATAGGAGCAGATTTAACAAATTTATTATCTTTGATATTAGTAACCTGAACACCGTGAACATAAATGCTCGCTTGCTCTTTGTTACGCTTACCAAGGCCAACGTTATTAAGCGTGTTATTTGTCATTTCAAAATGAGGGCCAAATGTACTTTCATCACTGCCACCACGGTAAAGCTTAAGTACACCACCTTGCACATCTTTAAATGTATTATTATTTACAATAACGTATTCCGCGTTATAAACACCTAAGTCTTCAATTTCAGTATTTAGACGTAAAATGTCACCTGTTACTGTATTAAAGGTATTACCTGTAACAATAATTTCGTCAGCCATTGCACCTTTACCAGTGATAAAGAAATGGAATGAATGATTAATATCTAAAGCATTTAACTCTGAGTTGGTCATTACAAAGCGGTAGTTATCAACCATACCCCATTTTTGCGTACGAACAATGCTGTTACCTATTGCATCTGGCGCGTTTTCACCTGAAATTGATAAACCATCTAGTTTTAAGCTGCCGCCATCATGTATTTCAAACAAGGTAGAGCGTTGAAAAGTAAGTTTAGACTTTGTGCTCTGCTTCGCTTTAATTGTCAACGTTTTATCAATTTTAACCAGTTTAGAAACATCATACTGGCCAGGCGCTAGTTCTAGAACATCACCCGACTCGGCATTATCAATAGCGTCTAGTAATGCACTTACATCAGCTTTAACAGAATGTGTCTTACCTGAATCAAAATCAACTAAAGCAGGTACTTTTGCATACCAGCTAACACCGGTATCTTCTTTTTTAAGTACTTTTAAATCACGCTTTGCACCTACATTTAAACTTTTAGATGTTGGGTAAAGTAGACCATTACTTGCTTTTTTAAGCATGATTTTTTCTTTTTTTACACCGTACGTTAGCTCAGAAAGTACTTTTGTATCAGCAATGTTGTTACTTAGTACCAGCCCGCTTACATCATCAAATGTTGTAAATGGCTGTTCACCATCTTGATTTATGATTAAGTTGTTTTTCATTACGCTATCTTTAGGTGCAGCGCTACGCTCAGCATCGCTACCAGCGGCAAGTTGAATATGACGCACATTTATAAATGTGTTGTTTTCAATTGTCGCATTTTCAACTTGGTGATAACGATTTATAGATGAATTTGGTACGCCGTTCATCACAGTAAAACCACTGCCAAAACGATACCCTGTTAGACCTTGTAGGTAGTTATTTCTTACAATTTGATCTTTATTGATAACGCGAATACCACCTGTGTGGTCAACACCATTACCAATAAAAATATTTTCTTCTATAAGGTTACCGTTACCATGGCGCAGCGTTAATGTACCGCGCGCTTCATAAAATACGTTATTACGAAGGATGTTTTTACCTGACTTAACCGACACAATTTCTACTTCACCATTGGTGCGTTCAAAATAGTTATTTTCTACCAATGTATGCGAATCAGTTAATGAGTAATGGCTGGTGCCAATACGCAGGGTTTCACCACCGTTTGAACCAAAAGTTGGACGGTAGCCAAAATAGTTGTTGTCTATGCGGTGATAGTTTTCCTGACTTGCTTGAGTGTTTAAACGAACAGCAACTGTCACACCTTTATTTCGTTTGCCAACTAAATGACTATGATCAAAGCGGTTATGTTGTCCATATAATGCAACCCAATAATCAGACTCTCGTTTGTCTGGATTACTATAATTATCGATTACTGTTTGAGTAACTCGTGAATTGTAGGCTAATTCATTTTTATTTTTACGAAACTCTATTACAGCTGAGCTCGGTGTGTAGCCGTCTTTAAATACTAAACCTGAAGCTTCAAGGTATTTACCTGCAAGTCTTAGGTTCGATTGACCCGATAAAATTACTTTACCGTTAGTTTCAGCGGTCAATAAAATAGGAGAGTTTTTTGTACCTTGGCCTTCAAGTAGGATTTCGAAGTCAGACCAAGTACCATTTTTAAGTACTACTTTGTCGCCAGCAACTAGATTAGCTGCGATATCATTAAAAGCTTGTTTACTTTCTACAAAATAATCTTTGGCCGCTATTTGTGTGGATATGCAACCGATGAGAACTAGACTAAGCTTTATTGTGTTAATCAAACGCATAGTTAACTCTTTTTCGTTGTGACTGAAAGTAGTGCTTCATCAGAATTTAAAAAAGCTGACATTACACAAAGACTTTAGTCAATTGGTGTCATGTGTGTTAAAGCGCCTTAAGCCAAAAGCTTAAAGCGCTCAATAAGGTCGAGAAGTATTACTTTTCTAGCTTTTTGAAGTAATCAAAAATTTCAGGAACGTTACCTTGACCCATACCAGCGTCAAACGCTGCTTGTAGGTTAGCTGATGAACCTTCAGCGATTTTTGATTCAGTACCTAGGTCTTCTACCATTTGTAGGAAGTAGCCTAAATCTTTGTTTGCATTAGCAATCGAGAAACCAAGGTCGCTAACATTATCAACTGCATAGTTTTTACAAAATTGCATAAACGGTGAGTTAGATGGACCAGTCGACATGATGTCAAAAAGCTGTTGACGGTCAACACCGGCAAGCTCTGCAACTGCAAATGCTTGTGACATAGCACATACTGTAGTCATGCCCATGAAGTTGTTGATAAGCTTAGTTGTATGACCTGCACCTAGCTCGCCAAGATGGAAAACGTTTTCACCTTGATCTTCTAGTACTGGTTTAACTTTATTGAATGTATCAATATCGCCTGCAGCCATGATGTTTAAAAGGCCGTCTTTAGCATGTGCTGGTGTACGGCCAAGAGGAGCATCAATCATGCCTGCGCCTTTAGCTGCTAAATCAGCACCAATTTTTTTAGTAGATGATGGAATAGAAGTACCAAAATCAACTAGTACTGCACCTTCTTTAATACCCGCTAGGATACCGTCTTCTGCATAAATGATTTTTTCTACAACGGCAGAAGTTGTAAGACAAAACATAACAATATCTGAACCTTCAGCTAGCTCTTTAGCAGTGCTTGCTGTTTTTGCGCCTCTAGCGACACATGCTGCAACCGCATCTTTGCTAAGGTCCATAACAATTAGCTCATAGCCTTTGTTTTGTAAATTTTCGGCCATGTTGCCGCCCATTAAGCCTAAGCCGATGAAACCGATGACTGGTTTTGACATGAATAACTCCTAAATATGTGGCGCATACTTTTATAAGAACAAGTAAAATCTACTTTAAAATACGCTGTGTCTTTGTTTCAATTTGTAGAGTAACTTTAAGCTTGAGTTATTTATAAATTAACCTGTGCAAAACGTAACTCTGATTAATTACCAATACATTGTATTCACTCAAACCAAGCAACTTACCAATTGGTATGCAAAAACTGTATTACCATACGCCTTTTTTGTCAACCAATAAGTTAACCAAGTAAATCCCATATTTTTACAAATTACATACAAATAAATTTAATATCAATTAAAAACAAATAGTTAGATACAACAAACCCAATCAGACATAGGTTAACTTTTGTTGAACAATCAGTAACTTTTTTTATACTAATAGGTTGACCAATAATTGAGTGTTCTTTATTTAAATATGCAAAATTCAATAAAATGGTTCATTAATTGGTAATTTACAATTGATGTTATTGGTAAAATTATAAGGATCATACGTCAACAGCTTCCAACTCTAAATGGTATTGAGGTTGTGATTTGTACGTAACGCCTACATATATGGCTAATACATATAAAAACCACAAAATGCGCTTAATAATAGCGCTTAGTTAAAAATATACTGAACTTTGAAAAATCACTAAAGGAACTGAATAATGCGTTTATTACATACTATGCTGCGTGTAGCGGATTTAGACAAATCAATTGCTTTTTATACTGAAGTATTAGGTATGAAGGAATTACGCAGAGCTGATAACAGTGAATACAGATACACTCTTGCCTTTATTGGATATGGCGACGAAGCAGATAATACAGTATTAGAGTTAACTTATAACTGGGACGAGGATAGCTACGACCTGGGTAATGGATATGGTCATATTGCCATTGAGTTTGATGATATTTACAAGGCCTGTGCTGATATTAGAGCAGCCGGTGGTAATGTTAGTCGTGAACCTGGACCAGTAAAAGGCGGCACTACTGAAATTGCTTTTGTAAAAGACCCTGATGGTTATTCAATAGAACTTATTCAGAAAAAAGATGACATGAGTAAATTTTAAATTACTTAACAACTAGTTCAAGTAATAACAATTTGCTTAATGCCAATCTGCTTATATATGGGGTCTATTTAACGTTAAGAAAATTACGCTAGAACTAGGCAAAAATTTTTGTATCTAGTTGTTCTAAATAAAAAATTTTTAACGACGTTATAGTGCAATTTAATTCGTTAAATTGATCAAAGATTTATGCTGGTTGGTATAACTATGGAGGGGTTTAATTTTATATATTGTTCAAATATTTATGCAGGTTGGTATTAAATAAAAGGTGCTTTTCAGCACCTTTTTAACGCAACTGACTATCTTTACTGCCACGTCTATTAAACGATTTAGCGCTAGCATCATTACCTTCTATCGCAGCTTGGCATGCAACACAGTAGCGCACTCCTGGTAACGCGATCCTTCGTGCTTGTGGGATTTTCTCATCGCACTCATCACATAACTCTGCACTTGCGCCAGATATTAAATTGCTTCTTGCATACTGTACGGCGTCATTAACACTCGCATCAATTTGATCTTGAATTGCACCGTCTCGTGCCCATCCACTTGCCATAAATCCTCCTAATAAAGTTGGATGTTTAAATTTATGCTACCAAATCGAATCTTTATAAGTACTGAATATTTTTGGATTTTTGGATTTTTGGATTTTTGGATTTTTGGATTTTTGGATTTTTGGATTTTTGGATTTTTGGATTTTTGGATTTTTGGA
>NZ_WTLA01000038.1:28261-28979 GCF_011378845.1 Pseudoalteromonas sp. Z9A4
ATCTTAATAACACTACACTTCCCTATTAAAAAACAAGTAAGTGGCGTCCCCAAGGGGATTCGAACCCCTGTTACCGCCGTGAAAGGGCGGTGTCCTAGGCCTCTAGACGATGGGGACACATAAATGTGTCACTAGGACAACTGAATTTTTAGACTCGTTTCAGACGAGTTTTCTTAATAACACTTCACTTTCCTATTAAAAATAAGTAAGTGGCGTCCCCAAGGGGATTCGAACCCCTGTTACCGCCGTGAAAGGGCGGTGTCCTAGGCCTCTAGACGATGGGGACACATAAATGTGTCACTAGGACAACTGAATTTTTAAACTCGTTTCAGGCGAGCTTTCTTAATAACACTTCACTTCCCTATTAAAAATAAGTAAGTGGCGTCCCCAAGGGGATTCGAACCCCTGTTACCGCCGTGAAAGGGCGGTGTCCTAGGCCTCTAGACGATGGGGACACATAAATGTGTCACTAGGACAACTGAATTTTTAGACTCGTTTCAGGCGAGCTTTCTTAATAACACTTCACTTCCCTATTAAAAATAAGTAAGTGGCGTCCCCAAGAGATTAGTACTCTTGATACGTCGTGCATAGAGAGTGCGGTGTCACACTGCTTTACACATACTTAAAATAGTAAGTGGCGTCCCCAAGGGGATTCGAACCCCTGTTACCGCCGTGAAAGGGCGGTGTCCTAGGCCTCTAGACGATGGGGACACATAAA
>NZ_WTLA01000039.1:0-27229 GCF_011378845.1 Pseudoalteromonas sp. Z9A4
CTCTGGTTGGGTACGAGCTCACTGTCTTCCCGATGTGACAAGTGCTAGCTAAACACTCATCAAGAAGAGATACAAGGTTGGGTAGAGCGAAGCGAAACCCAACAAGCCATAGCGTCATTCGAGCGGTAAAGCCAAGAGGCGACTTTATTTCTTAAACTTGCTTATTCAATAATGTTCAATTGATATACACTGGTTAGGTAACGTATTGATAAGGATATTAAGTTGTCGCAAGTTAAAACTCTCCCCATTACAGCCAGACGCTGGCTTTCTCTTTTATTGTGCGCAATTACCGCCGCAACAATTACTGTATTTTTAAGCAAAATCGGTCTTGTACAAAAGGCATATTCAAGTTGGAGCGCTATTTTAAATGCGAATCCGGTTTTGCATTACAGCAGCGCATTTTTAGCGGGTATTGGCATAAAGCTCCTGCTTGATAAGTTTTATATATCGCATCCTAAACGCAGTATTGTGTTTAGCTGGCGATACCCGCCGGTGACAATTGCAGTGTGGTTATCAGTAGCAGCCTTACTTGTTTATCTTTTTGTGAATGCGGTATATAGAACGTATTTTCTTGACGATGATCTACTTTTTTCTAGTTTGAAGTATTTGCACATCACCCTATTTTCATCTGCATTATTTGTTGTGTTTCAAGAGACCAAAGAGAAAGCCAAAAAGTTGGGCGGCAAGTCGTGGTTCATCTTATTCACTATTTTAGTAACACTCTTGCTTGCATCAGGTTATTACCATACACCATGGTCGATTATCATTACATTTATCCTATTGTACTGTTTTGCGGTTATTTTAAGATTGCTCGCTAACAGCGAAGTAAAAAAAACGCACAACGAAAGCAACTCTGTTGGAGTTAATTCAGGTGATGATTTTAAGGATCTAGATGATTTCAGAGAGTGGTTCAAAGATGACTCAACTATTAAAAGTAAAAAAAAGTTAGAGCCCGACCTACAGGTGTATGCAAAGCGTATCACCGAGCGACTGCGTAACGGAGGTGATGATTATGAAGAAGACTTGGCGCAGCACATAGCGCTATGTGGACCATACGGTTGCGGAAAAAGTAGCATTGTTGCAGCAATAGCAAGCGAGCTTAAAAAGCCTAAACAGGTAAAATTGGAGTCATCTGATAAAGAAAAGCTAACAGTAAAACAACAAAACAAGATTAATTGGATACACAGTGATATATCAACATGGGGAGCAGCCAGCGGCAGTGTTGCTCATGTGGTGCTCAGTAACATTATTGATGATATAAGCCAGCATATTGATATGTGTGCTTTCCGTGCGCTTCCTAAACACTATACCGAAGCCCTAAAATCAGGTGGTAGTGCATTTCAGTTTGTATCTACCTTGCTCGCAGGCCCTGTTGATATCGAAGAAAGCTTTAAAAAGCTCAATGCAGTATTAGAGGAAACCAATCATAAATTATTGATCACCCTGCAAGACGTAGATCGCGGAACCGGCGATGAAAGCGAAAAGCGCTTAAATGGTATAGCTGCGCTACTAGATAGATTGAAAAATAGAAACTTAAGTCATATCAACTTTATTATCGCAATGGGTAATGAGAATGATGTTGCCATCGAAGTGATCTCAAAAGCGACTGATTATAAAGAAGATATTGCTACTTTGGACTGCTTTGATTATCTAAATCAATATACTAAGCTCTGCCTGGAGAATGCGTTAAAGCCTAATAAATATAGAAAAATTGAAAGTTATAAAATAATTGGTTACCGGGGATTGGTAAAGCTAGATGAACAATGCAAGGGGCAGCGTGACAGCTTATCATCCGAATTAAAAAAGCTCGAGATATCTACTAGCCATATTGCTAGCCATATAAACTCATTTCGGGTTCTAAAAAAAGTTTTACGTAGAGTGGATCAAGCTTGGCAACCTAAAAAATTGATGGGGGAAGTTAATTTTATTTCATTGATGATGGTGGTCGCTTTTAGAGAAGTTTACCCCGTTCAGTATTCCAGGTATCAAAAGTTAGCGACGAAAGGCAATCAACTACTACATAGATGGTCTGATCCCGAAAGTCTTAAGTTAAAAATAATAGAAATTTGCAAAAGTAATGATGGTGTTCAAGATGAACAACTAAAGCAATATGTAGGGCATATGCTGAGTATTGACTGGGGTAAGAGTGACGAAGCAAATGCCACAGTTAATCCAAAATTCAACTACTTGCAATCCGTTGGCTGTACAAATAACGCTGTAAATTATTTAGATCGAATTCAACGAGAGGATTTATCAAGAAAGGAAAAACTCTATGCTACAGAATTAAGTGATCAAATTTTAATTGCAAAGGTAGTTGAGCTAAGAGAGTCGGTTGGTATTCTAGAGTTTTTAGATAAATGGTTTGAATTAGATGATGAGTACCGCATAGGTGTTGAGCGTTTTTTCTTTATTCCTCATTGTGGTAATTATAAAGATATAGAATTCGTTAAATTTTTTGAAAGTAGTAAGCTTGAAAGAGAAAAGAACTTCAAAAATTTTAGTCGTCAGTGTGATATTGAATCTGCGATAGCTTGGTTGGTTTCAGAGAGCTTATCAGTGAAAGCTTTATTTGGGGTTATCGATTTTTTCTTTAATAAGTTTAAAAACGATAACTCAATAAAAATGAGTGAAGATCAGTATATATTTATTGCGTTGATCAACGATGAACTGAATTTGCATAAAATCTCCGAACCAGAGAATATAATGATATTTTTTAGGGAACTAAATAAGGTTGAAAATGAAAAAGCCCACATGTTTTTCTGCCTGTTTTTAATTTCTGCGACAAAGGAAGGGGGGAGAGATTATGATTGTGCTAATAAATGCTTTGAGTTTGACATATCTAATATTAGGGTAGCAGACCAGAAACTAAATGTCTTATTGGGCATTGATTCCAATAAATCGTTAGCAATATCGGTAGATGCAGGTATTGAATTTGATAATGCTGAGAGGTTGAATAAAGAAATAAAAGATATATTCAAATAAAGCACGCGCATGATCTCCATGGCTAAAGCCATCCCCACGGAATACAGAGTTGTAGTCACGGCGCAGCTCTTTTGTAGGTCTGGCTTTAGCCCGACAAAATGACGGGATAAATCCCGACCTACAAATAACTTAACGCTGAGCTGCTTTTGAATTAACCGTTAACAGCTCTAGGCTCTTACTCTTCAACCGCACTCACTACAAAATACGGATTTAAGTATTCATCTTTGGTGTTATAAATAAGCGGGCTGCCATCAAGCTTAGTGACTTTAGCACCGGCTATTTCGGCGATTGCATGGCCAGCACCCGTATCCCATTCACACGTTGGACCTAAGCGCGGGTAAATATCGGCGCTGCCCTCAGCTACTAAACACAGCTTTAGTGAGCTGCCTTTTGACACCATTTCAACCTCATCAAAGCGTTTTACAAATTCGGCTAAATCGGGTGATGGGTGCGAGCGGCTGCCTACAACACGAATTAACCCTTTGTTAGGTTTAGTTGTTACTTTAAGCTCAATTCGCTCATCGCCTTTATCTTTAAATGAGCCAATGGCTTCGGCGGCTAAGTACGATACGCCAAGGGCAGGTGCATCTACTACGGCTAAAATAGGAGTGCCGTTTTTAATTAGGGCGATGTTTACGGTAAATTCACCGTTCTTTTTAATAAATTCTTTAGTGCCGTCGATTGGGTCAACTAACCAGTAGCTTTTCCACGTTTGGCGTACATCCCAGCTTATGTCGGCGTTTTCTTCACTGAGTATTGGAATGTCGGGTGTGAGCTGTTGAAGCCCTGCCACAATCAGTTTATGAGCTGCTAAATCGGCGTCGGTTACGGGGCTTTCATCGGCTTTGTACTCAACGTTAAAGTCCTTTTCGTAAATTCCCATTATCGCTTGGCCTGCTTTGCGGGCAAGGATGAGGGTTTCTTCTAGCAGTTCGGTTTGATTCATGGGGTTAACCTATATTATGTGCTTTTGTTTTAGATACGTTATCAGTTGTGTAACCGATTGGTCTAGGGTGTTTTTACTTGTATCTAAAATTATTTCTGGATTGTTTGGCACTTCGTAGCTTGAATCGATACCAGTGAAGTGTTTTATCTCTCCAGCGCGGGCTTTTTTGTATAAGCCTTTTGGATCGCGGCTTTCGCATACATCCAGTGGGGTATCGATAAATACTTCAATAAACTCGCCGTCATCTACTAAGTTACGCACCATGTCGCGCTCCGCTCTAAAGGGCGATATAAACGCAGTAAGTACTAACAAGCCGGCGTCGGTCATTAGTTTTGCGGTTTCGCCTACGCGGCGTATGTTTTCAATGCGGTCTTCGTCGCTAAAGCCTAGGTCTTTGCATAAACCGTGGCGTACGTTGTCGCCATCGAGTAGGTAAGTGTGCGTACCTTGTTGATTAAGCGCCGCTTCTAGTGCGTTTGCTACGGTGCTTTTACCAGAGCCTGAAAAGCCGGTAAACCATAAAATAGCGGGCTTATGTTTTTTTTGCTCACTACGCTGTGCTTTTGTAGTTGCGTAGTTATGCCAAACTATATTTTCATCCATAGTGAGAGTCTCTTATGCTGTGAGCGCAGGTATTAAAACGGAAATACCAGCGGGATCAAGGTTAATACCGTGATTGAATAAATAATAGAAAGGGGTAAGCCCATCACTATGTAATCTTTTAAGCGATAGTTACCCGCGCTATAAACCATTAGATTAGTTTGATACCCAAATGGCGATATAAAGCTGGCTGATGCGCCAAAGGCAACCGCCATAATAAATGGTAGCGGGTCTACATTAAAACCAACCGCGAGCGAGTAAGCAACAGGGAACGACAAGGCAGCTGCTGCGTTATTAGTAATAAGCTCGGTAAATAATACGGTCATTAAAAATATGGCAATAAATGCGCCGTAAGGACCAAAGTCGCCAAGTACCATAAACATGGCGTCGGATATTTGCCCGGCAAGTCCGGTGCCTATCATTAACTTGGCAAGGCCAATGGCGCTGCCTACTACCACTAATAACTCGATAGGAAAACGGCGTTTTACTTCGTTAAGTTTTATGGTGCCACTGAGCATTAAGCCAATCAGTAATACTAATAAGCCTTTAACCAGCGGCACTATGCCAATAATGCTTAAACCCAGTACTGCGGCAAAGCTTAGTAGCACAATGTTTGATTGTTTAGGTGCAAGGTGGGCTTGTAAGTCAAACCCTGAAATATACACAAATTCGCGCTTTAAATTAGGCAAGGTGTAAAAGTTTTTGCCTGGGGCAAGTATAAGCGAGTCGCCAGCTTGTAATTGCACTTGCCCAAGGCCGCCTTGTAAGCGGTCGTGCCCACGGCGAATGGCAATAACAGCAGCATGAAATTGCTCTCTAAAGCGGGCTTCTTTTACGGTTTTGCCAATAAATTTTGAAGACTGACTTACGACTACTTCTACTAAGTGTTCTATGTCTTTTTGATGATTTTCGTGTACTACTTTTAGGCCGTCGAAACGGGTAAGTAATGGCACCGATTTTATGTCACCTACAAAAAGCAGCACGTCATCTTTTTGAATAATTTGCTGCGGGGTGACTGCGCATATGCGGCTGCCATCGCGAATAATTTCAGCAAGGAATAAGTCTTTTAAATCACGCAGGCCGTTTTCTTCAACGGTTTGGCCTATTAACTTTGAGTTTGTTTGTACTTTGCCTTCTAGGTAAAAAGGAACGACTTCTTGGTCGCTTTTACCGTTGTCGGGTAAGTATTTAAGCATCACTAAAATGGTAATTAGGCCTACGCTTAGCGCGCCTAAACCCACTAAGGTAAAGTCAAAAAAGCCCAGCGGTTCCATGCCCGCATCTACTGCAAAGCCATTGACGATTAAGTTGGTTGATGTACCAATAAGCGTAATAGTGCCGCCCAAAATAGCAGTGTACGACAGCGGTAATAATAGCTTTGAAGGGGAGTGATTAGGGTTGTCTTTTATCGCGGTAATAAGCGATGCAACAACGGCGGTATTGTTGGTAAACGACGATAAAAAGGCGGTTGATAACCCCAATTTCGTTACCGATTTTACTAAACTACCTTTAGATAGCGATTGCGCTAACTTTTGAATTAGGGTGGTTTTTTCTATTGCGGTCGACACTAACACCAATAGTACTAAGGTGATAAGCGACGGGTTAGCATAATTAATTAACATGCTTTCAAGATCGATTAGCCCTGCTAAGTAGCTGGTGCCAATTGCGCTTACAAATAACCATGCTGGATTAATACGGGTGCCAAAAAGGCACCCGACTAAGGTAAGCATAATGCCTGTTAAAACGAGCTGTTCTACCATGCTTTTAAATTCCTAACAGGCTAAAGTTAACTTATAACTTAGAAATATCAAGCGCTTGCCAATGCGGAAAGTGCTTGCGTACTAAGCTGTTAAATTCAACTTCAAATTCGCTAAAGTTACTTTGCTGTGCTTGGCTTTGCAGTACTTGTTCAATCATGCCCGCAGCAACCGTTAGGTTTGATAAGCGATCGATTAGGATAAACGAGCCTGTTTCATGATTGCTGTGGTACTCGTCTGCCAAAATAGTTTCGGTTAGTTCAAGCGTTACAATCGCAATTTCGTTTAACTGCAGTGAGTCGCTAGTGCCGTGCTCAAGCGTGTTCACATCAATTGTGTAATCAATTTTTGTAACAATAGCTGAAGTGTTTTTGCTGCCTAGCTTTAGGTTATAGCTTTTACCTAATACTAATGGCGACTCATGCATCCACACAATTTTAGCTTGCAGCTGGTTAGTAACAACAGCCGTTGAATTTGCAGGTACTATTACGTCGCCTCGGCTAATATCAATTTCGTTATTTAGGGTAACGGTAATTGCTTGGCCTGCTTCTGCGCTGTCTAGGTTGCCATCAAAGGTAACAATTTCTTTAATGCTTGATGTTTTACCCGACGGTAATACTTTTATAGCATCGCCTACGTGTATCTTGCCCGATGTAAGTGTGCCCTGAAAACCACGGAAGTTTAAGTTAGGACGCACTACATATTGCACTGGTAGGCGCGCTTCAAAGCCTGTATCTGTTTCGGCTGCTGGCGAATCTTCTAGTAATTCAAGTAGCGGCTTGTCAGTGTAATACGGTGTATGAGCAGAGCGAGTTACTACGTTGTCGCCTTTAAGCGCCGACATAGGCACAAACTTAATGTTTGATACGTTAAGTTGCTCAGCAAATTTAAGATAATCGGCTTTGATTTTTTCATACACAGTTTCGTCAAAATCAACGATATCCATTTTATTAACGGCAACAACAAACTGCTTAATGCCAAGCGAGTCACAAATAAAGCTGTGGCGCTTGGTTTGTACTTGCACGCCGTAACGCGCATCAACCAAAATAATGGCGACATCACTTGTTGATGCACCCGTTACCATGTTGCGTGTGTATTGCTCGTGACCAGGTGTGTCGGCAATAATAAATTTACGCTTAGCCGTTGAAAAGTAACGGTACGCTACGTCAATGGTAATGCCTTGCTCGCGCTCAGCTTGTAGGCCATCAACTAATAATGCAAGGTCAAGATCTTCACCTGCATTACCTACTTTTTCGTTATCTTTATGAAGGGCTGCTAGCTGATCTTCATAAATTTGGTGGCTGTCGTGCAGTAGGCGGCCAATCAATGTTGATTTACCGTCATCTACGCTGCCACAGGTAAGCATACGCAATAAGCTTTTGTCTTGTTGGCGCGCTAGGTAGGCGTCTATGCCTATTTCTTTTACTTCGTTAAATGTATCGTTATTTTGGCTAGACATTAAAAATACCCCTCACGTTTTTTCTTCTCCATTGAGCCTGCTGAATCATGGTCAATAACACGACCTTCACGTTCAGATGACGTAGATAGCAGCATTTCTTCGATGATTTCGGTTAAAGTACTTGCTGTTGACTCAACTGCACCGGTAAGTGGGTAGCAGCCTAATGTACGAAAACGTACAGATTTCATTTGCGGTACTTCACCCTCATTAAGTGGCATACGCTCATCGTCAACCATAATTAGGGTGCCATCGCGATCAACAACAGGGCGCTCTTTTGCTAGGTAAAGCGGCACCATGTCGATGTTTTCTTGATAAATGTATTGCCAAATATCAAGCTCAGTCCAGTTAGATAACGGGAAAACACGAATGCTTTCGCCCGGATTAACTTGGCTGTTATAAGTGTTCCAAAGCTCAGGACGTTGGTTTTTAGGGTCCCAACGGTGGTGTTTGTCGCGGAACGAATAAACACGCTCTTTTGCGCGTGATTTTTCTTCGTCGCGGCGTGCGCCACCAAATGCAGCATCAAAACCATATTTGTTAAGTGCTTGCTTTAAGCCTTGGGTTTTCATTATGTCGGTATGTTTACCTGAGCCATGCGTAAACGGGCCTACACCCATTTCAATGCCTTCTGGATTTTTATGTACCAGTAGGTCAAAACCGTATTCTTTAGCTATACGGTCGCGAAACTCAATCATTTCACGAAACTTCCAATTGGTGTCTACGTGCAATAACGGAAACGGAATTTTTGCAGGGTAAAATGCTTTACGCGCTAAGTGCAAAAGTACCGACGAATCTTTACCAATAGAGTAAAGCATTACTGGGTTCTCAAACTCAGCGGCGACTTCGCGCATGATTTTGATACTTTCAGCTTCAAGTTGCTGAAGGTGAGTTAAAGCCATTGTTAGTCGTCCTACTAAAATGATTAAAAGTTACAAATTTAAAATTCGGTTATGTATTTGATACATCTGTTAGCGGCTGTGCAAAGCTGCTTGTTTGTTCGTTTTTCCCAAACCACGCTAGTTGCGAGTGCAGGGCGGCTACTTCACCAATAATGAGTAACGCAGGCGATATAATGCTGTTGCGCTGGATTAAGTCGGCAAGTTCGCCTAATTGGCCTGTTACTACACGCTGATTTTTGCGTGTACCGTTTTCGATAATGGCAACAGGTGTGTCGGCTTTGCGGCCATGTTTTAAAAGCTCGCTTTGTATGTGCGGCGATTTAATTACGCCCATGTAAATAGCAAGCGTTTGATTTGCTTTTGCTAGCGATTGCCAATCAAGTTCTTGGCCGTCTTTTTTACAGTGGCCAGTTACAAATTGAATGGCTTGTGCATGGTCACGATGCGTTAGCGGAATACCCGCATACGCACTACAACCTGCAGCGGCTGTAATACCCGGTACAATTTGATAATTTACGTTGTTAGCAGCCAGTACTTGTACTTCTTCGCCACCACGACCATAAATAAACGGGTCGCCACCTTTAATGCGGCACACTTTTTTGCCTTGTTTAGCAAGGTCGACCAGCATTTGGTTGGTGTCGTCTTGAACAACACTATGATCGCCTAAACGTTTGCCTACACAAATAAGGTCAGCATCACGACGCACTAATTCCATAATTTCGTCAGACACTAAAAAGTCGTATACAACCACATCGGCTTGTTGCATAAGTTGCAGTGCTTTAAGTGTTAAAAGCTCTGGATCGCCTGGGCCTGCACCTACTACATATACTTCGCCTTCAGGTTCTGCTTTTGCATCTAGCATTTGCTCTAATTGCTGCTGTGCGGCTTGAGTATCACCGGTTTGCACTTTACTCACGACAGATGAGTCGAACACGCCTTCCCAAAATTGGCGGCGGTCTGAAAAATGTTTAAAGCGTTTTTTTACTTTGTCTCTAAAGCCACCGACAAGTGTTGCAAGAGGGCCAATATGATGCGGAATAAGGGTTTCGAGCTTTTCGCGTAAGCGACGTGCAAGTACCGGCGCTGTGCCTGCACTTGATATAGCAATCGTAATTGGGTCGCGGTCAACAATGGATGGGAATATAAACGTACATTTAGGTTGGTCATCAACTACGTTTACAAATACATTGCGGGCATTGGCAAGTTCAAATACGTTGTTGTTTACTTCATCGCGGTCGGTTGCTGCAATAACAAGCATTTTGCCATCGAGATGCGACTCATCAAAATAAGCATCAATAAGCGTTACTTCATTATTATGCGCATGCTCTTTTAGTTCGTCGCAAAACCAAGGCGCTACTAAAGTAACGCTCGCTCTCGCTTTTAAAAACGCGCGACATTTGCGTAATGCGACCTCTCCACCGCCAACAACCAATACTGGTTTGTTGTCGAGTTTGGTAAAGATAGGTAAATACTGCACGTTAATAAGACCCCTAAACAAATTCAAATATAAGAAAACGCTTTATTCTGATAAGCAGAATATAGCGGCTATCAATAAGTAAAAAATAATTAAAACCAAGTTGATATAACCAAAAGTTATAATGGGTGGGCTTTTTAGGCCTAAGAGTTAGTTAACAAGGGATTGCGCCGAGTTACAAGTAAAATAAACAGCTTATAGTGTTTGGTTATGAGCTATAGCGAGTTTGGTTTAATTTGTTAATATGGAGGCATATCAAATTTTGTACTTATACCAATTGCATTAAATTAGTGATCTATTATAGCGACGAGAAAATAGCTCAATAACAAGGCTAAAATTATGATACATAGTTGTTCTATATAAATAATTTTTAACGTAGTTAGTAAGTTATTTAATACGCTAAAATGATCATGTTTTTAATAAAATTGGTATTACATAAGCAACGGAGCTCTAATGACACAACACCAAAAAGATGCCGCATTAGCAGTCGCACTGATGGATTTAACAAGCTTAAACACCAGCGATACAACCAAAAACATTCAAGCGCTTGTTGATAGTATAAACCCGACGCTGGGCACACCTGCTGCAGTATGTGTTTATAGCGACTTTGTTGATGATGCAAAAATAGCACTCGCAGCGCGTGAGCTTAACCACGTAAAAGTAGCAACGGTCACTAACTTTCCAACGGGTGATGCGCCACTGAGTGATGTAATTAACGAAACACTTATTGCAATAGAGCGCGGCGCTGACGAAATTGATTTGGTTATTCCTTATAAAAAGTTAATAGCGGGCGATGTTCAAACAGTAATTAGCTATGTAAGCGAAAGTAAAAAAGCATGTGGGTCGCGCGCCCAACTAAAAGTAATAATAGAAAGCGGTGAGCTAAAAACCGAAGCGCTAATAACGCAGGCTACTCAATTGGCAATTGAAGGTGGTGCCGATTTTGTAAAAACCAGTACGGGTAAAGTGGCCATTAATGCAACCCTTGAATCAACAAAAATTATGCTAACAGCCATTAAAAACTCGGATAAACGTGTGGGCTTTAAAGCTGCCGGTGGTGTTAAAACTGTTGCCGATGCCAGTGATTATTTAGCGCTAGCACGCGCAATAATGGGTGATGATTATTTACAAGAAAATACATTTAGGTTTGGTGCTTCAAGCTTACTGAATGATGTTTATAAAACCTTAGGAAAATAACCAATATTTTAGGATTGCACATTTATATAACCGATTAAATTATTAGCAGTTTAAACAATAATGTAATTAATTAATTAGATTTTCCAATGTGGGTATCTTTTAGGCTTGTGTTAATGAACTGCGTAAGTATAATAGGCATCCACTTTGCAGGGGCGTAGTTCCAATTGGTAGAACAGCGGTCTCCAAAACCGATGGTTGGGAGTTCGAATCTCTCCGCCCCTGCCAGTCTTACTTGTTATTTGAGTAGTCTGAGATTAAAAACCGGTTTAAATTAAGTCTGTTTTTAAGTTTAGATTTTAATGGATTAACCCTGCCGTAGTGTAGGGTTGTTGTGTCTGTAGTTAAGGTAATAATATTATGAGCACGAATGTAGAAACACCATCAAGTGCGATGGAGTCAGTAAAGTGGTTAGTAGCAATCGCGCTACTTGCAGGCGCAGTTGTTGGTAATCACATGTATGCAGATCAATCTGTACTACTACGTGCTATCGGCGTTGTTGTTGCAATAGCGGCCGGATTAGCAATTGCCTCGCAAACATTTAAGGGACGTAACTTTCTTGCTTTCGCTAAAGAAGCTCGAATTGAAGTACGCAAAGTTATTTGGCCAACGCGCCAAGAAACTACCCACACGACATTAATTGTAATGGTTGCAACAGTGATTATGGCACTTATCCTTTGGGGATTAGATGGCATTTTATTCCGCGCTGTAGGCTTTTTAACTGGATTGGAGATCTGATCCCATGTCGGATGAGAACGAGAACAAAGAAATTAAGTTACGTTGGTATGTAGTACAAGCCTTTTCTGGTTACGAAAAGCGTGTAGCTCAAACGTTAACTGAACACATTAAAATCGAAGGTCTTGAATCGAGCTTTGGTGAGATACTAGTACCAACTGAAGAAGTTGTTGAGATGCGCGCTGGCCAAAAGCGTAAATCTGAGCGTAAATTCTTTCCAGGTTATGTATTAGTACAAATGGATATGAATGACGCAAGCTGGCACTTAGTGAACAGCACTGAACGTGTAATGGGCTTTATTGGTGGAACGTCTGATCGTCCTGCTCCAATAACTCCTAAAGAAGCAGAACGCATTCTTAATCGCCTTCAAGAAAATGCTGAAGCACCTAAACCTGCTACATTATTTGAACCAGGTGAAGTTGTTCGCGTTACAGACGGACCATTTGCAGATTTCAGTGGTGTAGTTGAAGAAGTTGACTACGAAAAGAGCCGCGTAAAAGTATCTGTACTTATTTTTGGTCGTTCTACGCCAGTTGAGCTTGAATTCGGTCAAGTTGAGCAAGATAAGTAATTGATTAAAAAAGCTTCGCTAATTTTTATTTAAATTTTGGCATGAAGCTTGAAAAAGGCCGCTGATTAACTTATAATCAGCGGCCTTTTTGTATTAAGGTAAAATTTATTTTTACTGTGCAAAAAGTACGAAACCAATTTTTAAACTGGGAAGCCGTTAGAGTACGCGTCCTCGCGCGCACAAGGCTGAGACCCACCAAATGAGGTATTTATAATGGCTAAAAAAGTTGAAGCTCTAATCAAGCTACAAGTTGCCGCTGGTATGGCTAATCCTAGTCCTCCAGTAGGTCCTGCACTAGGTCAACACGGTGTAAACATCATGGAATTCTGTAAAGCGTTTAACGCACGTACAGAGTCTATCGAAAAAGGCGCTCCAGTTCCTGTAGTGATCTCTGTTTACGGTGACCGTTCATTTACGTTCGACATGAAAACGCCACCTGCTGCTTACTTACTTAAGAAAGCTGCTGGTATCAAGTCAGGCTCAGGCCGTCCTAACACTGATAAAGTAGGCACAGTAACTCGTGCTCAACTTGAAGAAATTGTTGAGACAAAACGAACTGACCTTACAGCTGCCGATATGGACGCAGCGGTTCGCACTATCGCAGGTTCTGCGCGTGCGATGGGCTTGAACGTAGAGGACTAAGAAATGGCTAAATTAACTAAACGTATGCGTACTATCCGCGAAAAAGTGGAAGTAACTAAAGATTACGAAATCAATGAAGCAGTTGCTCTTTTAAAAGAGTTAGCGACAGCTAAATTCGTAGAAAGTGTTGACGTTGCCGTTAACCTTGGTATCGATGCTCGTAAATCTGATCAAAACGTTCGTGGTGCTACTGTACTACCTAACGGTACTGGTCGTGACGTTCGTGTTGCTGTATTCACACAAGGCGCTAATGCAGAAGCTGCAAAAGAAGCCGGTGCTGAATTAGTAGGCATGGAAGATCTTGCTGAACTAGTTAAAAAAGGCGAGATGAACTTTGACGTTGTTGTTGCATCACCAGACGCTATGCGTGTTGTTGGTCAACTAGGTCAAATCTTAGGCCCACGTGGTCTAATGCCAAACCCTAAAACTGGTACTGTAACGCCTAACGTTGCAGAAGCAGTTAAAAATGCTAAAGCAGGTCAAGTACGTTACCGTAATGACAAAAATGGCATCATCCATACTACTATTGGTAAGGTTGATTTCACTGCAGAGCAATTACAACAAAACCTTGAGTCTCTAATTGTTGCGCTTAAGAAGGCTAAACCTTCTCAAGCTAAAGGTGTTTACTTGAAGAAAGTAACTATCTCTACAACAATGGGCGCAGGCGTTTCTGTTGACCAAAACACTTTAAGCACAACTGTAGCTTAATCAGTGTTTACATGGCGTGAAATTTGTACTATAATTTCGCGCCATTTTGTTGATTAATTTATTAATTGGCAAAGTAAAGAATTCGGGTTGAAGTCCATAATTTCGTTAAGCCTTCGGGGTTAACGATAAATTGGGCTTCCGTCCAAGACCGTAGGTGGCTTCGGCCTTAATATTCACCTACGTAGACGGTGTAGACCCCAGATAGATTTTTCCTAATCCTTCTGGCTCTCGCCGTAAAAAGCATCTCTACCTTGTTTGGTAGGGAAGAGTAGAACAGGGGAATCCGATAATCGGTATCCCCATTAAACCAGGAGTAACACCCATGGCTTTAAATCTTCAAGGCAAAAAAGCAATAGTTGCTGAAGTCAACGAAGCAGCCAATGGTGCTCTATCTGCAGTTGTTGCAGATTCTCGTGGTGTAACAGTTGGCGCAATTACTGCCCTTCGTAAAGAAGCTCGTGCAAATGGTGTTTGGATGAAAGTTGTCCGTAACACTTTAGCAAAACGTGCTCTTGAAGGAACAGATTTTGAGTGTCTTTCTGATTCATTTGTTGGTCCAAGCTTAATTGCTTTCTCATCAGAGCACCCAGGTGCTGCTGCGCGTATCTTTTCAGATTTCGCGAAAAAGAATGAGAAATTCGAGCTTAAAACGGCCGCTTTTGAAGGAAATGTTGTTGATGCAGCAATGCTTGCTACATTACCTACATACGATGAAGCTGTTGCACGCTTAATGAGTGCTATGAAAGAAGCGTCTGCTGGCAAATTGTGTAAAACAATTGAAGCAGTACGTCTACAGAAAGAAGAGCAAGCTGCTTAATTTTAAGCTGTTTAATCACTTTCGGTGTAAAATTTATTTGGACGTAATGTCCGTTAATTATTAGGAAATTTGTAATGTCTGTATCTAAAGACCAAATCCTTGACGCAATTGCTGAAATGTCAGTAATGGACGTTGTTGCTCTTATCGAAGCAATGGAAGAAAAATTCGGCGTAACTGCTGCAGCTGCAATGGTAGCTGGTCCAGCTGCTGAAGCTGCTGAAGAGAAAACAGAATTTGACGTAATCCTTACTGGCGCTGGCGCTAACAAGGTTTCTGCAATCAAAGCTGTTCGTAGCGCAACTGGCCTTGGCCTTAAAGAAGCGAAAGCTCTTGTTGAAGCTGCTCCTACACCTGTTAAAGAAGGTGTATCTAAAGAAGAAGCTGAAGCACTTGCAAAAGATCTTACTGAAGCTGGTGCTGAAGTTGAGGTTAAGTAATTTAGCTTTTGCTAAGTTCGCTGCCTGAGAAATCAGGCAAGGGCTGGTGATTATTTAATCACCGGCCTTTTTGCGCTATAGAGTGATCTACTCTTTTAGCACAAATAAAATCTGATTTTTTTCTTTACTTTCAACGCTTTATAGTTTGCTAGTGTTAAAGTGAGAGCTAAATTAGAGCAACAATTGAATGTTGTAAAATCTTGGCATAGCTGCCAGTTAAGTCTGTTCTTACAAGAACAGGTCGGGTCAAAGATCAGCAAGCTGAGGAACCCCATGGCTTACTCTTATTCTGAAAAGAAACGTATCCGTAAGGATTTTGGTAAACGTCCACAAGTTTTGGATATACCTTTTTTACTGTCTACACAGTTAGAATCGTTTAAAAAATTCTTAGTGCCGGACGCTGATGGCGATCATGGTTTGGAAGCTGCCTTCCGTTCTGTGTTCCCTATTAAAAGCTACTCGGGAAATTCTGAGCTTCAATACGTAAGTTACCGTATTGGTGAGCCAGTTTTCGATGTAAAAGAATGTCAAATTCGCGGTGTGACTTATTCTGCTCCACTTCGCGTGAAACTGCGTCTTGTTGTTATGGACAAAGAAGCACCAGGCACAGTTAAAGACATTAAAGAGCAAGAAGTTTACATGGGCGAAATTCCGCTCATGACAGATACCGGTACTTTTGTAATCAATGGTACAGAGCGTGTTATCGTTTCTCAGCTACACCGTAGCCCTGGTGTATTCTTTGATAACGACCGCGGTAAAACCCATTCATCGGGTAAAGTATTATATAACGCACGCGTTATACCTTACCGTGGTTCATGGTTAGACTTCGAATTTGATGCAAAAGATAACTTATATGTACGTATTGACCGCCGTCGTAAATTACCGGCGTCTATTATCCTACGTGCACTAGATTATTCTAGCGAACAAATCCTAGATATGTTCTTCGATAACACTACGTTTGAAGTAACGAATGGTAAAGTTCTTATGGAACTTGTACCTTCGCGTTTACGTGGTGAAACTGCCGCTTTTGATATCAAGAGCGAAGACGGTGAAGTATTTGTTGAAAGCGGTCGTCGTGTTACGGCTCGCCACATCAAGAGCATCGAGAAGAAAGGCATTAAGCAATTAGAAGTACCACATGAGTACATCATTGGCCGTATTGTAGCTAAAAACTATGTTGATGAGTCAACTGGTGAAGTTATTGCAAATGCAAATGACGAGCTAACTCTAGAGCTAATGGCTGAATTGGTTAAAGCCGGTTACACTAAAATTGATACGTTATATATCAATGAAGTGGACAGCGGTGCTTACATGTCAAATACATTAAACATTGACTCTGCAAGCAGCCGTTTAGAAGCACTAGTAGAAATTTACCGCATGATGCGCCCAGGCGAGCCACCGACGAAAGACGCGGCTGAAGCCTTATTCCAGAACTTGTTCTTCTCTGAAGAACGTTATGACTTATCTACTGTAGGTCGTATGAAGTTCAATAGCCGTGTTGGTTACGATACAGACACAGGCCCTGGCACATTAAGCAAAGAAGACATCGTGTCTGTTATGAAAGTATTAATTGCTATTCGTAACGGTCAAGGCGATGTTGATGATATCGATCACTTAGGCAACCGTCGTATACGTAGTGTTGGCGAAATGGCTGAGAACCAATTCCGTGTTGGTCTAGTACGTGTTGAACGTGCTGTACGTGAGCGTTTAAGCTTAGGTGACCTTGACGCGATAATGCCACAAGATCTTATTAACGCTAAGCCTATTTCGGCAGCTGTTAAAGAGTTCTTCGGCTCGTCTCAGTTATCACAGTTTATGGACCAAAATAACCCACTATCAGAAGTTACGCACAAACGTCGTATCTCTGCATTAGGTCCGGGCGGTCTAACTCGTGAACGCGCAGGCTTTGAAGTACGTGACGTTCACGTAACTCACTATGGTCGCGTATGTCCAATCGAGACTCCTGAGGGTCCAAATATCGGTCTAATTAACTCGTTGTCTACGTACGCACGTACAAATGACTACGGTTTCTTAGAAACACCTTACCGCAAAGTGGTAGACGGTGTTGTAACTGATGAAGTTGATTATTTATCAGCCATTGAAGAAGGTCAGTTTGTTATCGCACAGGCGAACTCAAACTTAACTGAAACCAATGAGTTTGTTGATGAACTTATCCCATGTCGTCACAAAGGTGAATCTACCTTTATGGGTCGCATGGACCAGCAGTATATGGATGTATCACCACAACAGGTGATCTCTGTAGCGGCAGCACTTATCCCGTTCCTAGAACACGATGATGCTAACCGTGCATTGATGGGTTCAAACATGCAACGTCAAGCAGTACCAACATTGAAAGCGGATAAGCCGTTAGTAGGTACTGGTATTGAGTTAACACTAGCGAAAGATTCTGGTGTAACTATCGTTGCTAAACGTGGTGGTGAAGTAATGTATGCTGACGCAAGTCGCATCGTTGTAAATGTACATGAAGAAGAACGCATCCCTGGTGAAGCGGGCATCGACATCTACAACTTAACCAAATACACACGTTCTAACCAAAATACATGTATTAACCAAAAACCAACTTGTATGGTTGGCGAACCGGTTACTCGTGGTGACGTGTTAGCAGATGGTCCTTCGACTGACTTAGGTGACTTAGCCCTTGGTCAAAACCTTCGCGTGGCATTCATGCCATGGAACGGTTACAACTTCGAAGATTCAATCTTGTTATCAGAGCGCGTAGTTGAAGAAGATCGTCTAACGACTATCCATATTCAAGAGCTACAGTGTGTTGCCCGTGATACTAAATTAGGTCCAGAAGAGATCACAGCAGATATCCCGAACGTGGGTGAATCTGCACTAGGCAAGCTTGATGAATCAGGCGTTGTATATATTGGTGCTGAAGTTAAAGGCGGCGATATCCTAGTAGGTAAAGTGACTCCTAAAGGCGAGACACAGCTTACACCTGAAGAGAAGCTACTGCGTGCTATCTTCGGCGAAAAAGCGTCTGACGTTAAAGACAGCTCTTTACGTGTACCAAATTCTGTAACTGGTACTGTAATTGACGTGCAAGTTTTCACCCGTGATGGTGTTGAAAAAGATAAACGCGCGTTAGAAGTTGAAGACATGCAGCTTCGCGAAGCGAAGAAAGACTTCAACGAAGAGTTCCGTATTTTAGAAGCAGGCGTTTTAGACCGTGCACGTAAGCTACTTATAGCTGCTGGTTTTGATGAAGATAAACTTGCATCTCTAAATGCTGAAAAAGTACTTACGCAAAGCCTTGCTGAAGAAGACAAGCAAGCTGAGCTTGAGCAACTAGCTGCACAGTACGATGAACTTAAAGCTGAATACGATAAGAAGTTTGAAAACAAACGTCGTAAAATTACCCAAGGTGATGACTTAGCACCAGGCGTACTTAAGATTGTTAAAGTATACCTAGCTGTTAAACGTCGTATCCAACCGGGTGATAAAATGGCGGGTCGTCATGGTAACAAAGGTGTTATCTCGACTATCGTACCAGTAGAAGATATGCCTTACGATGACAAAGGTCGTACGGTAGATATCGTATTGAATCCACTAGGTGTACCATCACGTATGAACATCGGTCAGATCCTTGAAACACATATGGGTCTTGCTGCACGTGGTATTGGTGAACGTATTGAAGAGATGATGAAAGAACAACGTGAGCTTCATGAGCTACGTGACTTCATCAAGCAAGCATACGAAATTGGCGAATCTCGCCAAGTTGTAGATATTGCTAGCTTCACTGATGACGAAATTCGTCGTCTAGCTGAAAACTTAAAAGGTGGTTTACCAATAGCTACTCCTGCATTTGATGGCGCGAAAGAAAGCGAAATCAAAGACATGCTTGAGCTTGCGGGCTATCCTCGTAGTGGTCAGGTTACACTTTATGATGGCCGTACTGGCGATCAGTTTGAACGTCAAGTAACCGTTGGTTACATGTACATGCTTAAACTTAACCACTTGGTTGACGATAAGATGCACGCACGTTCTACTGGTTCTTACAGCCTTGTTACTCAGCAGCCGCTGGGTGGTAAAGCACAGTTCGGTGGCCAGCGTTTTGGTGAGATGGAAGTATGGGCACTTGAAGCTTACGGTGCTGCTTACACTCTACAAGAAATGCTAACAGTGAAATCGGATGACGTGAACGGTCGTACTAAGATGTATAAAAACATCGTTGATGGTAACCATAAAATGGAACCAGGTATGCCAGAATCGTTCAACGTATTGTTGAAAGAAATCCGCTCACTGGGTATCAACATCGAGTTGGAAGAAAATTAAGCCAATTAGATGCTGCAGTTAACGCTGCAGCATCTGTTACGGCTGAATAGAATGTAGGGACGAGATTATCCGTCCTCAAGATTAACTCCGACAGGAGAGCTAAGGTGAAAGACTTACTTAAGTTTCTGAAGCAACAAAATAAGACCGAAGAATTCGATGCAATTCGCATTGGTCTTGCTTCACCAGACATGGTTCGTTCATGGTCATACGGTGAAGTAAAGAAACCTGAGACTATTAACTACCGTACTTTCAAGCCTGAGCGCGATGGCTTATTCTGTGCCCGTATTTTCGGCCCAGTGAAAGATTATGAGTGTTTATGTGGTAAATATAAACGCCTTAAACACCGTGGTGTGATCTGTGAAAAGTGTGGCGTTGAAGTAACACTCACTAAAGTGCGACGCGATCGTATGGGTCATATCGACCTTGCGAGCCCAGTTGCACATATATGGTTTTTAAAATCATTACCGTCACGTATTGGCTTAATGCTAGATATGACGCTTCGTGATATTGAACGTGTTCTTTACTTCGAATCATTCGTAGTAACTGAACCTGGTATGACAACGCTTGAGCGTGGTCAGCTATTAGGTGAAGAAGAATACTTAGATTCACTAGAAGAGCACGGTGATGAGTTTGAAGCTAAGATGGGTGCTGAAGCAGTTTTAGACTTGCTTCGTGAACTTGATCTTGCTCAATTAATAGCTGAGATGCGTGAAGAGTTACCAACAATTAACTCTGAAACTAAGCGTAAAAAAATCACTAAACGTCTTAAGTTAATGGAATCGTTCCACCAATCAGGTAATAACCCTGAGTGGATGATCATGACAGTACTTCCAGTATTGCCACCTGATCTACGCCCATTAGTACCATTAGACGGTGGTCGTTTTGCGACATCTGATCTAAATGACCTTTACCGTCGTGTTATTAACCGTAATAACCGTCTTAAGCGTCTACTAGATTTAGCAGCACCAGACATTATTGTACGTAACGAAAAACGTATGTTACAAGAAGCGGTAGATGCGCTACTTGATAACGGTCGTCGTGGTCGTGCAATTACAGGTTCTAACAAACGTCCTCTTAAATCTCTTGCTGATATGATCAAGGGTAAGCAAGGTCGTTTCCGTCAGAACTTACTTGGTAAGCGTGTAGATTATTCAGGCCGTTCTGTAATCACAGTTGGTCCTACACTTAAGCTTCACCAATGTGGTCTTCCTAAGAAGATGGCACTAGAGCTATTCAAACCATTCATCTATGGCAAATTAGAACGTCGCGGCATGGCTACGACAATCAAAGCTGCTAAGAAGATGGTTGAACGTGAAGTTCCGGAAGTATGGGATGTACTTGACGAAGTAATTCGTGAACATCCAGTATTACTTAACCGTGCACCAACACTTCACCGTTTGGGTATCCAAGCGTTTGAGCCTGTGCTTATCGAAGGTAAAGCGATTCATTTGCATCCATTAGTATGTGCGGCGTACAACGCCGATTTCGATGGTGACCAAATGGCGGTACACGTACCGTTAACAATCGAAGCGCAGCTTGAAGCTCGTGCATTAATGATGTCAACAAACAACATTCTATCTCCTGCGAATGGTGAGCCAATCATCGTTCCTTCACAGGATGTTGTATTGGGTCTTTATTACATGACTCGTGACCGCATTAACGCTAAAGGCGAAGGCGCGATATTTAAAGATCCAAAAGAAGCAGAAAAAGCATACCGCAGTGGCAATGCAGACCTTCACGCAATTGTGAAAGTACGTATTAGCCAATCAGTTAAAAACGAAGACGGCGTAGTAGAAGATACTATTACTGTTATCGATACAACTGTTGGTCGTGCAATTCTGTCTCTAATTTTACCTAAAGGCATGCCGTTTGCGTCAATCAACCAGCCGCTAGGTAAAAAGCAGATTTCTGGCTTATTGAATGAGTGTTACCGTCGTCTAGGTCTTAAAGATACAGTTATCTTTGCTGACCAAGTTATGTACACCGGTTTCCATTATGCAATGAAGTCAGGTGTTTCTATCGGTATTGATGACTTAGTTATCCCACCGGTTAAAGCACAGATAATTGAATCAGCTGAAGCTGAAGTTACTGAAATCAACCAACAATTCCAATCAGGTCTTGTAACGGCTGGTGAAAAGTACAACAAAGTTATCGATATCTGGTCACGTGTAAACGAAAACTTATCACGTGAGATGATGTCTAACTTGTCGAAAGACACAGTTATCAATGCACAAGGTGAAGAAGTAGAGCAACCGTCATTTAACTCAGTGTTTATGATGGCCGACTCAGGTGCTCGTGGTAGTGCTGCACAGATTCGTCAGTTGGCGGGTATGCGTGGTCTAATGGCACGTCCAGATGGTTCAATCATCGAGACTCCAATCACAGCTAACTTCCGTGAAGGTCTAAACGTACTTCAGTACTTCATCTCAACGCATGGTGCGCGTAAAGGTCTTGCCGATACAGCACTTAAAACAGCAAACTCGGGTTACCTAACGCGTCGTCTAGTAGACGTTGCACAAGATTTGGTAATCAATGAAGATGACTGTGGCACAGAAGATGGCTTAACAATGAAACCGCTTATTGAAGGTGGTGATGTTGTAGAAGCACTTCGTGAACGTGTTCTAGGTCGTGTTGTTGCTGAAGATATTGTGATTCCAGGTACTAATACAGTGCTTGTTGAACGTAATATCATGCTAGACGAAAAACTGTGTGATCTTTTAGAAGAGCATTCAGTAGATGAAGTTCGTGTACGTTCTGTTATCACTTGTGATAATGACTTTGGTGTTTGTGCTAACTGTTACGGTCGTGACCTAGCACGTGGTCATATCATCAACGCTGGTGAATCAGTGGGTGTTATCGCGGCACAGTCAATCGGTGAGCCGGGTACACAGTTAACAATGCGTACCTTCCACATCGGTGGTGCGGCATCTAGAGCGTCTGCAGAAAATAATGTACAAGTAAAAACTAACGGTACATTAAAACTTCATAACTCTAAGTACGTACTTAACACAGACGGTAAGATTGTTATTACTTCTCGTTCTACGGAAATTACTATCATTGATAGTCATGGTCGTGAGAAAGAGCGCTATAAAGTACCTTACGGTGCGGTATTAACAGTGCAAGACAATACGGAAGTTCTAGGTAACGATATAGTTGCTACTTGGGACCCGCATAGTCACCCAATCGTTCTTGAGCATAAATCAAAAGTATCGTTCAGCGATATCGATGATTCAAATACTGAAGCACAGACTGATGAGCTAACGGGTTTAACCCGTGTAGTTGTTAAAGATCTTGCTAAAGTAAATACGAAAGAACCAAAGCTTATCATCGAAAGTGAAGAGCGCGGTCTGCAAGAAACACGTCTTCCTTCATTCACGACGATTGAAGTTATTGACGGCGTTACAGCAAACCCAGGTGACGTGTTAGCACGTATTCCGCAAGAAGGTTCGAAAACTCGTGATATCACGGGTGGTCTACCACGCGTAGCCGACTTATTTGAAGCTCGTAAGCCAAAAGAACCAGCTATATTAGCTGAAGTAACTGGTACAATTAGCTTCGGTAAAGAGACTAAAGGTAAGAAGCGTTTAGTTATTACTCCAGCTGAGGGTGATCATTACGAAGAGATGATTCCTAAATGGCGTCAACTTAACGTGTTTGAAGGTGAGCAAGTGTCTAAAGGTGAAGTTATCGCCGATGGTCCTGAATCACCGCATGACATCTTGCGCCTACGTGGTGTGACTCATGTTGCTAACTATATCGTTAACGAAGTGCAAGAGGTTTACCGTTTGCAAGGCGTTAAGATCAATGATAAGCACATTGAAACAATTATCCGTCAAATGTTACGTAAATGTACCATCATGCACGGCGGTGATACTGACTTCTTAGCCGGTGAACAAATCGAAGTGGCGCGCGTTAATATCGCAAACCGTGACCTTGAAAAACAAGGTAAGATACCAGCTAAGTTTGAAATCCAGTTAATGGGTATCACAAAAGCATCACTAGCAACAGAATCTTTCATCTCTGCAGCGTCTTTCCAAGAGACAACACGTGTTCTTACAGATGCGGCAGTGAATGGTAAGAGCGATGAGCTTCGCGGTCTTAAAGAAAACGTAATTGTGGGTCGTTTGATCCCAGCCGGTACCGGTTTTGCGTATCATCAAGAACGTATGGCTCGCCGTAAACAAAGCAAAGTAGTAGTAGAAGAGCAAACAGTAAGTGCAGAAGAGGCAACTCAAGCACTTACAGACGCTCTAAATGCTGATTTGTCTGGAAATCAATAAACTGTTCTTAATCAATAGATTAAGTGATCGCAAGGCAGTTATATGCTGTCTTGTGGTTAGTTTAGGTTGACAGGTTAAACTTTGCTCATTAAAATTCCGCCACCCATTTACTTGTGTGCTTAATGCAGGCTCGTAAATAAAGGGCGGATTTTTTATTTTTTTCAGTAGTAATTTTAATTTCAGGAGCTATTTAAATGGCAACTATTAACCAGCTAGTGCGTAAGCCACGCCGTAGCAAGGTTACGAAAAGTAACTCAGCTGCACTAAAAGCGTGTCCGCAAAAGCGCGGTGTATGTACTCGCGTATATACAACTACACCTAAGAAACCTAACTCGGCGTTACGTAAAGTAGCTCGTGTACGTTTAACTAACGGTTTCGAAGTAACTTCATACATTGGTGGTGAAGGTCATAACCTTCAAGAGCATAGTGTAATCCTAATCCGTGGTGGTCGTGTTAAAGATTTACCAGGTGTGCGTTTTCACACTGTTCGTGGTGCACTTGACTGTGCAGGCGTTAGCGACCGTCGTCAAGCTCGTTCTAAATACGGTACTAAACGCCCTAAAGGCTAATGTTTTCCGTTAGTAAGGCCAAGCACTAAATATTTATAATTATTGTTTTGGGTGATTGACTCGAAAGAGCAAACCTGAATAAACCGGAGATACAAAATGCCTAGAAGACGCGTAATCGGTCAACGTAAAATTCTTCCAGATCCTAAGTTCGGATCGGAACTTCTTGCTAAATTCGTTAACATCGTGATGTTAGACGGCAAGAAATCTACTGCTGAAAAAATTGTTTATGGTGCGCTAGACGTGGCTGCTGAGAAATCAGGCAAGTCGCACCTAGAAATCTTTGAAACTGCACTTGATAACATCCGCCCACAGGTAGAAGTTAAATCTCGCCGTGTTGGTGGTTCAACTTATCAAGTACCAGTTGAAGTACGTCCAGTTCGTCGTAACGCATTAGGTATGCGTTGGTTAGTAGACGCTGCACGTAAGCGTGGCGAAAAATCTATGGGCTTACGTTTAGCTCAAGAAATCGTTGACGCTTCTGATAATAAAGGCACTGCGGTTAAGAAACGTGAAGACGTTCACCGTATGGCTGAAGCGAATAAAGCATTCGCTCATTACCGTTGGTAATCTGTCTTTAACCTTTAAGAGGATCATATGGCACGTACAACTCCACTTGAGCGCTATCGTAATATAGGTATTGTCGCTCACGTAGATGCAGGCAAAACCACCACAACAGAACGTGTTCTGTTCTACACGGGTCTTTCTCATAAGATCGGTGAAGTACATGATGGCGCTGCAACTATGGATTGGATGGAGCAGGAACAAGAGCGTGGTATCACAATCACTTCTGCTGCAACAACGTGTTTTTGGAAAGGGATGGACGCTCAATTTGACGCCCATCGTATCAATATTATTGATACTCCAGGACACGTAGATTTCACTATCGAAGTAGAGCGTTCTTTACGCGTATTAGATGGTGCGGTAGTTGTTCTTTGTGCTTCATCTGGTGTACAGCCGCAAACTGAGACAGTTTGGCGTCAAGCGAACAAATACGAAGTTCCGAGAATGATTTTCGTAAATAAAATGGATCGCACGGGCGCTGACTTCTTAGCTGTGGTTAGCCAGGTGAAATCTCGTCTTGGAGCAACGCCTGTTCCAATTCAGTTGCCTGTAGGCGCTGAGGACGACTTTAAAGGTGTTATTGACCTTATAAAAATGAAAGTGATTAACTGGAACGAAGCGGACCAGGGTATGACTTTCTCTTATGAGGCAATACCGGCAGAACTTCTGGAATTAGCTGAAGAATGGCGCTCTCACTTAGTTGAAAGCGCTGCTGAAGCAACAGAAGAACTAATGGATAAATACTTAGAAGGTGAAGAGTTAAGTGAAGCAGAAATTAAAAATGCTTTACGCCAACGAACATTAGCTAATGAGATTGTTCCAGTTACTTGTGGTAGCGCATTTAAAAACAAAGGTGTTCAAGCTGTGCTTGATTGCGTTGTTGAATATATGCCTTCACCAGAGCAAGTGAAACAAATCCAAGGTATCCTAGAAAATGGTACTGAGGAAGAACGTCCAGCTAATGATAAAGCGCCGTTTGCTGCACTCGCTTTTAAGATTGCAACAGACCCGTTTGTTGGAACCTTGACCTTTTTCCGTGTTTACTCTGGTACTGTTAAACAGGGTGACACGGTATATAATCCAGTAAAAAGTAAGCGTGAGCGACTTGGCCGTATCGTACAGATGCATTCAAACTCTCGTGAAGAGATCAAAGAAGTTTTCGCAGGCGACATCGCGGCAGCTATTGGTCTTAAAGACGTAACAACAGGTGAAACACTGTGTGATCCGAATTCTATTATTACGCTTGAGCGTATGGAATTCCCTGAACCAGTAATCTCTATTGCGGTTGAGCCTCGCACTATAGCTGACCAAGATAAGATGGGTATCGCGCTGGGTAAACTAGCTGCTGAAGACCCTTCTTTTCGAGTACAAACTGACGAAGAATCAGGCCAGGTTATAATCTCTGGCATGGGTGAACTTCACCTAGATATCATCGTCGACCGTATGAAACGTGAATTCAGTGTTGAATGTAACGTTGGTAAGCCGCAGGTCTCATACCGAGAAGCTATTCGTTCAACTGTTAAGGTTGAAGGGAAGTTTATACGTCAGTCAGGTGGTCGTGGTCAATATGGTCACGTTTGGATTAAACTTGAACCGATGGATATTACGGATGATGAGTCACCAATTTACGAGTTCGTTAACGAAACCGTAGGTGGTTCTGTTCCTAAAGAGTTCGTCCCTGCGGTAGACAAAGGTATCCAAGAGCAAATGTCTCAAGGTGTACTGGCAGGCTACCCATTACTTGGCGTTAAAGCGACTTTATATGATGGTTCATTCCATGATGTAGATTCGAATGAAATGGCATTTAAAATAGCAGGTTCACTGGCAATGAGAGATGGGGCGCTTAAAGCTAACCCTGTACTACTAGAGCCAGTAATGAAGGTTGAAGTACTCACTCCTGATTCAAATATGGGTGATGTAGTTGGCGACTTAAACCGTCGCCGCGGCATAATCGAAGGCATGGAAGATGCATTAGGTGGACTTAAGCAAATTAATGCGCAGGTTCCTCTTTCTGAAATGTTTGGTTATGCGACTGCTTTACGATCTGCAACACAGGGCCGTGCCTCATACTCTATGGAGTTTGTGAAGTACGCTGAAGCCTCTAAAAACGTTGCAGATACAATAATTTCAGCTCGCGCTGTTATATAATTTTAGCTTGTCTGGCTCAATAGTGAGTCAGGCTTTAATTTCTTTATTAGGAATTTTTTAAGATGGCAAAAGAAAAGTTTGAACGCGTAAAACCGCACGTAAACGTTGGTACAATCGGCCACGTTGACCACGGTAAAACTACACTAACTGC